>CP134492.1:3792762-4108826 GCA_031761875.1 Bacillaceae bacterium IKA-2 | reverse complement strand
TTGCTTATAAATAGCTCGAAATGAAGGTTCGTCCATTCTTGTATCGGCCATTTCCACGACCGTATTCATACCGATAATTAAGAGGGCGATAACAGCAGTTAGTAGTATTACTTGTCGCATGAGAACCTCCTTTCCTAGGATTCTAGCTTGGACAACGAAGGTATTTTTTATACGGTATAGATACCAAGTCTGCAAGTAATGGGAAAAGGTGCCTGTCCCCTTTTCCCACCACCTTTTCCCACGTTAAAAAAATTTTCTGATTTGCAGGTTTATTAAAATATTAGTCGAAATATAGTCAATAACCCACGTAATTTATGTAAGTATTGCCCCTCTTTTTTCATTTTTTTCTCCATAACAGGATGTTTTAAAATTCCCATTTTATTTTCTCATGCGTTAAGAGTACGTCGAGTATAAGGAGGCTATGCATTTGACTGTTAAAAATTTAATTTTGGTTTGAGTGTGACTAGGTACAGGTAGAAATGGATAAATATCGACCCAAATAACAACCTTGAGGTGATTCGTCTATGCCAAGGAAAGCAAGGAAAAAGAGTAGTAGTGGTATCTATCATATTATGTTGAGAGGAATTAATCGGCAACTGATTTTTGAGGATGATGAAGACAAGTCAAGATTTTTAGAAACGCTAAAAAAATACAAAGAGATAAGTAAATACCAGCTTTACAGTTACTGTTTGATGGATAATCATATCCATTTATTATTGAAAGAGTCTGAGGAGGGCGTATCAGAAATAATAAAAAGAATTAGTTCAAGCTATGTTTATTGGTACAATTTGAAATATGAACGGTGTGGACATTTATTTCAAGATCGATTTAAGAGCGAAAATGTAGAAAATTCAGCTTATTTTCTAACTGTTCTTAGATATATCCACCAAAATCCAATAAAGGCTGGCTTGGAAAAAACTATATTTGAAAGTAAATGGACAAGTATAGATGAGTATATCGGGAAAATGAAGATAGTGGATATTGATTTCGGACTTAATTTACTTTCCGCGGATAGAAGCCAGGCGATTAAATTGTTTATTGAATACATGCCACAAACTAATGATGATCAATGTTTAGATGATATGGTAAAAGTAACAAGGTCTGATAGCGAAGTATTACAGCATTTGTATAAATTAGGAATCACAAATAAAAGTCAATTGCAGCAAATGGATAAAAAAAATAGGGACGCTACTTTAATCATGCTTAAAAAGTTAAATGGTGTGACGGTAAAACAACTGTCAAGAATAACCGGAATATCAAAGAGTACTATTTATCGTCTTCGTTAAGACAAATGAGAAAGAGGGACAGGCACCTTTTCCCTATTCTAAATGTGATAGTGGGTGTAACAGTGGGAAAAGGTGCCTGTCCCCAATTTTCTTCTTGCTTTAGCATAGAAAACATAGTATCTTAGAATCAACGACTAATGACAGCGTTTGCACAGATTGATTAATAACTACGATTATTAGCTATCTGTATTTTTACAACAATTTATGCAAACGGTTGCACAAATCGTCGAAACAAGGTCAACCTATTAAAAGTGTGAAAGGGGTAAAAACGTATGATGAGGAAAAAGTATCAAAAAGCACTATCATTTTGGTTAGCCCTTATTATGGTTTTCTCAGTGTTTACTAGCTACATACCAGTAGTAGCGGCAGAAGGAACTGTAAGTGATGTCGAAGAAAATGTTAGTGAAATCGCTGAGAATACACTAAGAATTCACTATCAAAGAACTGATAATGACTATGCAAACCTCGGTGTTTGGACGTGGGACGATGTAGCATCTCCTACAGAGAACTGGCCGACTGGAGGAATTCCTTTTAGCGAGGAACTAACTGATTATGGAGCATATCTTGATCTTGAATTAAAGAGTGATGCTGCTAAAGTTGGTTTCTTAGTCTTAAATGTAACAAATGGAGATAAAGACGGAGATGATAAAAGAGTTGAGCTTTTTTCTCCAGAAATCAATGAGATTTGGATTAAACAAGGTTCAGATCAAGTATTTTTATGGGAGCCGGTAGACCTTCCTGAAAACACAGTGCGAATCCATTATGAAAGAGACGCTGGGGACTATGAAAACTGGGCAGCGTGGGTTTGGGGCGATGTCGCAACTGAATCAGGGGCTGTTGCTAGTTGGCCCGATGGCGCTACAGACCTTTCAGGTGTTGGTAAGCACGGTGCTTATTATGATATTGAATTAAAAGAAGATGCAAAGTCAATGGGTTTCCTTTTTGTAAATAAAAAAGGCGATGGCCAAACTAGTGATATAAAGTTTGAGATGTTAGCTGACTATCAACATATTTTTGTGAAAGATGGTGATACAACCGGCTATACAAATCCATACGGCTCAATTCCTGTAGCGCTTATTTCTGCGGAACTGCTTTCTGATACGAAAATTGAACTTAAATTTTCAAAAACAGAAGGCTTATCAGAGGAAGAGCTTCTAAAAGTTATTACAGTGAAAGATGTAGCAGGTGACGAAGTACAAGTAGCAGCAGCAACAATAAAAAATGGTACGACTGTCGAACTTACTGGCAATTTCGATCTAGAGATGGGTCCTTACAGCGTAACGTATCAAGAAAAAGTTGTCACAGCAAGTGCTGGATGGAAAATGATTGATGAGCTTTATGCTTATGATGGCAAACTAGGTGCGACGTTACATGAAGATGGCACGGCGACATTGAAAGTATGGTCTCCAAAAGCTGACGATGTAGCTGTCGTTTTATATGACAAAGTAGATCAAAATAAAGTGGTTTCTGAAATTCCGATGGAATTAGGCGATCGTGGTGTTTGGTCAGTAACTTTAGACGTTGCTAATACAGAGCTTGATAGTTTAAGAGGCTACTTCTATCATTATGCAATTACGCATGGTGAAGAGACGAAATTAGCGCTTGACCCTTATGCAAAATCAATGGCCGCTTGGAGTCATGAATTTGCTGGAAAAGACTATCCATACGGAAAAGCAGCAATTGTTGACCTATCTACAATTGGTCCTGAATTAGATTTTGCTACGATTCCGGGCTTTGAAAAACGAGAAGATGCGATTATTTACGAAGTTCACGTTCGTGATTTTACTTCAGATGAAACTATTGGAGAAGAATTAACAGCGCAATTTGGAACATTCGCAGCTTTCGTAGAAAAATTAGATTACATTCAAGACTTAGGTGTAACTCATGTCCAACTTTTACCCGTGATGAGTTATTTTTTCGGGGATGAGTTAAAAAATGCTGAAAGAATGCTAGAATACGCTTCCACACAAACAAATTATAACTGGGGTTATGATCCACACAGTTATTTCTCACTTTCAGGTATGTACTCAGAAAATCCAAGTGATCCTGAATTAAGAGTGGCAGAATTTAAAAAACTAATTGCTGAAATTCATAACCGTGATATGGGAGTCTTACTTGATGTAGTTTATAACCATACAGCAAGAGTCGGGATCTTCGAAGACCTTGTTCCCAACTATTACCATTTCATGGATGCAGACGGCACACCAAGAACAAGCTTTGGTGGTGGGCGTCTAGGCACAACTCACGAAATGGCAAGAAGAATTCTTGTCGATTCAATCCTTCATTGGGTAGATGAGTATAAAGTTGATGGCTTCCGTTTTGATATGATGGGAGACCATGATGCCGAAAGTATTCAAATCGCTTTTGACAAGGCGAAAGAATTAAACCCGAATATCCTCATGATTGGTGAAGGGTGGAGAACGTTTGCCGGTGACGAAGGTGAGCCTGTTCAAGCAGCTGACCAAGACTGGATGCAGTACACAGAAGCTGTTGGTAGTTTCTCTGATGAATTTAGAAATGAGTTAAAATCTGGTTTTGGTAGTGAAGGTCAACCAAGATTTATTACTGGCGGAGCAAGAAGTGTTCAACAAATTTTTGAAAACATTAAGGCTCAACCACGTAATTTCGTGGCAGATCAACCAGGTGACGTTGTACCATATATCGAAGCTCATGATAACTTAACATTATATGATGTCATTGCGCAATCGATTAAAAAAGATCCTGAATTACCTGAAAATGATTTAGAAATTCACAAACGGATTAGAATAGGAAATGCAATGGTTTTAACAGCTCAAGGTACAGCATTTATCCATGCTGGTCAAGAGTTCGGACGTACAAAACAGTGGAGAGCAGATGCAACGACTGCACCATATAAGTCAACTTTCATGGAAGATACAAACGGTAATCCGTTTACGCACCCATATTTTATTCATGACTCGTATGATTCTTCAGACATTATTAATAGATTTGATTGGACAAAAGCAACAAATGCAGAAAAGTTTCCAATTAACAATGTTACAAGAGAGTATACGGAAGGTCTAATTGAATTAAGAAAATCAACAGATGCTTTTAGATTAGGAGATAAAGATTTAGTTGATGCTAATATAACATTAGTAAAAGCAGCTGAGATAAAAACCAATGACTTAGTCGTTGCCTACCGTAACGTAGCAACAAATGGTGATGTTTACTTTGTTTTTATTAATGCTGATACAAAAGAAAGAACACTTACACTGCAAAAAGACTTAACTAAAGGGATCGTTCTCGTTGATAGTGACGAAGCTGGAACTGATGAAGTTTCTGAGCAGTCAGGTTTCGAACTAACAAATGTAAACGTCACTTTAGAGCCATTAACAACAGTAGTCGTAAAAATTGATCCTGCTGATGAAGTAGAAGGTCCGGGAGCAGAAGAACCAGGAGCACCAGAGCCTGTCAATGTTTATGAAAAAGTTGTTTTACGAGGAAATGCACCAGGTTTAGCTTGGGATGGCGATAGTAATCCATTAACTTTCGTTAGTGAAGAGGGAGTTTGGAAAAGCAATCCAATTCAGTTACCAGGTGGTAAAGAAGTAGAATTTAAGTTTGTGATGGATAATGAGTGGATGGATGGAGAAAATCTAAGATATACTCCGGCCCAATCAGCCAAATATCAGTTTGTATTTGACCCAGATAATGAGAGAAAAGTGTCTGTTCTTTTAGCAGATGAATTTACTGGTTCTTTAACATTACAATTAGAAGTGCCAGAAGGAACTCCGGATTGGGTAATCCCGACAGTTGCTTCTAACTTAAATTCATATAATTTTTCGGTAACTTCGATGATAAAAGTAGGTGCGGGAACTTACCAACTTAACCTTTCCGGCACTGCTGGTGCGAAACTAAGCTATTTTTATGGACTAGGCGACGAGAAGTTCCGTGAAGTCCGTACTGAAGCTCGTGTTGCTGAGTTTGTCGAAGGTGGCAAGGTTTATGAAGACACAGTTACAGAGTGGTCTGGTATTCCAGTTGCAAAAAATGTTAACCATAACTTCAAACATGAACCACTAATTCCAAGTAAGGCTGATGATGTAACTATTACTGTAACAGTCGAGCATTATGGACCAATTACGGATGGTAGCGTTTATTATACAACTGATGGTACAACTCCAGTTGGAGCTCGGGGTATTGCCGATAATGGTGAAGTAGCAGCTCTAAAAGTTGTTTCTTCTGAAGAAGTTAACACTCTTACTACTACCGTTTTAAAAGGAGATATTCCAGCACAAGCAAATCAAACTCCGGTTAAATACAAACTAGACGTTTGGGATGAAGCTGGTGAAGGATCTCAGTTTGCAGATACGAATAGTGTAGTTTCAGATGAAGCGACAGAATTTGCTTATTATGTTGATGCATTTACATCACCAAATTGGGCGAAGGAAGCAGTGATTTATCAAATTTTTGTAGATCGCTTTAAAGACGGCAACAAAGATAATAACTATGACGTGAAACCAGATCTTCCGTTAGAAGAAGCGTTAAAAGATTGGATGGGTGGCGACATTGCAGGGATTATTCAAGAGCTAGATTACCTAGAGAATTTAGGAGTAAATACATTATGGCTATCTCCAGTTTTCGAAGGACCTTATTCTCATGGATACCATCCAGCAGACTTCTTAGAAGTTGATAAAAACTTCGGAGAACTTGAGGAATTAAAAGAGTTAATTGCAAAAGCACATGCTAAAGGTATGAAAGTCATTTATGACTTCGTTCCAAACCACACTTCTAACGAGCATCCATTTTTTCAAGATGCCTTAGAAAATGGTGTAGATAGTGAGTACTATAATTATTACACATTCTATGAGGATGGGAGTTACGAAACTTTCTACGGAATTGAAAGTTTACCGCAATTTAACAATGATTACCCAGCAGCGCGCGATTATATGTTGAACGAAGTTGTTCCTTTCTGGTTAGAGGAAGTTGGTTTCGATGGCTTCCGTCTTGACTATGCGAAAGGCCCGAGCAATAGTTTCTGGGTTGATTTCCGTCACACAGTGAAACAGTTGGGTGACGACAAATATATTTTTGGTGAAATATGGGATAATCGTACAAAAATCAATTCTTACGCTGGTAAGCTTGATGGTGCCCTAGATTTCGGATTCCACGATACGTTTAAAGGAACGTTCAAAGGTGGAAGTATGAAAAATATTAGTAAAATGATCGAGCAGAATAAAGCAGTCTATCATCCTGAATACATTATGACTTCTTTTTTAGATAACCATGACGTTCCAAGGTTTTTCTATGAAGTTGGTGAGAATGAAGCGTTATTGAAGCTAGCTTCATTTGCACAGTTCACATTACCAGGTTCTCCAGTTATTTATTATGGTACAGAAGTTGGAATGTCTCAAAGTGAAAACCACGATGATTATACAGACTGGAAAGACCGTTGGTATCGTGAAATGATGCCATGGAATGAAGAAGAGCAAAACTTAGAAATTCTTGCTCATTACAAAAAAATCATTGCTTTACGTAATGAAAATAAAGTTTTAGTTAACGGTTCTTATACAGAACTTCTAGCAAATCAAAATGTTCTTGCGTTTGATCGTAAAAACAATGATCAGCAAGTACTTGTTGTAGTAAACAAAGGTGCTGAAACAACGATTGATGTTGGAGAAGTCTATAATCAAGCTTCTTTAACTGATATTGAGTTAACTAATCTTCTAAATGAAGATGAAGTTTTTGTAGCTGAAAATGGAACAATTGCGATTACAGTCCCTGCAAATGGCTTTGCGATCTATGCGTTTACGAACGGGAACATAGAGCGTGAAGATGAGCTTATTGACGCAGACCGTAAGTACAACCAAGTTGTCTTACGTGGTCAAGCACCATTAAGTTGGGAAGGTGAAAACGATCCATTAACATATGATCCAGAAGAAAAAGTATGGAAATCAAATCCAATTGAGTTAGTAGAAGGAGAAATTGAATTTAAATATATTTTAGATGGAGCTTGGATGGAAGGTGATAACCTTCGCTTTACTGCAGCTGTGGCAGGAAAGTACGTATTTGTATTTAAAGCTCTTGATGAAAGAATTGTTGATGTTCGTTTAGTTGAAGACGGATCACCAGAAGATCCGGTTGTACCAGATCCGGTAGATCCAGATCCAACAGATCCGACAGATCCAACGCCGCCTGAAGACAATGTTGTGAACAATCCACAAGCAGGTAAAGGCAAGATTGCAGTTCCAGTGGCAAAAGGTAAAAAACAAGTATTGTTACCACCACAAGCTGCGGCTATTGATAAATTCAAGAACTTCGGGTGCCAGTCCGGCATTTGTCGAGAAAATTTCCCACCTAATAAATGATCAAAAGAGCGCTGCAGAGAATTTTCTCTGCAGCGCTCCTTTTTCTTGTGAGTGGGAATGAGGGACAGGCACCGTTTCCCAATTGTTAACATTTTTAACAGGGCAGAGGGACAAAGTGTCTCTCCTCTAATTGCATTTTATTAGGTTGCGCCCCATATAATAAAATAGTTAAATTGATGAATGAATTTCATAATTACAAAAACTAGCCACATTAATCTTACCTAGTGGCGCAGAATCTGCATTGTGAAATTCATTCAGATGGGGAGGCGAACTATTATATGTATGTACATGTCGTAAAGCCAGGCGAAACCTTATGGGCGATTTCAGAGGACTATCGTGTTCCTTTTCAAACGATTGTTAATGTTAATCAAATAGCTAATCCTAATTTAATTTTTGTCGGACAACCAATCATTATTCCAGGTTTACCTAATCCGGATACGATTCCCTATTCAATCAATGTTTCTATTGGAAACCGAACGTTAACATTATTTGAAAATTATAAGATAGTGAAAACCTATCCGATTGCCGTGGGCCGAATTTTACATGAGACACCAATCGGAGATTATGTCATCATAAATAAGGCTCCTAATCCTGGAGGACCATTTGGAACGATGTGGATGTCACTATCAAAGAAACATTATGGAATCCATGGAACGAATGATCCGTCATCAATAGGAAAAGCGGTTTCGAGAGGGTGTATACGAATGTATAATCATGACGTCGAAGAGTTGGCTAGGATGGTTCCCATTGGAACAAGGGTGTGGATTCAGAAGTGAAAATGATTGAAAAAAGGGCACCCATCGATTAGTTAACGGGTGCCTTTAGCAGGAAACTACTATAAAAGTAGAGGTAAAATATGGTAGGAATCGGTGCCTGTCCCCTTGTCCCTGCCTTTAGTGAAAATTATTCTTTTTATTATCGCTACTACTTGTTTTTTGTTTATTTCCACTTTTTTGCTTTTTATTATTTTGATTTTGCTTATTATCACTCATATTTTTCACTCCTCCTATTATCGGGATTTAACTTCCTATAATAGGTTACCCACTAATTCTCTTTATTTGCATCATGGGCGATCTTCATTTATTCTTACCATGACAGTGGGAATCGGTGCCTGTCCCCGTTTGTACTTACTCATCCTTTAACATGAACATAGCTTTGACTGGATTATGATCGCTATGTTCGAAACCTAAATCACTTCCGACCACTTCAGATATCTCGACATTCGGTGACACTAAGAAACCATCGATTACAGATACAAAATTAACACCTTGTTGGTACGGATTGGCGTTATCTCTTACCGTTGCGACGGTTGGATCACTTCCCCAAGTAAAACCATTTGGTGTGAAATCGTCAGGCAGCAGTTGTACCCAAGATGGGGTCTCTTGTTCGACCTCGAAAAAACTTTGATCAGTTCCAGGAATGACATGATTCCAATCGCCGCCGACAATAACGTAGTTCCCTTTTTCGTATTCTTCGATGATATAGTGGTGTAAAAATTCTAGCTGCTGTTTTCTAATTAGTCCACCTTTATCATAGGCAGAAAGATGTGCATTAATTAAAACTAACTCTTTGTCATTTTCTACTGGGATTCGATTTTCGACGATACTACGGTTTAATTCAAAAATTTGAACTGGCCATTTTTCTTTTCCTGGCAATTCATATCTCATGCTAGATTTGGTTTGAAACTTAGACAGCGTAACAAGCCCCGAATAGACTGAACCCATCGGTTTTGTAACAGGAACAGGCACCCACTTCACTAGGTAATTCATACCGAAAGTTGAGCTATAATTCGTAAATAGATTAGAAAAATAATCGACTTGATTAATGTGAAAACTTCTGCTTGAACGAATGTCAACTTCCTGTAACAAAATGATATCGCTATCTTGCTCTTGTAAAAACTTCCCCATTTCCTCTAGGTTTATCCTCGTTTGTTCTTCACTACTTGAACGAGACATAACCCCTCCATCCATAAAAAAATCCTGACCTTCATCTAAACCAGCGTAACCAATATTAAAAATAGTGACTGAAAAAAGCGTGTTCGTTTGAGCAATCATTCCTTGATTATTTTCAGTCGTCAACGGAATCGCTTGGTCTGGATTAACATCTAGCATCGTCATAACTACCAAAAAACCTATCAGAAATATAACGGGGATGGAAAGTAACATTAAAAACCTAAAGATCATCTTCTTCATTTTTGGCTCCTTCTAAAAATAGTAATAATTAAATTTTATCATTGGATCCAGTGGCGGTTACCACCCACGCTCGGGTGCAGTTGATATGTTTTGGTTTATCACGTCTATGGGTGGTATCATTGGTAGAGTTATTAATAGTAAGAAATCAAACAAAATTACATTAGCGACAATAATTTTTGCAAAAGCTTTAAAATGATTATCATACAGGAGGGTTTTTATTGACAATTATTTATTTAATCAACTCGAGTTTATTAGAAATAACACGTTGAGTGCAGTTGAAAATAGTACGGATGAAATGGCTAATAATATACCAGAAGGCTTTAGAAATAATATCCGTTGGCATCTAGGACATATTTATTATACTTTGGAATGTTTTGCCTTTGATCCTATCAATTTACCTATGATCCTCCCTAACGATTTTAAAATTTTTTTCGCAAATGGAACATCACCTTTAAATTGGAACTCAACTACGCCATCTCTAGAAGAAATTATTTCATTATTGCGAGAGCAACCAGTTCGTATTCGTTCGGAATTAAACTATCGCTTACTTGATAAAGTGGATAAACCGTTTATTCATCCTACTGGTAGAATAACACTAGAAACTGTCGGTGGATTTTTGAGTTTCAACCTCTACCATGAAGGTATGCATCTTAATTCAATTAAAAACTACAAATCCCTTTATAATAAATAAAATATAAAACTTGTCACTATCAAGAGCGGGTGTGTCAGCGCTCGGGTGCCCGTGCTGGGGTGTCCACGCTCCCACGCTCGGGTGCCTGACACCAAAGCGTGCCGAATCGTGAAGTTTGTGAAATGAAAAGAGCGCCATCATCGCATTGTCGCGGAAAATTCACATGGTGTCTGACACCAAGAAATGTGGTGACACCAAAAAGAGGCTGTTGAATATTCAACAGCCATAAATAACTTCGTTATTGCTTATCGAATTCTCCGTTTAAAGCTTTGTCCCCATTTCTAAATCAGTCAGAAATGACCGCTAATCACAATAAACTACTTATCACTCAAATACTCCAGGTATTCAGGGTTTTTATTAAAAATATCAATTCCGATCAAATCTAAACAATCAGCATCTGCAAACAAAAAATGTATATCGACAATTCTTTCATACGGAATTGACTTACAGACCGGTTTATTTTCAAATCTAAAGGAGAAATACTCGTCACCATTTTCGGCTGTTTTTTTAGTGAATTTTTTATCCTTACTATTTAAAGATTGGATTTTCTTAGCAGATTCCCCACCAAGTTCTACCCCAACAATCGGTACTTCTTTTCCTAAGTCTAAAATGATTTCTGGATTTTCTGGTAGCTCTTCAGTAAAGACGGCGAATTTATTAGGTTCAGTTAAGTAGATATAAGCCATTTCCGCCTCGTTATCGTATGTCATTTGCTCGATAAAATTATTGCTCATGAAAAACACTCCTTCATTTTTGACCCCCTCAAATTTTATCATGAAACCCCTTTATTTTATAGTCTGATACGGTGGCTGTGATGCAAAAAATATAATGAATACACCAATGTTTGTCCCCTTTTTTCAATTTAAGTTGTACTTATAGATTGAAAGGCTAGCTCAAAATGATCATTAATTTATTTCTAGTTCCAGCACTTTTTTTCATTACTTTCCGCTAGTTTCATAGGTTATTAGCAAGGTCAAAAAGAAATACGCAACATAGTATAAATATAAACAAGAGATTCGTAAAGTATTGAAATAAAAAATGAGTGAAATTTCTAGAGGAGGGGAAAAAATGGAATTTAATAATTTGCAGCAATTAATAGATGTGAGAAACTCATTACCTCGTCATCAAACTAAACGTTTCCCAGTAGTCGAGGTGAAGCGGAAGGAAGACATTGCAATTCACCACTCTTTGACAAGAGCTGAACTTAGCGGGAGCAATGCAGAAGGCTACGCAAATTACCATGTTAATTCTCTTGATTGGCCTGGAATTGGTTATCATTTTGTCATCGAAAAAGATGGAACAATTAAATGGTGCAATGATGTAAGTTTACGAACGTATCACGTCGGTAACTACAATAATCAGTCAGTCGGAATTTGTTTATCTGGGGACTTTCGAACCGACCAGCCAACTGAAGCGCAAAAGAGCTCCTTAATTGATTTAGTAAATGCATTGAAAAGGGACTTACCAAATTATAAGCGAATCCTTGGTCATAGCGATTATCCGGGATATGAATGGAAGCAATGCCCTGTTTTGGACTGGAGGGAAATTCTTGAAACTAAAAAACTAGAAAAACCGAAGGCTGATGAAACATATACAATTAAACGCGGGGATACGCTTTGGAGAATTGCTGTAAACAATAATAGTACAGTTGCTAAAATCCTTTCATTGAACGCCGGAATAGAGCCACATAAACTCATACCAGGTCAAGTTATTAACTTAAAGAATAGAGCCAGTGAACCTGTTCAAAAGACACCACCACAAACCAAGCCGCAAAAGGTTATTGGTTATGTCACAATATTGGTTCCTTATTTAAACCGAAGAGCAGCAGCTTCTTTTAGTGCGATAGTGACAGGAACGGTGCGTAAGGGACAAAGATTAAATGTCTATGGAAAAAAGAATGGATTGTATGATCTAGGTTCACTAGGCTGGATATCAGCAGGAAGTAACTATGTGAAATTCGCGCCAGTTTCGACCAGCGCTCCTAAAGCTGCTTCCACTATTCAACTACCGGCTGGAGTTTTACGTCGGGGCGATCGAGGAGCAGGAGTAGAGCAATTACAAAAAGCATTAAATGCCGTTCATTTTAAAGTCGGTGCTGAAGATGGAATTTTCGGATCTAGTACAGAAGATGGCGTAAGACGCTTTCAGTCAGTTTATTTAGCTCGCGAAGTTGATGGCATATACGGACCTAATACAAGACGAAAGTTGTTAAAACGCCTGGATGAAAATTAGGGACAGGCACCTTTTCCCACTAGGGAGAAAAAGTGCCTAGTGCATGAAATAATAAATGTTGAAAGATCTTTTAAAGGAGAGAAAGAAGAAACTGGGAAAAGGCGCCTGTCCCCTTTTCCCGGACATAATTACACGGTGATTGAGACAAAGTAAAGAAATACAACTTAGTTTTGGACTAGGTCAATGAGCACTTCTTGTTAGGGGTTGAAATGATGAAGATCGTCAAAATAGTAGTGTTTATGTTCTTGATTTTTGCAGTAGGTTGTCAATCAGCGGGAATTGATGTTGTCGAAACTATTGAAAAGCATCAAACGACAATAACAGTTGCTGCAATCGGTGATGTTCTATTGCATGAGCGTGCGTATGTTCCAGCGCAAGTTACAGTGGGAACTTATGATTTCATGCCAATGTTAGAGCGAGTCAAAACGCTCCTTAGTGCACCTAGTTTTTTAATGGCCAACATCGAGTCAATTCCTGGTGGAGTTGAAATTGGTTTATCGACGTATCCTTCGTTTAATAGCCCAAAAGAAATTGTCACTGATCTACAAAGCCTAGGCGTGGATATGGTTATTGGAGCGAATAATCATACTTTAGATCGTGGTTTACGAGCCGTTGAAAGTGCGCTTAATTTTTACGATGAAATAGGGATGCCTTATGTCGGAAATTATAGAAATTTTGATGATCGAGACACAGCAAGAATAGTCACGGTTGAAGACATTTCAATTGGAGTGCTTGCTTATACATACGGTTTGAATGGGATCGCTGTTCCAAAAGGTCATGAGTATGTAGTGGGATTAATCAATCCTGATCAAATGGTTGCCGATATTGAAAAAATACGTAAAAAGGTCGATGTCTTAGTCGTCCACATGCATTGGGGTGCTGAGTATGAATTAGAACCAAATCAAGGGCAGCGAGATTTAGCAATGTTGTTGGCTGAATCAGGTGTAGACATAGTATTTGGACATCACCCACACGTGCTTCAACCGATTGAACGGATAAAACTTGAAGAAGGCCACGAAACAATTGTTTTTTATTCGTTAGGTAATTTCCTTTCCGGTCAAAATTTTGACTACACCGATATAGGTGGTGTTGGAACAGTAGCGGTGACAAAGACCGTGGAAGGTGAAGATGTTAGCGTCAAGGTAGATGCACCAAACATTGAACCAACCATCGTCGTTCAAAAAGATAACGGCTATTTTGTTTGGCCAATGGAAGAGGCAGAAGTACTATCAATTTCTGGCGCAACGTTGGAAGAAATTATGATCCACACACAAAGCTATTTAGTTGGAAATTAGGGACAGGTACCTTTTCCCACAGATGGATTGTACTTGATCCGAGCCTTGCAAAAAGAAGAAACTGGGACAAGGTGCCTGTCCCCCTATTTTTTCCAAATTTTGTTGGAATACAGTCGGTATAGTGGTACAATTAAAACGATTTTAAACAGAAAAAGGAGCGAAACTGCATGAACATACTAGTTACCGGCGGGGCCGGATATATCGGATCACATACCTGTGTTGCTCTATTGGAAGCAGGTCATACAGTGATTGTTGCTGATAATCTTTGTAATAGTAAAGCTGAAACCTTAGAAATAGTAAAGCAACTAACGAATCAAAAAATCACTTTTTATAAAATAGACGTGACCAATGAAACGACTGTAGATAACGTCTTTTCTAATCATCAAATCGACGGAGTCATCCATTTTGCTGGACTTAAGGCGGTCGGTGAGTCTGTCGAAAAGCCCCTGGAATATTATTATAACAACATCGTCAGCACGATGGTTCTTATCAAAGCATGCCAGAAATATTGTGTGAAGCGATTTGTTTTCAGTTCATCGGCAACAGTCTATGGCGAGAATGAAGTTCCATTTGTGGAGACGATGGAACTTTTACCAACTACCAATCCTTATGGTGAAACAAAAGCGATAAGCGAACGGATTTTAACTGATGTCGCTAAAGCTAATTCCGACCTTTCAATTTCACTGCTTCGCTATTTCAATCCGGTTGGAGCCCATGAAAGCGGATTAATTGGTGAAGCACCTAACGGAATACCTAACAATTTAATGCCATACGTCACTCAGGTAGCAAAAGGAAAACTAGATAAGCTGCGAGTTTTTGGGAATGACTATCCAACAGTAGATGGGACAGGCGTTCGCGATTACATTCATGTAGTCGATCTCGCTGAGGGTCATGTAGCAGCACTTAACAACCTTAGTGAAGGTGTACATATATATAACTTGGGAACTGGCAAAGGTACCAGTGTACTAGAGTTAACAAAAGCCTTTGAAGAAGCTAATGGCATTGAAGTACGTTATCAAATCACAGACAGACGGCCTGGCGATATCGCCTCTTGCTATGCCGATGCTTCAAAAGCTAGTAGAGAACTAGATTGGACTGCCAAACGTGATATTATCGCGATGTGCAAAGATGCTTGGCGATTTGAGAAGAATTTTAAAGAGTAAAGGGCCATACAATAATAAGAAAAACACTTCTAAAATACAAGTTGTTTATACAGAGTACAGGCTGGGTGAACATCTTAGAATGTAGTAAAACCAAGGTGTTGAAGTGTTCAAACAGACTTGTTCAATGTAACGGTCGTAAGAATTGATGATGTGAAATAGTCTTTAAATCCTATATAATTGTAGATACAAGGGAGTGATGGACAATGAAATGGCAAGAAGTAAGAGAGTTATTTCCAGATCAATTTGTATTGGTATCCATCCTAGATTTTCGTGAAGAAAACAATAAAAAGATTGTCGAGGAAGTTGCGCCGATCCGATCTATTTCTAAAGAAGAAGCAAATAAAGAGTTTTTCAGAGCAGAACCAGGTCATATGGTTTACCATACGTCGAATGAAGAATTTGTTATCCATATACGTCGAGATCCATTAATGAGAGTGAGGCGTATCCAGTGAAAATTGACTATGATGGACAACTTATTACGACCTCTCTTGTGGTTACCTTTCGTGGAAAATCAATCAGTATTAACAACATTATCATTGATACCGGTTCTTCCCATACGATTATCAGTCCCGATATTTTAGAAGAAATCGGAGTTACGTATGAAAATGGAGATGCGATTTATGAAGCTTACGGAATCGGTGGCAGTGTTCCCTTCTATACAAAAGTCCTCGATAAAATTCAAATAGACACATTCAATTAAAAGACTTTGAAATCGATGTTGGCGTTCTTCCTAAAGAACATAGTGGATTATTAGGATTAGACATCCTAAAAAAATATCATTTCATTATTGATTTAGAGAATTTAGAGTTACGCCTGACTAGTAGAGCAACCGATTAAGTACCGATGGGATTCCGCCGAAGCATTTTTATTAATCTCTTGAATTATCGTGGCTTTTATTGATCTAAATGGGAAAAGAATGAATGTCATGCTATTTTGCATGAAGTTATCCTATAGTCGAAAGATTTTTGTTATAGTCTTTCCACAACAGCGTCAAGAAGCATTGTTTCAAGGACACGAAGATTTATTTTCCTACTTTGGAGGCGTCCTGAAAACCATCATCTATGACAATATGAAAACTACTGTTAAAAAAGTCTTAGAAGGAACAAAGCGGGAAGAGCAAGTTGCTTTCGACCCTACCTTTTTCATTAATGGGATAGTTGAAGTCCCGGTCGCTAAGGTGGAGTGGTTCACATGAAAATAAGTAAAGAGCGCTTTAGTAATACCCGAAATGTTTAGATGAATTCTTAAAGGGGTATTAAATAAAAGGATTAATTAATCTATATTCAAAAATAAGAGTAAGGAGTGTGAGTTAATGCCAATAGCATTTATATTTTCATTATTATTTTCAGTATTAGTTGTTATCTTTGCATTGCAAAATTCGGCGAGTGTAACTATTAACTTTTTATTTGTTGAGCACACTATTTCACAAGCATTAGTCATTTTAATATCAGCTATTTTTGGTGCTATTATTGTTCTACTTTTAAGTATGTTAAAACAATTTAAATCAGATATGAAAATTCGAACGTTAACGAAAACAATTAATAAATTAGAGGAAGATGCAAGACTAGTTAAGGAAAACGAAGAGATGGTTCATAGGGAAAGCTTAGAAGAAGAAAATAGAATATTAAAGGAAAATGAAGAAATTGTTCAGAGTGAAATATTAGCCGAAGAAGATCGATTATTAGAAGAAGCTAGATTATTAAAGGAAAAAGAATAACTACTAGAATGAATTTCATCATACCAATAAACTAGCCAGATGAAGCTACCTAGTAACTTGAATTACTAACAAGTTACCTGGTGGCCAGAATCTGCATGATGAAATCCATTCACTTAGTATGTTCCATCCGGGATGTCCCTTACCAAGCGTTGATCGAACGAATTTTGACAAATAGACAATATTCAGTAAAAAGAAACCTAATCGGTTTCTTTTTTTTTATAAGGTAAGAGAATGAATTTCATAATTCCAAAAACTAGCCACATCATTCTACATCTAGTTGCATTGAATTAGCAAATCTTTTCAAAGACCTTTTAGCTTTCAATAGCGGGTCGGATGAGGGCGTTTGTTAATTGATAAAAAATGTATGCTAAAACAAACTAGAAATTTACAATTTAGTAGCAAGATACAGTGAATTCTATGGTAAAATACCTAGAAGTGCTTATTTATAAGGATTAATAACCAGAGCCGACGAAGAAGAGATTAGCCAGCTAGTAAGTTAAAACGAGTTAGTTAAGGGAACTCAATTTAGCTCAACTTTCGAGGTCGAATTTGTCGATCTATTGGCAATGAGTAGCTGATTTTTTATACAAAAACTAAAACTTTAGACTCGGTTTCCGTCTCGTGCGGTGGCTGATAAGCCATGTTAGCTATTGATAAGGTGTGTACGATGGATTTGTTTATTCGGGATTAGCATTGGGTGATACTCCACGCTACCAAGGCCGATACTTCGAAAGTGAAGAAGGTACTGAGCTTGCAAGTGAAATTTGATATTATCACAATTTTCTTGACGATTTGAAATGTAAAAAGAGAAGGAACCAGACACTATGACTTTAAATAAAACGTTTTCTTGGGTAGCTGTGGTTGCCTGGATGGCACTAATATTTTTTCTATCACACCAACCAGCGACACAGTCCAATGATCTGAGTACAGGAATAACTGAGCTTATCGTAAAAACAGTCGAGAATTTTGCTCCTAATATAGATTTTGACATTAGAAGCTTCAATCACATGGTAAGAAAAAATGCCCATTTTATTGCCTATTTAGTACTTGGGGTCTTGATGATAAATGCCTTGAGAACGAGTGGTGTACGTGGATATCGGAGCATTGTTTTAGCTCTAGGGATTTGTGTACTTTATGCGATTTCAGATGAGGTGCATCAGCTATTTATTCCCGGTAGAAGCGGGGAAATAAGAGATGTTATCATTGATAGCGCTGGCACGACTGTAGGGATTGGACTGTATTTGCTTATTGGTAAGATACTAAAATCAGAAAAATTGTTTGAACTGTAATTGATATGCTCCCCTAATGGTAGGCGGATTAAAAAAAATCTGGCTACTTGAAGGAGAGTATTTTTGTATTATAATTGAACTTATAAATTATCAGGGTAAAGAGGGTAGATCAAATGAATAAAAAAGTAATGGTCGTTTTCGGGACACGGCCTGAGGCAATTAAAATGTGTCCATTAGTTAAAGAATTGAAAACTAGAGCTAAATTAAATACGGTAGTTTGTGTGACAGGTCAACATCGTGAAATGTTAGATCAGGTTTTGGTTGCATTTAATGTCGTACCAGATTATGATCTATCAATCATGAAAGCAAAACAGACATTATTCGATGTGACCATCAATATCCTCGAAAAAATGAAAGCCGTATTAGAAGAGGTAAAGCCGGACCTAGTTTTAGTCCATGGTGATACTTCGACAACTTTTGTAACAGCTTTAGCTTGTTTCTACTTACAGATCCAAGTTGGTCATGTTGAGGCCGGACTTAGAACGTATAATATACACTCACCGTACCCAGAAGAATTCAATCGTCAAGCTGTTGGGATTGTCGCAAATTATCATTTTGCTCCAACCGATATGTCAAAAGAAAACTTGATTAAAGAAGGCAAAGACCCTGTAACAATTTATGTAACCGGGAATACAGCCATCGATGCACTTAACACGACAGTTAGAAAAGATTATTCTCATCAACAGTTAGAGTGGGTAGGCGATAGTAGACTTATTATGATAACCGCACATAGAAGAGAAAATCTCGGTGAACCAATGAGAAATATGTTTAAAGCAATCAAAAGAATTGTCGATGAGTATCCAGATATTAAAGTAATCTATCCAATCCATATGAACCCAGCAGTAAGAGAAGCAGCAAACGAAATTCTTGGTAACTGCGATAGAATTAGAATAATTGAACCGTTAGATGTATTAGATTTTCATAATTTTCTTTCAAGGTCTTATTTAATACTGACAGATAGTGGTGGTATTCAAGAAGAAGCTCCAAGTCTTGGTAAGCCAGTATTGGTTATGCGCGATACAACAGAGCGACCTGAAGGAATCGCTGCAGGTACACTGAAACTCGTTGGAACAGACGAGGGAATGATTTATAAGACATTTAAATTATTACTTGAAGATAAATCTGAGTATGAAACTATGAGCCAGGCAAGCAATCCCTATGGTGATGGTTTTGCAAGTAAAAGAATAGCAGACATATTGGAAGAATGAAAAGAGTGACAACATACCTTAAAGGCAAGTAATGAAAAATTTCATTACTTGCCTTTTTTTTGTTTTCTTCATTAAACTATCCACTTCTACTTTTTATAATTATGTAAAGTATGTAATTTATATAATTTAAAAAAGTAGAGAAAGTAAAAAAATGTCGATTTTTTCGAATAAATACTATCCTATTTAAGGGGTGCTTTGTTAATTCGACAGGAACCGAAAAATATCGTGAAAGGGTGACAAATTGCCTATCTACCTGCTCCTAATTACAACGAAAGGGGTATCCTTGAAAAAACATAGTGGTAAAAAAGCGGTGTTCACATTTTAATCAATTATTCCCACTAAAATACACAATTCACAATTTGTTCACACTAAATCACACAATTATGAAGTATTATTATTGTAGTAAGTGAGTACTAACAATAATTCTTTTATATAGATTAGGAAATTAAGTGGGGGGTCAAGAATATGGGAAAAGATGAACAGTTGTCTAGCGAGTCAAAAGGGAAAAACCCATTTATATTAAAAAGGTTATGGAAGCGTTTTAAATTAATTAATTGGAAAGATCCACTTAATAAATGGAAGCTATTGTTTTTCTCAGTCGTTGCATTTATTGGGATAGCTTCTTTTTCGTACGGAGCACTAGCAGCCACTTCCACTACATCATTTTGTTCAACTTGTCATGAAATGGGAGCTGAGTATGTGACACACATTTCAACATCACATAGTGAAACTAAGTGTGTGTATTGCCATATTGAACCAGGATTTACTAATACAATAATAGGAAAGGTTTCGGCGATGACTGAGGTCTATCATCATGTTACGAGGACACAACCAGATCCAATTATTGTCACTAAGGTTGTAAAAGATACGACTTGTTTAACATGTCACTCCGAAAATCGAGAAGTTACATCAGCTGGAGATGTCATTGTTAATCATGAGGGACACCTCATTGAAGGAATTCCATGTGTCACTTGTCACGCTGGCGTCGCACATGGAAAAGTTGTCGAACGTGGACTTAACACGAGTGATACTTATGATTATTGGATTGAGGAAAATGCAGATAAATTGATAGCAACTGGATATATTAGACCTAACATGGGCACATGTATTGACTGTCATCAACAAGTTAACGACGGGTTAGAACCTTGGAAAGATAATGACTATTTATTATCAGTACCTCCAGTCCACTTAGACGACTCATATGTAGTAAAGCCTTCTAATTCAGTCTTTAAAGACATTAAAAATACACCAAAGGATGCAAAAATATCAATGGAGTGTGCAACGTGCCACACAGATGAAGATATACCAAAAAATCATGCAAATAATGATTGGAATAGAGAGCATGGCGCTGACGCACTTAAAGGGTTGGATCAATGTATAACTTGTCATGAAGAAGACAAGTGGTTACGACGTGTCCAACCAGACTCGATAGAAGATTTATTAGAGACAGTAGAAGTGGATCTTGGAGTAGATGTTTCAGATATGTTTGTTGCAAAAAGTGAATCGAGAAATGCAAACTTTTGCTCTACGTGCCATATGGGTAGACCGCCAAGCCACGGAGCGAGTGATAAGTGGTTAACAGGGCACTCGAGCTTTGCTGAGACAGCTGAAGATAAAGAGCGATGTTTCGTTTGTCATGATAGTCAAATAGAAGAAATACTAACTGCGCCAGTAGATATTTATTGTGAATTTTGCCATCGAACTGGATTTAAAGAGTAGAAACTTAGAGCTTGAAGCGAGGTGAGGACAAATGGAAAAAGATAAAGGTCAAGATGAGACACAGAAAATAGAGCAAGAAAAAAATAATAACTACCATAAAAATATTAAAAGACTTAAGTGGGCAACCATTCTAGTCATTGGCTTCATTACTTTAGCACTATCCGTCAATTTAGGTGTTCATGCAACATCTACCTCAACATTTTGTTCTAGTTGCCATATGATGGCGCCTCAAGCTCTAACTTGGGAAGCTTCTTCCCATAGTTCAGTAGACTGCAAGGATTGCCATATTGCGCCGGGGTTGCAAAATACAGTTGATGCCAAGATCAGTGGATTATGGGAGCTTTACCATACTGTTACTGATACGTATGTGGCACCAATAAGAATGCCAAGTTTAATTCCTGATGAGTCCTGTCTGACTTGTCACAACATGGATAACAGAGTTGTTTCAGCTTCTGGGGATATTATTATTGATCACCAAATACATGACGAAAAAAACGTTAATTGTGTGACATGTCACGACGGTGTCGCGCATGGGAAGGTTTCGGAGCGAAGAATCGCTTACAAATCTGATTATGAACGTTGGGATATTCTAGTTGCAGGAAGAATTATGAGCGATACGAAGTATACCAGGCCACAAATGGATAAATGTATGGATTGCCATGAACTAAAAAATGCACCGCTAACTTGTGAGACGTGTCATACAACCGGTATGCGACCTGATGATCATAATGAAAAAAAATTCGCTAGTGAGACTCACGGGAAAATCGCTGTGGAAAATCTCTTGTACTGTGAAAGTTGTCACTCCTATATGTCTGATAACCCTATAAAAGATTTTCAAGAGGAAGCGCATTATCAAGAATTCATTAATGCAGATAGTGTGGAGAAAACGCTAACAGTACAGGAATATGCAAAAACAAATACTTTTTGTGTAACCTGTCATAGTGAGCGACCAGATGATCATAATGAAGCAATTTTTTATAAAGATCACGGCAAGTTCTCGGAAGAAAAAAATGATCGATGCTTAACGTGTCATGATTTTAATAATAGAGATGGATCACCTGTAACCAAAGTAACTTGTGCTTCTTGTCATCCAAGTAATCATTCGAATGATAGATATAAGACCAAACATCCTATACCGCTAGGGCCAGAACCAAAGTATCAACAATCGTGCTTAAACTGCCATGTCGAAGCAGTATGTAGTAGCTGTCATATGGCTGGAAACAGAGTTAGCAATAAAGAACAAGAATAACCTGAGGAGGGACAGCATCATGGAAGATAAAAATAAAGAGAAAGAATTACAGAAACAGTTAGAACAGGAAGTTGAAACAAGAGAAACTAAAAAAATGCGAAAGAGATTCACAAAGGTTCAAGGTATTGCGCTGCTAGCGATCACATTATTTTTAAGTACAGGTGGCGGTTTAGCCTTAGGTAACTTTTACTTTTGGGATAGTGCTGAATCGAATAGAATCAATGAGCAGCTAGACTATTATCAAGAGCGAGTGAGACTAAGCCCGAATAGTTTGCCAGATCGAATTGTTTTAGGTTACACGTATTATTTGAAAGGTGACAACAATCGAGCTGTTAGTGAATTTAATTACGTATTAGATCAAGATGAAAATTATTATGATGCTTACTATAACCTTGGTTTAGTTTATCTTGACGAAGAAAAGTATGACAATGCGTTATCAATGTTTAATAAAACAGTCCAAATAGCTCCAAAAGATTATAAAGGCCATTTTCAAATGGGGGTCACCTATCGTCATATGGGAATGGATGATGAAGCACTGGAATCACTTGTTGAAGCTAATCTGATCTTTCCTGCTAACTCGGATATCATTTATGAAATTGGCGCAGTAGCAGAAGCAAAGGAAGAATACCAAAGTGCAGCAGAAATTTATAAAGATGCATTGCAATATGATCCGTTATTTGAGAAAGCGCTAGTTGCACTAGAACGTCTTGAAGACAATGAACTCAAAGAAGTGGGTGAGTGACGATGAATAGATTAACAGTATATATTGGAATGGTCGTTATTGTGTTAGTAAATGTCGCAGTATTTAGTTTCTTATTTAACAATCAATCTTATGCAATCTCTTCTGGAATTCAAGGCTTTGAAAGTTCGACAGTAACGTTTTCTTCACATATCTATGGAGATTTTGACGAGCCACTTGACAAACCTATGGATGTTACAAAGACAAGTATGTTTATTTATACGACTGATGCAAAGAACAATCGTGTTAACGTATTTGATTTGAGTGGGGGGCCGCTGTATACCTTTGGTGAGCCAGGTGATGAGCCCGGACAGTTTAATTTCCCATATGGTATTGCAGGGGATAGCGAAGGAAACGTATTTGTTGCTGATATGTATAATGGTAAAATTTCAATTCATGATGCCAAAGGAGAATTTATTGACTATTTTGCTGAAAATACAAAGGTAATTAAGTCACCGGGTGGCTTAAGGATTAAGAATGACCTCGTTTATGTGACTGATATTCAAGAGAGCAAAGTATTTGTCTTCAATCTAGATGGAGAGTTACTTCTTGAAGTAGGCGAAAATGGTTCTGAACCTGGGCAGTTATTTGCACCAAATGCTGTTACAGCAGATGGTGAGGGCAATATTTATGTAGTTGATACAGGTAATCAACGTGTTCAGATCTTTAATGAAGCAGGAGAATTTATGTCTATGTTTAATGGTTCGGCCAGTGAAGAATTAGAAGCAACATTTGTTAATCCACGAGGAATTGGGATAGGATCTAATCGCGAAATTTACGTTGTTAGCAATCTAACGCACATTGTTCATGTTTTTGATCAGGATGGAAAAGAATTATCTAAGTTTGGTGGAATGGGCGAAGGTCCAGGAGAACTATATTTACCTAATGGTTTGTTCATAGACGAAAGAAATACAATTTATATTACCGATACAATCAATAAACGAATTTCAGTATTTAATTAACAAAAAACTGCATTAAGGAGGTGAGGATTAAAAGTAGGGTAACAAGAAACATAGAGAAAAAATAAAAGCAAAGGAAGTGAAATCGTTGAAAAAGTTAAGTTTTAGTCTATTATTTATCTTTTTAGTAGCAGGTATTCTAGCAACAACTGCTATGGCGGGAACAAATGCAAACAACACAGGCCTAGAGCCTATGATGAAGACATTAGGAATGTACACTAATGACGGAGTTGGACCTGAGGATCAAAAATTGCATGGCTCGTATCAAAACAATACAAACTCATGCGCAAGTTGTCACCAAACGCATGCAGGATCTGCTAGACAAATGTTATTTACAGAGTCTTCTGCAGTTTGTGCATCGTGTCATGATGGTACATTAGGCTTCTATGATGTAGCAAAAACAGGTAAAGCCTATTTTAATAGCTCAAGTACTGCTGGAACATTTGGGGGAACTGATGAGGGAAATGCAAGTGCTCACGCAGTTGGCGGCAGTGTAAACCATAGTGCTGCTCCTGGTGGAAAACTAAATGGAACAGAAGGCCCCTCTTGGGGTGCATCATTCTCATGTTCAAGCTGTCATGCGCCACACGGCTCGCACAGTGATCGTTTATTACATTACAATCCAAACAATATGGCCAATACTGCAGTCGTAGATGGTGGTAAAAAGCAAATGAACATTCCTATCGTTGCAGGTGCTGGAACAGGGCATCACATCCGTATTGATGGAACTACAATGAGACTTTACAATGGTAATAATTTAGTTACTACACCATGGTTAAATACTGGTTTTAATTTTAGAATTAACGGTCAAGCAACTGGAAACTCTAACAGTCTAGTAACGGTGGATTTCCGGAATGCAACTGCTACAGTAAATTCAGGTGATTTTGTCGGTGGAACAGCTGATATTCCTGTAACTTATGCAGTGAAATTAGCAAAGGATGCAAGTTATGTAAGTCCGGTTTCAAACGTTGATTGGAAACATGATGCTCCAGCTACAATGAATAATGCTACTGATACTGGTAACTATTCTGATTTCTGTGCAAGCTGTCACACTGATTATGTAAAAGGTCGTGGCTTAAGTACTTTCGAAACTGTCACTAATGCTGATGGTATAGAAGTACCTGCACCACTTTACGGACACACGGCTAGAAATGGTAGTAATGGTGGACGCTCATGTATTGGTTGTCACTTTGCCCATGGTAACGATGTCGATATTATGTTAGACGCTCAAGGAAGAACAGTTTTTGATCTAGAAATGGAAAAAGACTGGAGTTTAGACTTAGCAAGAAATTACATGAAAGACAATAATCCTTCATCAGCATTAAAGAAATATACAAACATGACATCATGTTTTGCTTGTCATAATAGTTCTAGATCTTCAAACTTTGTGAACCAAACGCCATCAGAAGAACAACCAACTGGCTGGTCGAATACGAATGATCCGTCACGAAAAACATACGAATGATCGTGAACAAAAAAATTACTAAAGTTGGTAATTCAGGAGTAAAAAAAACTAACAACTAGCGGCAACTAGATGTTAGCAAAGTAAAGTGTCTCTTGGACTGAAGGGTGAACGATTAAATGTCGCCCTTTAGTTTCTTCTATACAAATACTATTTTATATTAAAAGTTTTGACAGTGCAGAAAGTCACAATTTTTTAAAAATCATGATAAATTGGTATGAATATTATTGATGCCAATAAAATTCATTACATTAAAGGGTGATTAAAAATGTTAAAAAAAGGGGACATAAAAAAAGCACTAATACTATTTATTTGTTTTCTCTTTGTCTTTCCGATAAATTCACAATTTCCAACTAGTACTGTCCTTGGTGAGAATGTAAATAATGACCCAACAGTGAATATAACAGAAAAAGATAAAGAAATCAAAGAAGATGGTAACGCAGATGCTGAAATTAAAGTCATTGATGACGTTAAAATAGATACTGAAACAGAAGTCAAAGAAGACACTGAATTAGATAAGGCTAAAGATACAAAAGCTGAAGAGATTAAAAAGCTTGAAATAGCTGAATTGAAAATCTCAGTCTTAGAACCCATTGGAGAATCTCCCTTTAATGTAACTGAACTAAAAATAGGTATCGTGAATCAAAATAAAGAAGATCTAACTAAATTACTCGTTAAAAAGTCAAAAAATGGCGAAGATTTAGATGAAATCTCAATAGATCCATTTAGTACTGAAAAAATTATCTCTAAGCTAAAAGATGGAAATTACTCTGTACAGATCATCGCGGTGACAATTGATAATGAAGAAATTCACTCTAACACTATTGAATTTGAAATAATAACAACGGAACCGGAAATTGAAATTATTACTCCTAGTGATGAATTTTCAAATAGCGCAATCATATCTGGTCAAACTGATCGTGATCTACAATTAAGCGTAATTGTTGGTGAAGAAACGATTCATCCAGAAGATGAAGAAGACCTTGACTTTAGTTACGATGAAGATGGTTATTTTTCTTTTGACCTAACGACAAAAATTGCAGAAAATGAAATGGTCGAGGTAACGATTACTGCCGAAGATGCGGCAGGCAATATCGGAGAAACTTCAATCGAATTTTTCTATGACATTTCACGTCCGTTTATTCCACCAAGTTCTTTATACCCTAAACCATATATGACCCAAGTGCCAGTGGAAGGGTTAGAAGTTTCATTTAAAATTGTAGATGATAATATTGATATTAAAGAAATTATCGAAAAAAGACCAATTGCCCTTTTAGATCACAAGGGTGAAATTCCTGGAGTCATAAATTACAACGAAAAAACGAAAACATTTACGTTTGTGCCAGACCAAAGTAAACTTAGCTCTTATCAAAAATATTATGTCCTTATTAATCCGCTACTCGCTGATAAGGCCGGTAATTATATTCATCCAAGAAGCTGGTCTTTTACAACAACAAAGAAAAATTCAAGTTTCTCAATTATGTCAACAAATGGAACAAGCACAAATAGTCCTCATGGAAATTATTTAATGAATACAAATACTTGTAAAACTTGTCATAATACTCATGGCGGGACAGGACCTAAACTAGAGGGTCCAGATGACGAACTTAAGGAAAAGCTTGAGCAGCATGATCATGTTGTATCCTATTGTATGGCTTGCCATGATGGGACCGTTGCCAGTAAAATGCCAGAAAATACTGATCAACATGCTGTCTCTAATCACAACAAGCAATTAACGACTAAAGATGGTCAAGTTGTTAATCAATCGTGTGGAAGTTGCCATAATGTTCATCTAGACAGTCATGAAAAAAATCCGAATTTAAAGAAAGATCATATTACTTTTAATCATACGGGAGTATCTGGAGCAGGTAGTTTAGGACTTATTTCAAGTAGTCAACGTCTCTGTGAATCATGCCATGCAAGCAATCTTCAAGAAATATATCTTAGTCAAGGCGTAAAATATCAAGTATTTCCTTATCGAGATAGAAATACAAGTATTGAGGATTTAGAAGAAGGAAAAACAACATTTGGAGAGTTTGATGATTATCTACTTTGTCTAAGATGTCATAATAGTAATTTTAAAGCAGACTATCAAAACATCGTCGATATCGATACTCACTATAAGGCAGACTATTCAGGTCACTATATCACAAATGATCGTGTCCAAGATGGTAGTTTACTAGATGGTAATCTCCCTTGTGCTGACTGTCATGAAACACATGGCTCTGCCAACAATGTCGGACTATTGAAAGATAGTTTAGGCCATAGAAACCCAACCGAATTTAAACAATCGGGTGAATGGACGATAGCAGATGAAAGAAGATTTTGCGAAAGCTGTCATAATAATGATACAGAACTTTACGGGATAACTGTAGAATATGATGGCCATGAAAATCCAAATCAATCATGTAGTACTTGTCATGGCGGTGGAAATTTTATTAAAGCCGTCCATGCACCAACAGAAGGTTAAACGCGATAACTTAAGCCGTATCACTACAAAAAGTGATACGGCTTAAGTGTTTATTATGGGTTGCGATGCTGTGTCCGTCACGTTATGTGATAGATAGAAAATTATGACATAGTAAGTCCATCATTTTAATCGTGGCCACTGAAAAGTGTTTGTTTTTAAAAAATTAGTTATTTGAATGAATTTCATAATGCAGATTCTACGCCACTAGGATGCTACATCTAGTTGAATTAAATCGTTTTCAACTAGGGAGTTGAAATGAACCGTTTTCAACTTTGTAGATTTATGTGGCTAGTTTTTGGTGTTGTGAAATTCATTCATTTTAAAGGGGGCAAAATAACTCCCTAACCTCTAAACGGGCCTCAAGAACAATCCTAGAGGCTCGTTTTTTAAAAATATTTTTCATCTTTGAAAAATTGGACTTTTTGATTTTTTCAGTGGCCTCTCTTAATCGGTGATGGACCTTTTTTTTCGTTATTTTAGTTTTGTTAGTTTCCGATCATCTCAAGCACCTGATTTACTGTTAAAGTTGATTGCAACTTCATTATCGCTCGTTTTCGCCATGTTTTTACAGTTTCGATGGAAACGTCATATTGGCTGGCAATCGCTTTTGGTCCTTTGCCATAATGATAAAATTCAGTCAGCCAAATACGTTCTGATTTTGATAGAAGTGGCAGAAGACCAGCGATCGGAAAAGCAGTTTGTTTTAGTTCAGCAGGTGCTGGAATGTTTCCGAGTGCATCATGATCGAAAAACACTTGGTAACGCTGCTGAAATTTTTGTTCCGACCTGAGGTAATTAAGTAGTTTGCCTCTAACATGCTTTTGTGCAAAGCTAGGAAAATGACCTTTTGTGGCGTCAAAATTTTCTTTAGCTTCCCATAAGGCA
Source organism: Bacillaceae bacterium IKA-2 (assembly GCA_031761875.1). GTDB lineage: Bacteria > Bacillota > Bacilli > Bacillales > Anaerobacillaceae > Anaerobacillus. The sequence continues at coordinate 4,079,944 of CP134492.1, read as the reverse complement.
ATTAAGCTAACTTGGTACAAATCATCATAAAGTTCATATTTTTGCAGTTGCTTAATTTGTTTTTTAATCAGTGGCTCAAACTCTTCGACTAACTCCTCAAACGTTACTTCATTGACATTCACTTCGAGAACAACTCCAACGGTTGGCGCGCCTACCAATATTCCGCGGTTGTCTATATTATCTTCAAGAGTCGAGTGGGTGTCATATCGTCAAAAATGAAGTTTGAAGTATATAAAGGTGCCGATTCTTTAAGTTTCAGTAGCTCAAACGTAAAGTTTGCGAAGATTAAAGCGCCTAAATTTGAAGTTTCGTAAGAATTTGCGTGCCTAGTACAGGTGCCTTATTGCGGGTGCCTGACACCAAAGCATACCCAAACATAGGGTTTGTGAATTATTGGGGTTGGTATCACTGAATTATGGTGTTAAATTCACATAGTGTCAGACACCAGCCGTGGACAAAACGGTAATTTGTCCGTGTGGGGTGGACAAAAAATAATAAACAACCCAGTATGTGAGCGATATAATTTTTTCACATGGATAATGAGCTGGTCCTTCAAGCGTATTCCTTTTAAGGGATATGTTTTTTTGTGGATGAAAATCCTTTATATGGCGAAAACTATTTACGAATAGTAGGGGTAGATACAGTGTAGATGTAATTTCGATAAACAACTATATCAAAGATAGCTATTATATTGGAGGCAAAATTATGTGCGGTTTTGTAGGAATTGTCAGAAATGATAATATCCAAAAAATCAATTCGGAGAAGTGGGCAGAGTCGTTAAAGGCGATCCATCACCGCGGACCGGATTCTAGTGGAGAATACCACGACGAGCGAGTCGAATTTGGTTTTAAGAGATTGAGTATTATTGATGTGGAGCATGGAGATCAGCCTCTATCCTACCAAGACAGATACCAGATTATTTTTAATGGAGAAATTTATAACTATATTGAATTAAAGCAAAAATTAATCGAATCCGGGTTTAGCTTCAAAACAGCGTCGGATACGGAAGTAGTCTTGGCGATGTATGCTCATAAAGGCAAAAAATGTGTCAATGAACTAAGAGGTATGTTTGCTTTTGCAATTTGGGACTCGGAGAACGAAACATTATTTGCGGCCCGTGATTCGTTCGGTATAAAACCGTTTTACTATTTTGAAACAGAGGAAAGGCTTTTCTTCTCGTCAGAACAAAAAAGTATAAAAATAGTAACTGAACAGCATGAGTTGTCTCAGGAGAATATCCAGCATTTTTTAACTTACCAATACGTGCCAGAGCCTGGTTGCTTATCAAAAAATATCTTCAAGTTAAAACCAGGACATTATTTAATCAAAAAGCCAAACAAAAAATTACTGACAGTCTGTTACGATAAAAAGTCCTTTGAACCGATGAATAAAAGTTTTTCTGAGTTTGCAAGTAAAACGAGACAAGCATTAGAAGATTCAGTTGCAAAGCATATGCGCAGCGATGTTCCTGTTGGTGCTTTTTTATCTAGTGGGATTGATTCGACGATTATTGTCGCAATAGCAAAAGAACATAACCCAAAGTTGAAAACTTTTACTGTAGGGTTTGAGACTGAGGGTTTTAGTGAGGTTGATTTAGCGAAAGAAACAGCTGGAGAATTAGGGGTTGAAAATATCCATAAGCTCATCACCCCAGAAGAGTTCATTGGCGAACTTGGAAACATTATGTGGCACATGGATGATCCGGTCGCAGATCCTGCTGCAGTCCCTCTTTATTTCGTGGCGAAAGAAGCAAGTAAGCATGTGAAAGTTGTTCTTTCAGGAGAAGGAGCAGACGAGCTATTTGGAGGTTATAATATTTATCGGGAACCGCTCGCTTTAAAATGGATAGATTGGTTACCTAAATCGATGAAAATTTTATTGAAAAGATTGACCTTAATTTTTCCTGAAGGGATAAAAGGAAAGAATTATTTATTGCGAGGAACAACGCCGTTATCGGAGCGGTATGTTGGCAATGCCTATATTTTCTCAGAGAAAGAAAAACATCAATTACTTACCGATTTTACTCCGAATAAGCCTTTTACCACTATTACAAAAGGGTTTTACAATGATTCTGAAGCTTATGGTGAGTCAAGTCAAATGCAGTATATTGACCTTAACACTTGGCTTCCGGGAGATATTCTTGTTAAAGCAGACCGGATGACAATGGCCCATTCCCTAGAGTTGAGAGTCCCATTTTTAGACAAAGAAGTTTTTGATATTGCCAGGCAAATTCCAGATCATGCAAAAATATCACATGGAACCACTAAGTATGTATTAAGAGAAGCGGTTAAAGGCCTTGTACCAGATTCTGTTTTGTACCGTAAAAAGCTCGGGTTTCCTGTGCCGATTCGCCATTGGTTAAGAAATGAGCTTTATGATTGGGCGAAAAACGTCATCAATTTTAGCGCTACAACAGACGTTATTTTCAACAAAGCTGAAGTATTATCATTACTAGAAGAGCATGCAAGCAAGAAAAAAGATAACAGCCGCAAACTTTGGGCAGTTTTATCATTTATGATCTGGTATTCGATATATGAAAAGGCAAATATAATGAACTTGTCTGAAACAGTTGAACATAAATTCACCGCTAGCGCACGAGCTATGAATCAGGGTGTCAATCAAGGTGTCAGACACCAAAACGGATAGTTTGTGAATACTCAAGTGCGACACTATCGCATTAGGGCATTAAGTTCACATTGTGTCTGACACCCACTCGTGTGTCACCGCGACATTAGTTGAACGATCGCTCATGATAACTAGAATAAATAGAGAAGTTCAGTTGAGATATAAAGATCCTTTACAAAGGGTACACTTTAAAATCTCTGTTGGACTTTTTTGATTCCAGATACAAATCGGACCTCATTTTTCTTGTCTTAATGAAGATTTGTAAAATATTAAAGGGAAAACAAGATTTTTGTTGAATTAGAAACTATCAGAAGCAGACTATCAAAAGAACTTCCATGGCAATTCTAATAATGTTAATTCATTTCGACAAAAACTAATTTTTAGTAATGTTGGTGACAGCATGTTATCATCATGATAATTTCGAATAAAAATAATGGAGGATAAAATGAAACGAAAAATCTTTTTTTCTTTACTTATCGGTTTCTTACTAATGGTAATTATATTTGTCGTCGCTATTGGACCACAGGAGAAAATTGAAGCAACAACAATGAGCAATCAGCAGTTAGGTAATCATTTTTGGTCTAGCTTAGAAGATCTTTCATTTGAGTTAAGTGAGCAGGGAATGACTATTGAACATACATTAGAATCGGAAGATTTAAATAATATAATTCAATTATCTCAAAAAAATGATACTGAATTCACGGCGCTAAATGGTTCTTTTGAAGGAGACAAAATAAAGATTATTGCTAATAAAAAAATCTTTCGATTCATACCAACTCAATACATTTTATATTTATCCCCTTCTGCAAAAGATGGAAGGATGACACTTCGTCTAGAAGGAGCTTCAATGGGAAGAATACCTATTAGCAAAGGGTTAATTACACCTAGTCTTAAAGAATTAGAATCTGATGTTTTTGTCATAGATAAAGACGACCCTACTAGTATTGTGTTGGTGGGTACGCCTCGTTCTTTCTTATTTGAAGAAATTCAAGTGGAAGAAGACAAGCTATTTATCGAATTTCGTGTGCAAATTAACTCATTAAAAGATCTGATAGAATTAGGGGAATTTATGATGCCGCAGCAGCTACTAGAAACCATTAAATCTGGTGTCTGACACTGCTCGTGGACAAAATGGTCCATTGTCTGTGTGGTGTGGACAATGGACCTCGGCATTGGTTAAGGATTGAACCAAGTTCTGAATAAGTGTTTTTTTATCTGATGGAAATATTGGTCTATCATGGTCTATCGCTCAGATAGAAGACACCATTAGAACTACCATTAGTGGCGCCGGTCAATAAGCTTACCGTTGTTCCTTTTATCAGAATCAGGTCGCTCATTTCCATGAGGCTGAGGGTGGGAGTTAGTTCGGTTTCGGCGATAGCTAGGGTGTGAGCTAGTTGTTCGACCGTGGAGTGGCCGCTGCGCTGTAACGAATTAACAACTCGTTTTTCGAGTGCGGATAGCGGATTGGGTGGAGCTTGAAAGGGTGACGGGGTGGGGGATGAAGTATCAACCGCGCTGGGCATCCCCACCTCCACGTTTTTATGGCGGGTCATTATTGGTAATGAATGAGGTCCCAAATATGGTCGTGCTCCTTGTTCGAGTAATAAGTTTGATCCTCTAGCTTCTGGTAAATAAATAGAGTGGGGGACAACATAGAGGTTGCGTGCTTGTTCTTGAGCAAATGCTGAAGTAGTTAGCGCCCCGCTTTTGGTAGCGGCTTGGACAACGACGACATCTGTCGACCATGCTGAGATATGCGCGTTCCGTTCTAGGAAAAATTTAGGATGGGGTCTCATTCCAGGCGGGTAGGCTGACAGCACAGCACCCCCTCCCCCGACAATTCGATCATAAAGTGACTTGTGTTCCGGTGGATAACAAATGTCAACGCCACATCCCAAAACAGCGATCGTTTTGCCGCCGTTTTTTAAGCAAGCAGTATGGGCGTAACTGTCAATGCCTTTAGCCAGGCCACTTACAACGGTAACCCCAGCTTGAGCGGCATTGCGAGCGATTTCTTCAGCAGATCGTTTGGCATCTTCCGTGCACCGCCTTGATCCAACAATCGCAATTCCTCGTTCCTTTGGCAGTTCTCCACGGTAAAAAAATAACACTGGTGACCGCTTACAAGAAAAAACTTCTTTAAATCGATCCGACTGTGAAGTCACAATTTTGATCCCCAATTTCTCAACCTTTTCTTTAATTGAAAAAATTCGATTAACACGGAATTCGAGTATTTTTTTAGCTAAATTTTGACCGATCCCTTCAACCTCGATTAAATCTGCCAGACTAGATTCGTGAATATTTTCAGGTGTTATAAACGCTTCTAAAAGTCTTTTTTGTAAAACTGGTCCAACACCTGGTAGCTGGCTTAGCCAAATCCAATAGTTCATTTTATCACCTCATATTTTATGATAATAGGTGGGAAAGTGGAAAGTGGAAAGTAGAAAGTAGAAAGTAGAAAGTTGGAAAGTTGGAAAGTTGGAAGAAAAGCAAAAACAAAACTAAACAAACTGTCCAACTGTCGTTAAAATCTTTGAGTTCCCAATCCCAACCAACCAACCAACCAACCAACCAACCAACCAACCAACCAACCAACCAACCAACCAACCAACCAACCAACCAACCAACCAACCAACCAACCAACCAACCAACCAACCAACCAACCAACCAACCAACCAACCAACCAACCAACCAACCAACCAACCAACCAACCAACCAACCAACCAACCAACCAACCAACCAACCAACCAACCAATCCAACCAACTAATTCACCTTAAATCCCTTGACCTCACTGTGTGACATTACTTTTTGAAACATTCCAAAATACCATTTCTTACTAGACTGTCAACAATCGATTTTTTTCACGATCAATGTCTCTTGAAAGGAGAGCGGCCGTGAGATCCTTTTTACGAATTGCGTGCGATCCTTCAAGGTCAGCGAATGTACGAGCGATTTTTAAAAATTTATGTACTGTCCGGCCACTATATTGGTAATGCTGATAAGCTTTTTTTAACAATGCATCAGATTCGTGGTCGAGTTGACAATAACGCTTGATCAGAGCCGGCGTTAACTCGGCATTACACCCAATAGAAGTCTCTTGATAACGTACTTGTTGCAAAATTCTTGCTTTTTTTACAAGGTCAAAAATTTCTTCAGTCGGAGTTGTTCCAGCTCTGTTTTCGAAAAAATTAACTGAGCTCACGTACTTCTGAAAATCGAAACGATCTAAAATTGGACCGGAAATTTTGTTTCGGTACTTTAAAATTTCATAATCGGTACAACGGCATTTATCTTGACCGTAATAGCCACAAGGGCATGGATTCATGGCAGCAACAAGCATAAAATTAGCGGGGTAACAGTTTGTTGAGCGGACGCGGCTAATCGTTACTTTTCGATCCTCCATCGGCTGGCGCAGGGCATCTAATGTTTTTTTGGGGAATTCAGCAATTTCGTCAAGAAATAGAACACCATTGTGGGCTAATGATATTTCACCGGGCATCGAAAAATGGCCACCGCCGATCAAAGCATTTGTGGAGGCGTTATGGTGGGGAGCACGAAATGGGCGGGTGTTAATAAGTCCGCCTTGCTGAAGTAAGTTGGCAACACTGTATATTTTCGTTACTTCAAGTGATTCAATCTCTGTCATGGGCGGTAAAATTGACGGGATCCGTTTCGCTATCATTGATTTACCGCATCCAGGGGGACCGACCATAAGGAAGTTGTGTCCACCAGCGGCAGCAACAGTTAAATATTGGATCAATGTTTGCTGGCCAATCACATCTCTAAAATCAAGGTCAATTAGAGCCGTGCTCTTTTTATCAGGAGGTAAAGGAGTTGTTTTTGAATAAGACCCAGTCTTTAAAAAGTAGATTGCTTTATGAAGAGTTTCGCAACCAACTACTTGAATTCCTTTTACTAAAGAGGCTTCCGCAACATTTTCCGCGGCGACGATCAGGTGCTCAATATTATTTTCCTGTGCAGAGATCGCCATCGGGAGAACGCCAACAATCGGACGAATTTCCCCATTCAGTGATAGTTCGCCAATTAAAGCAAAAGAGCTGACAGAGACTTTGACTTGGTTTGTTCGGATAAGTAGGGCGATAGCAATAGGAAGATCAAAGTGGGTGCCACTTTTCTTTAAGTGGGAGGGCGCTAGATTGACAATTAGTTTTTGTTCTGGAAATTGAAAGCCACAAAAAGAAATCGCTGCCTCGATTCGCTCCTTTGATTCCTTAACAGCTGTGTCTCCCAGTCCAACGATCGAGACAGATGGGTATCCACAAATTGTATCAGCTTCAACATGAATAAGCTGCCCATCAATTCCATTAATCGTAAAAGAATATACAATTGAAGCCATATTTTTTTCACTCCTTTTTTGTAGTGTGGTGTTGCTAGAGCGGTAGCTTAAGTGCGGTGTCTGACACCATTGCATGGAGTTTGTGAATTCTTGGGTCCGACAAGACAACATTTTGGCGTTAAATTCACATGGTGTCTGACACCATACTTGGTCTCACCGCACCGCACTTGGTTTTTCAGACAAAGGGTTTTATCGATATTGGTGAAGTTTGAAGAGAAGTATTCTTTATCTCTACAAACATTTGGTAAAGGTAGGATGAGGGGTTGGGAAAGTGAGATAAAATGTTATCGGTGTAAACATGGGGATTTTCTTCTAAAGAAATATAGGCCCGATAACTACTCCAGCGGTAATCTTCTGCTCTTTTCACCATCTGAGCTTCAACTGGATTTAGGTGAATGTATTTGCTAACGTCTAGTTCATAAGAGACGGAATCGATAAGCTCAGATCCGTATCGTCCTTGGAAGAGGTGACCAACGAGATCGTGCTTTTTATTAAAGTATTTGGCGTAATTTAAATTGAGGTGTTTCATGATCGTGGAAATCGGGTCATGAAGTGTTTGCAGCTGGAGATGAATGTGGTTGTCCATCAAGCAGTAAGAGTGAAGGAGAAATGGAAAACGTGCTCGTGTTTCTTCAAGGATTTGTAAGTACTTGTAGCGATCAGCATCATCGAAAAATACAGCCATTTTTCGAACTCCACGATTGGTAATATGGTACATGGCGTTGGGAAAAGAAATTCTGTGACCTCGCCCCATCAGCAATGCCTCCTTTCTATTTTTGGTAGTGTTTAGTGTCTGGGTTCAAAAAAATACAATATCACATCCTTTCACGCAAGAAGTTAAGTTGGTACGGCGCTCCTCCATTACCATGTGAAAACTTCACATGGTGTAAGATAAAACAGTTCTTACACTCGGTGTCTGACACCAGACTTGTGACCAGGCATGTAAAGTGGTGTCAGGCACCAAATAGGGGTAGAAAACACAAATAAGGAAGAGCTAACATATACAGGTAGTTGAATGGATGATTAGTAGGATAACAGAATAAGAGAGTTTGACAGCGAGTTGTTGCGTGTGGTGTGTATTAAAGAAATTCGAGTGTTGAAAGACAAGAGGGGTATTCTAGTCAGAGATGAAGCCTGTGTTTAGTAGGATATGTTCAATAATAATTTATCACATTTTGCAAGAAAAGTGAACGGTAATGTCAACGAACTTCGACTGAAGTCGAAATAAATGTCTGACAACCGAAAAATTATGATTGTCCTCCTCAGAGATACAAATAGCTGAAACGTCCACGAGCGGCGCCTGACACCGCTCGTCAACACCGCCCGTGAGATGGCACCACTAATGAGAAGCAGTACCTAAATAATATCGGCTCTTTGATGCAAGTTTACTTGGGTATTGGTATTGTTAGCGGTAATGATATGACAAATGTAGTACCCTGATCTGAACTAGAGAATAATTGAATACTTCCTTTGTGATTTTCAATTATTCTTTGCACAATCGTCAATCCTAATCCGGTTCCTGTCTCCTTTGTCGTTAAAAACGGGTCAAAGATTGCCTTTTGAATGTCTTTTGGAATTCCCGGACCTGTATCTTCAATAAAGAGACGATAGCAATCTTTATCTAGCTCTGAATAAATTGTCATCGTTCCTATTCCATTCATTGCTTCATTGCTATTTCGAATTAAGTTGTACATTACTTGTTTTATTTGCTTTTCATCAAGGAGCAATTTTGTGTTATCTAAATTGATATTGAATTTAAGTTGCTCTTCAGTAGGAGAATGCTTATAAAGGTTAGGGATTTCTGAGAAAATATCACTAACATCAACTTCTTTAAATTGTGGGCTACCAGGCTTAGCAATCATCAACATATCTTCGGTAATTGAGTTAATTCTATCAATTTCATTTAACAATAAAGGTATGTAATATTTCTCTTGTTCTTGCTTTGTAAAAGATTGCTTCATCAACGTCAGAAAACCATGAATGACAGCTAACGGGTTCCTTATTTCATGGGCAGCACCAGCTGCTAACTCTCCCAAAACTGCTAATTTTTCCGATTGATGCATTCGTTTTTCCAGGTCTTCTGTATCTGTAATATCAATAAAGTAAAAATTTCTGCCAATCGAATTTTTATGCTGGTCATATAATGGTGATTGTGATACTAACAAAAGGTGAGTGTTGTCATTCTTTTTATAAGGAACTTTTAAGTTATGACATATTTTCTCAGAAGATAAAATACCCCAAAAATACTCATTTTGATTTTGAACTTCATTTGTCATTTGTTTGATTTTATTTTCAGCATTTTCTAAAAAAGACTTTGCTGTAGAGTTAAGAAAAAAATCGGAAAATTTACCTCTAACAGTAATTATTCCAACTGGTAATGAATTTAAAATTTGTTCTTGGGAGACCTTGTCGGTAGATACTTTTTCGTATAACTGGAAATACTTCATGAATTCTAAAGAAGCTAATACCATTACAAAGGTAAAAATAATTGTTCCAAATATAGGAGAGCTTTCTAAAAGTATTGCTAATATAAATGCTAACGCTAGTATAATAATATAATTTCCAATTGCTTCTTGGCCTACTTCTTTTACTACAGAAAACAAACTATTATTTGATGATGGATCATTTAATAGAAAGTATAAACTAACGAGAACTATATTAATTGAAAAATAAGTAACTATTGAGAGTAAATATGGGAATGTAGTAGCAATAGTAATTGAACCAATTAGTCCGCCTGAAAGCATAAAAATATAATATGCACTACAGACCGTAATTGTAAACATAGAAAAATTAAATAAATGTTTCCACCAAGATATGTTACGACTATAAACAAAAAATAAAAAATTGCCTAAAAACAATACAGATAAAGCCATTTCTATCCCAAATACAAAAAGTGAAGATAAATATATGGCGGTTTCCATGGTAAGGGAATTACCTTGGTGAGGAAGAACAATTCTATAAATATTTAATAGGAAAATTGCTACAGCTAATAATATAGCCAGTAACCATTCGGAAAAAATAGGTTCTAGAAAGTAGTTATTATTATGTATGACAAATAGACTACATCCTATCAAACAAATAATTAATAAAAAAACATGACATTTCGTTATTTTATTAAAAAATTGCAAATTACTCATTGAAATCCCACTCCAACAGCACTCTAAGAAACTTATTGATTTACTAGGTTGTGCTAAATTTTTTAAAAAAATTAATCTTATAGCAATATAAAAAATTATAACACTATAAGAATAAATAGAGTAGGTTTTTGCGTTTTCAAATAACGACGAGTGGGATTTAGCGCCTGTCAGCGCCAAGTATCGAGGCTAGGTAAAAAAGTAGACTAAAAAACTAAGAAAAACACACATATAGCAAGGTGGGGGGTGACCGCTAATGAGTTGCCTGGGATTGGCTACTGGCGAAACACTAGACATCGAAGAAGATTGGACAAAAATTTATGTTTCTTTATCATTATTTCCCGGAAAATGTTGAAAAATGATCTTTAATAGTAAATGAAACGTTTGATTAATTAGAAGTGATCAACGTCATCACCCAAAAAATCAAACGTTTCATTAATCATCTTCATTAGCACTAACTACTTTTGTTGAAAATTTATCGGAATACAATTTTTTAATCATTTCAATAAACGGCGGGATAAAATTAGGATCAAATTGCGTCCCAGCACATAAATTCAATTCGTTAACGGCCTCATCGAAAGTCTTTGTATCTTGATAAGGTCTTTCCGTTGTCATCGCATCAAAGGAGTCGATCACACACAATATTCTTGCTAATTTTGGTGTGTTTTCTCCAGTTAACCCATAGGGATACCCTTTTCCATCATATCTTTCGTGATGGAGTTCGACGAGTGGGATGAGATTATGGAGATCTTTGTTCGTAGCAATTATTTCCTTGCCCCATGTTACATGCTTCTTAATAATCTCCCATTCAAAAGGTTCTAATTTTCCTTCTTTATTAATAATATCGCGTGGGATCTCTATTTTCCCTATGTCATGTATGAGTGCGCCTGAGATCAACATTTTTTTTCATAGTCACTTAATTGTAAATGGTTGGAAAATTCTTTTGCGTATTGGTATACACGTCTACTATGTTTATATGTATAGACATCTTTATAAAGAAAAAATTTCACTTGTTGTTCAAGTAGTTCAATTTCCTTTTCATGATCTAAAAGTGAGGAGGTAATAGTAATATTATCAAATAATTGAACATTGTTTTTACCTTGAGCCTTTGCGAAATACATTGCTTGATCAGCTTTGCCAATTAATTCAGCAGAATTATAGACACCTTCGTCATATTCAGTAACACCACCAGAAAATGATAGACAACGGTGTGGAAATATATCTACGCCCTCATAGTAAGAATCATTTATTTGTTTTCTAAGCGTATTTAAAAACAGGACTGCTGCTTTTTTGTTGACGTTCTCCATAATAATTACAAACTCTTCACCACCATACCTAGCAACGAAAAATTCTTGTTTTTTACATCCCTCTTTTAAAAGAGCGCCAATCTTTTTAAGGAGATCATCACCGGCTAAATGGCCATAGTTGTCATTAAATTTCTTGAAATCATCAATATCGATAAGGGCTAAGCATAACTTTAATCCCTTTCTATTTTTTAAAAAATCGGCTAGTACCTCTTTAAAATAACTGTGGTTATATAAGCCTGTTAGTGAATCTGTATTTGCCTTTTTCGCCACTTCTTCGTACAAGTTATAATATTGTTTAAATGCCATTGAAAGTAGGACAACGATACTAGTAAAAAGAAGAAGTCCAAATAAGCCATGAGAGATTATCAAGACGCCAAGAATTACAGTCATTACTAATGTACTTAAATAGCTAAATAATATTTCAGTCGAAGTGTCTTTAAAAAAGGTAATAACATTTTCTGAAGATCCTATAATAAAATAAAATCCTACAAAAATTATATTTATTGCATAATATACAACTAGTGTTCCGATGTAAACATATGTTGTCTCCATATGCAAAAAGCCTATTTGTCCCCCAAGTAATATAAATGTATAATATGCGCTTATAATCATAATCGAAGAGATTGAAAAATTAGTTAAGTGTTTCCACCAAGAAATTTTATGCTGATATAAAGCAAAAATTAGACTACCTATAAGTAAAACTATCAAAGTGATTTCAAGACCAAAAATAAAGGTTGTAGCTAAATATACGGCCGAATCCATAGAAATAGCATTCCCCTTAGGAGGGAGGAGGATCATATAATGGTTTAGCAAAATAATCGAAATAACTAAAAAGACCACATTTGTCCATTCAAAGCCAATTAAATTAAAAGACATATCAATATGAAAAAGATAAGCTACTATACCAAGAATACAGGTAATGATTATGTATAAATTACTTTTAGTTAATCTTTTCATTATCTATCACACTCATAGTTAAATTTTTAGGGAAGCAAAGCTTCCCTAATTGTTGGAATTAAACGATCTTAAAACCAGATGTTAAGGATACAATAACAGACCCGATAATAGCAATGTTGAAAAGGGCTAATTTAATTTTTTGCTTGTTCATGTAATTCACCTCCTCCATTAATAAAAGAAGTTTCAGAGTCTGAGTCATTGGTTTGTTTATGATTAAGCATGAGATTTTGAATAAAGAAAAAGACACCAATACTCATGAATACATCACCAATACTAATCACTCGAATTTTAGGGTAAGGGCTAGTGATCGGAATGACATCACCGAGAAAAGCTAGTTTGGTAAATTCGGTGAGCAACGTGTGCTTCGCGTATACCCCATTTTTTAAAACCTCAATATAGTATGGATCTAAAATCATCGCGGCTTCTTCAGATACTGGCATCCGACCACCGTTTAAAGCCATAACGAGAAAGTTAAGAAACACCCCAGCAAGTATTAATAAAAACCCATAATGATGGCGATTTAACCATAAAAAATACATTCCTAAAATGTAAATAACAATAAATAAAAAACCACTTATGTTTAAAATAAATTGATACTTATTTTGAAATCCATAAATCGCAATTTGAATAATTAATAGTAATGGAAATACCAAACCAGCTTTTAATTTTAAATCTGCAATCCCATGTAAACTACCTTTTCTAAGAAAACCAACAATTAGTGAAATTAAAACACCGTCAAAAACCACTATGAACACCTACAATATTAAATTTTAATTACAAAAAAGTTAAGGATTAAGAATATTCTATTTGTTTACTCAGTATCCTACCAATTTTTTCATATTTTTACCATAGTAATAAAGTAGGGAAACGGTACGGGTCTTAAGGTGGGTTAAAAGCTTGTTACTACCAATATTTATAGGTCATTCTTTTCATGCATTCTTCGAAATCAAACCATCCTCAAAATTCGAGGAGTTCAACACTCATTTTTACTTTTTAATTAGAAACTCTTTGCTTGCATCGTCTTTTGATTTACCCCCTCAAAAAATCAGCACTACTCGTATGATATAAATAGGGACACAAAATTGCTAAAGGTAGAGCCGTTAGATGGTGACACAAAGCAAAGGGGCTAAAGATCATCTGATCTATGTCAGCCAGCTATCATATAAAGAGGTGAAAAATATGCTCCAAAAAGCAGTACATATTTTTATCATCATTTCGTTAATTGCTCTAGTTGGTTGTAATAAAGCTACAGAGGAAGATACGGACGACCAACCTTTACCAGCAGTACTTTATGAAAATCCTGACCAAGGTGTACGGGTCCTGAAAACAGATGGCTGGGTTGTTGAGAAAGAGACTGCAACAAGTGTGCAATTTAAAAATGAAAATATAGTGGCGATTATTTCTGTAATTCCTAATGAAGAAACGGGAGCAGAAATAAAGCAAGAACTTTTATCAGCAGCAGGAGAAATAACTGTTACTGGAGAGGGCCCTAACTATATTTCTTGGAAGTCAGAACGCAGTGAAAGCATTCAAACAAATGTTTATATTAATCAGAAACAGAACCGTAATGTTATTACAACTTTTTTGACGCCGCTTAGTGATTATGAGAACAACAGAGAAGAAATTGAGGCGTTTCGATGGCACGTTGAACTTTACTAAAATTGAAGGAGAGATGTAAATTGTTTAAAAAAATAGCAACAACAGTAATATTAGTAGGAGCATTATCGATTGGAAATGGAGTTTTTGCTGAAGACGCATTAGAAAATACTGAGCTTGAAAATGGAGTAGTAGAGGAATCCCCTGAAGAGGATGTAACTGAAGAAGAAAACAATGGTCATGAAAATTCAGAAATCGTAACACCTCTATCTAATTTATATGAAGCAATTCGACAAATGCAAGATGCAACCATTTATTTAACAAAAGGTCCAGCTGAAAAGGCGCTTCTTCAAATTGAGTTAGCTGAAAAAAGAGTAGCAGAGGCGAAAGTAATGATTGGAAATGGTATCCAGGAAGTCGCTGATCAATTACTTATAGATTCAGAAAAAAGTGCTGATGAAGCTGAATTAGTTCTCGAAGAAGCTGAAGAAATGGGAGAAGATGTTTCTGACGTGAAAGAAATAATCACTGAAATGAATGCAAAGCGATCTCAAAACCTATTAGCACTTTTAGATCGTGAAAATCTTCCAGAACAAGCGAAGGATGGAATTAGAAAAGCCCTTGCAAATCAAGCACGAGCGGTAGAACGCAGTAATAAAAATAAAGCAGTAGTTGTTGAAGTCGATGAATCAATTGACGAAAAAACAGAAAATAATGAGGGAACGACTAAAATACCGACTGAAGAAGCATCTCAAGAGAATGTAGCAACTGCTGAAGTACAAACTACCAAACAAGTTGAAAAAGCTAATCAAAAAGTAGAAAAAACAGTAGAGAAAGCTAACCAACGAGTAGAAAAAGCTGATCAAAAAGGCCAAAAGGCAGTAGAAAAAGCTGTTGAGCAAGCTACTAAGGCACAGGAAAAGGCTAGCAACGGTAGACCATAAACTTTTAAATTGTAAAACAGATCGAAACAGTTCCTATGAAAATGGGGGCTGTTTTTAAAAAAAATATGACTTTTTACATGTAGCTTATTGAAAATTGTCACAAAGAACCATTATAAAAAGCCTTCAATCATGTTATAAATGTAGTAATCATTTAAAATATGACAAAAGGAGGCAAAAGGTGTGGAAATATTTGTTCATGAAAAAGATTTCTTAGCAGCGAAACTTGGTGATGACCTTGTTCGTGAAAAATTAATACGTCACTATAAACCTTATGTCATCAACACGGTTGGTCATATTTGTAAAAGGTATGTTAGTTGGAGTGACGAAGAGGCGAGCATTGGCTTACTAGCCTTTAATAAGGCGATTGATACGTATGAGCCTGATAAAGGTCGGACATTCTTAAACTATGGATATCTTTTAATGAAAAGGGATCTTATCGATTTTTTCCGAAAAGAACAGCAGCTCCCGTCGGTCTCTCTAAATGAAGAGGATGAGGAAGCTACTCAAAATAGACAACAAGTTGCCCAATCGATCACTGAATTTCAACGGGCTGAGCAAACCAATGAATTAGTAGAAGAAATACTAGAATTGAGTGAGGCTTTAAGCCGTTATAAAATATCATTTGAAGAGCTCGAGAAATTTTCTCCAAAGCATCAAGATACGAGGCAAACATTAATAGAAATGGCGGAAATGTTTTGTGGAAATGAAGAATGTCTTACATACTTTATAACAAAAAAACAACTGCCAGTGACTTTATTTTCAAAAAAAACAGGCTATCGTCTAAAAACAATTGAGCGCCATCGGAAATATATAGTGACGTTAATTTTAGTAACGATTCATCCACAATGGACACAGTTACACCAATTTATTAATAAAGGAGGGAAATCATGATGGCTAAGCAAAGCGTTGCAGGAATCGTTGTAAAAGTTACCGACGCTGTAATTGTTTTACTCTGTCACGACGGCACGTTCAAAAATGTAGCCAGACCGGCTCATATTGTGCCACCATTAATAGGCGAGCGTTTTACTCATATTAAAAAGACGGTTTCGTGGATGAAATACACTGCAATAGCAGCTGTTTTTATACTGACATTCATTTCATATATGTTACTTCCATTTGGGAAAGATGATTCCGCTTATGTTGTTGCTATTGATATTAATCCAAGCATAGAATTAACCGTAAATGACGCGATGAAAATAATTGGAACAAGTGCAAACAATCCTGATGGTAAAACATTACTTAAAGCAATTAAAATGAAAGGGGACAAATTAGCGGTTGCCATTGAAAAAATAACTACCTACTCTGAAGAGGCCGGATTTTTTTTGGAAGGGAAGTATTTGACTACTTCTGTCATTTCCGTCAAGGAACAAAAAAATCATTCAATTGAAGAAATAGAACAAATCATTGAAAGTTCAATTAGTAAACCAGATATTGATGTTGTCGTTCTTCGAAATAATAAAGCGACTTATGATGAAGCAAAAAAGAGTAATTTATCAGTCAATCATTATTCCTATTTTAAAGAACTTGAAAATGAGGGTGTGGTGAAAACGATCGATGAAGTAAAAGGGAAGTCAATGGCAGAGTTGCGAAAATTGCAAAAAGCTAAAAAAGCCCCAGTTGATAAAGGCGAATCTGATAAAGCTCCAGCTGATAAAGCCCCAAAAAGCAACGAATCTAAACAAAAAAAATCAGATGAACCTGACAGTGTAGGTCCAACTAACGGAAAAAAAGAAAAAACTGCCCCACCTTCTCATTCCAAAGCTGAGGAAAATAAACAACAAGATAAAAATCAGAAAGACGTTAAAGAGAAGGACGTACCAGAAAATCAAGGTCAAAGTCAAAGTCAAGGTAAGGAAAATTAGAGGTGGGTGGGCACGGTAAGTGGTCAACTGGGTGTCATCCTTTTGGTGTCAGGCACCGAAAGGATTAGTTTGTGAATGATCGGGTGCGTCACTATCGTATTATCGTCTAAAATTCACAATGTGTCTGGCACCGCACTATGTAGGTTAAAGTGAGTTTAAATTCCCTTTGAATAGTAACATTTTTTTAATTTCATTTACTAAATCTTTTGATGAAATATTTTCGTTATTCTCCCCGAGATACCGTGCTTCTTGAAGAATTGATAGTAATTTTTGTTGAGTAAGTTCTTTTATCATTGAATATCTTATCTCCTATCAAACTTTTTAAAATCTAACTACAATTATATAATAATAGTTTCCAAAATACTACCAAATTTCCCAAATAAATTGTTTTGTGATCACTCTACTTAGGGTGTTAAAATTCTCATGTTAGTTTTTATCAAAAATGCATTAAGTTTCCGCCGTTAAAGGGGACGTCTTACGCTTTTCTTTGTCTAGCTTCAAGACACATCATTTGAGCTTCTTCGTAGCGGGTTTTGCGACTAGTAACCGCAGGCGCCTTACGTTTTCATTTACTATCTTAACCCTTTTCGAGGCACTTGTTCAGCACGATAAATTTTCAGGAAAAACAACAATATTCTTCAATTAATTATCTGATAACTTAAAATGTGCGATTAACTCTTTGATAATATGTTAAAATTAGTTGGAAAAGAGTATGGAAAGAAGTATTGGAGGAGAGTGAAAAGTGATTGATCAACTTTACGATAGGTTATTTGCCTCAATTCCTGAATTAGATGATAGTAAGAAAAAAAAATATAGATCTATTATTGATAAAAAAGAAGAAATATTTAAAGCTGCTTCAAATGTTAATAGTTTAGCGATAGAAGCAGATTTTGATCTTAATAAGGCTACTATTTGGTTAGAAGAAATGATGGCAAGTATAGATATCCCTGCTATTCCTTGGCAAAAAAAAGATGGGATCTCTATTGAAACTTTTAGCGCTGAAAAAAACGAACAACTATTAGTAGAAACAATTAATGGTGACATTTTTCAAGAAATTGAAACATTGATTTCGCGAAATGTAGACAAAAAATTTACTTCAATCGATCGTTCTTTTGATCACTATTATAAAAAAATTCCAGACTTTAAATTAAATTTTAAAGAGAATTTAACGATCAAACAGCTTGAAAGCCTAATGGATGAATTTTTAAAAAAGATTAGTCCTGGATTAATTGCAATGGATTTTCGGGTTATTTGGATGTTTGAAGATATCGAAAAAGAATATTTGCAAGTCATTAAAGAATTGCAAGAAGATAAACCTGGTTTTATTTTTGAAAGGTATTGTTTTGACGAAAAAGTATTTGGATATATAAAAGAGCGCCTTTCTGGAAATTTAATTGTTGATTTAATTCCAGCATTATACAATTATGCACATAATCTTAAAAAACTAAAATTTTATACAAAAAATATTAGTGCAGACCAGCAACAAGTTTTTTTATACGAATTAGTAACTGCTTGTTCAAGTAGATTTGAAAAAAAAGAATATAAACCTGATTTTGAAGGTCTAAATGAAATACAAATTAAGCTGCTAAATAGTGTTAGGGAATCTTGGAATGAACTTTTTGATCTTTTTGAAATAGCCTTAATACAATTAAAGGGAGCTTATCGAAATGTCCTTTTAACATTATTTGGAGGGTTATTCAGTCGAGCGACTCATGATTACATAAGCATCGGTCTCCACTTAAGCGGCCTTTCATTTAACCCTGCTAGGATAAAATTAGAATATGATAAAGAATTTGGTAATGAAACAATTGAAGATTTCAATTTTGTAGTTAAGCATATCAATAATACGAAGTTTAGTGGTGATGTAGTGAAAGCGATTGAGTATAGTGACACATTGTCTGCTATGGTTGAAGCCGATCTAGGTTTAAAGGGTCGTCAAGTTTCAACATTAGGTAGTGCAATCTACGTTGCAAGTATTTATAAGTATAGTCATACTGCAACACTTCTTTGGGAAATTAGACAGTCTGACCCTGAACAATTTATTTCAATGTATGAGCAATTGTATAAAACAATGAATGTAGCTATTAATGATGATCATGTTTATAAATTGCAAGCTCCTTTACAAATTGAATTATTAACTGAATATATTCATACGTTAGTAACAAAAAATGAAACCGCTAGGATGACGATATTATATGATTATGCCGTTAGAACGATTCAACGCTATGATCGTGGTGAATTATTCCAAGGCGAAGAAATTTCTAACAGTGACTTTTTTTGTACACTACTAGTATTAATCGCTAGGTATACAACAGAAATCGATCATTCATTTGTCCGAATATGCAACTATAGTGATTTAGAAGATAATTTAGAAGATAATACGTTGGAATATTATAAGCAACGCGTTGGGACAGACAAATTCTATAAATTTTATCAAGGTAGCTTTGCGAAGAAACTTGGGGCAGGAATTGTAAAATCAATCGCTAATAGCTCAGTATCTAAAATCGTTAAACGGCTTAATTAAGCTTTTCGATTTTGTTTTTTAGTAGCAAAACCTCTAGTTTTAAAAAAAGACATAGTGCGATAATGGACACGCCTTAAGGCAGACGGGACTCATAATCTCAAAAATAGAAAAAAACTCGTCAAACTTTGCTAGAAAATTAGTTTAGCAGATGGAGTACGCAACTCTACCTGATTGGGCATGCCCACCACCTCCGCTGAGAGTAGAGGTGAGAGTTTTCACCATTAAATACAAAGCGGTTTGTTAAATTTAAGGTCAAAACGAAGGAACTAGGGCTTCAAGCCTTAGTTCTATTTTTTTGAGCGATGCGGCCGAGACTTAAACGCTTGCGTAAGAGACGAGAGTATTCATTTGTACTTGAATGAATTTTATAATGTAGATTCTGCGCCACTAGAATACTACATCAAGTTGAATTAAAATACTTCCAACTAGAGAGTTGAAATGAACCGTTTTCAACTTAGTAGATTGATGTAGCTAGTTTTTGGTGTTATGAAATTCATTCACTTAGATATGAACGTTGAATCACTCCAATAATCTCATTTTCATTTTAAATTTTCCTCTAAATAATCCTGCTCACCAGCTAAAATCTCAGCTTGCCCATTCGTCAAATTGTTCATCCAGGAAATAAAAAGCTCTTCTTCACCACTAGTCGCATAAATCTCAAGTACTACTTGTTCCAAATAATTAATTTGTTTAATGAGATAAGGTGACGAACGAATTTCATTTTCAAGCTTACCAAGCCACGTATAATCAACCGTCACCTCGAAAATTTGCATCAGTTTCCGCTCGACAATTCCCGTCGCATTGAGTCCTTCGGAAGTCGCGCTACCGTATGCGCGTATTAAGCCTCCAGCCCCCAATTTAATGCCACCAAAATAGCGAGTGATAACAACGACAGTATCCTTCAATTCCCGTTTTTTCAACACTTCAAGCATTGGTACCCCAGCCGTTCCACTCGGTTCACCATCATCGTTTGCCTTTTGAATATGATTCGTTTCACCAATCATATAGGCAGAGCAGTTGTGAGATGCATCGCGATGCTTTTTCTTAATCTTTTCAATGAAAGCCTGTGCCGCCGCTTCTGTTGTAACCCGATCTATATAAGCAATGAACCGCGACTTCTGAATCACAATCTCATGCTCCCCATATCCCTTAACCGTAAAATAAGCCGAAAGCATAAAAATCCCCTCCCTCACCATAGTGCCAGCGCTCAACATGGTGTCTGACACCGCTCGTGGACAAAACAGCAAAATGTCCATCACTGGCGGACATAACATGAGTATACAAACCGCGTTAAAACGTGGTTTGTCCGCGCTGGACGCACAAAATCATCAAACGTCTTTATGTGGTGTCTGACACCGCATAAAGATGCCGCACTCTGAAGTGCCAATTGTAACATAAATGTGACAAAAACCTTGATTTGTAACGTATTAATCTGACCTACAACAGCAGAAATATGGTAGAATAATATAGTAGTTAAGGTTAATTACGATGAATTTGTTGAAATTTGACAATATTTTGTAGAAAAAGGGTGAAGTTATTTTATCACTCAATTCTTATGTACATTAAAGTGGAGGACAAACATGTCGAATAAGACGATGTTAGATGAAATTCTCAAGAAAATGCTCGATACAGTTAGTCAAAGTAAAGAGCAAGTCTTTGAAATAACTGAACAATCCAGAAGCGAACATGCTGAGTTGCAGAAGGAGTTAGAACAAGTTCAAATGAAGGTGGCCTCCTTGATTGAAAGTTCTGATAAAACGGAGCATCACGCAAAATTTGCGCGCAATCGTTTAGCAGAGGTCAGTAAAAAATTTGAAAAATATACTGATGAAGAGGTTCGCAATGCTTATGAACAGGCTAGCGGTTATCAAATGAAGCTAGCTCTATATCGCCAGGAGGAACAACAGCTTCGCGACCGTCGTGACAATATTGAGCGGCGTCTTACTGGAATTAAAGACACGATAAAAAGAGCAGAAGCACTTGTTGGCCAAATCTCAGTTGTCTTAAATTACTTAACTAGTGATCTTCAACAAGTAAGCGATTTAATCAAGGATGCTAAAGAGATGCAAGAGTTTGGACTCAAAATTATCGAAGCTCAAGAAGAAGAGCGAAAGCGTGTTTCAAGAGAAATTCATGATGGCCCGGCCCAAATGATGGCCAATGTCTTACTTCGCTCCGAGCTCGTCGAAAGAATTTATCGGGAAAATGGAATCGAAGATGCCTTAAAGGAAATTCGTGATTTAAGAGTGATGGTAAAAAATTCATTAGCAGAAGTAAGAAGGATTATTTATGACCTTCGTCCAATGGCTCTAGACGACCTTGGTTTAATACCGACATTAGCAAAGTATTTAAAAAACTTCCAAGAGCATTCTGGGATGGTCATTTCTTTTCGGAATTTAGGTAAAGTCGAACGACTTCCGTCAGCGTTAGAAATCGCAATTTTCCGCTTAGTTCAAGAGGCTGTGCAAAATGCGTATAAACATGCCAAACCGAAAGAAGTACAAGTGAAAATTGAAATAAAAGCAACAAAAGTAACTGTTATCATTAAAGATGATGGTGAAGGATTTGATCAGAATGATAAAAAAGAAGGTACTTTTGGACTGCTAGGAATGAAAGAACGCGTCAATATGTTAAAAGGTGGCTTAATGATCAATTCAAAAATAAACGAAGGTACATTAATTATGTTAATTATTCCAATACATATTTAAATGTTAGGGAGGATTTTAAAAATGAATCAGCAAATAGAAAAGGTTATAAAAATCGTTATTATAGATGACCATCAGCTTTTTCGTGAAGGGGTAAAACGAATTTTAGCGATGGAAAAAGATTTTGATGTAGTAGCAGAGGGTGATGATGGTTCAATGGCAATGGAGCTTGTTGAGCAGCACAATCCAGATGTTATTTTAATGGATATTAACATGCCGAAATTAAATGGTGTAGAAGCAACGCGTCAGCTGATTGAAAAGTACCCAGATGTAAAAGTATTAATTTTATCAATTCACGATGACGAAACCTATGTCACGCACGTATTAAAAACCGGAGCATCAGGTTACTTATTAAAAGAAATGGATGCTGATTCCTTAGTTGAAGCAGTAAAAGTAGTAGCTGATGGCGGTGCCTACATTCATCCAAAGGTAACCCATAATTTAATTAATGAATTTCGACGTTTAGCTACTGAGCAAGGACCTGAAGCAGAAATTGGATTCCGCGAAGTCGAATATCAACGCCCATTACACATTTTAACTCGACGCGAATGCGAAGTTATTCAGTTGATGACGGACGGAAAAAGTAATCGTTCGATCGGCGAAGCTTTATTTATAAGTGAAAAGACAGTAAAAAATCATGTTAGTAATATTTTACAAAAATTAAGTGTAAAAGACCGTACCCAGGCAGTTGTCGAAGGAATCAAAAACGGATGGGTCATGGTGAATTAAAGATGGAAGGTTAGAAGGTTGGAAAGGGAGTTCAAAAGATTTGAGATCAGTTCGCTGATTGGTTAGGTGGTTAAGTGTTAGTTGGTTAGGAAAATCAAAAGATTTTAAAATCAGTTGGTCTATCTCTTGCACTTGTACTTGCATGTCCTGTCCACCTAATCACTTTTAACTACTCCTCCCTTTTCATCCACCTTCTTTTTTTCCAATCTGCCCATTTCGAATCCCCACAAAAAGAGGTGTTACGCTGTGAAACTGAATATCAAAGCAATGGAGCAATACCAATGAAATTCGTTACTTATCTTCATACAAATCATCGTTATGTCAGCCCTGAATCTTTACTCCCCCAAAAACAAGTAGCCCAGCAAGAGTCAGCACCGACAGCAATTAGCAAACTTCCAGACTTCCAACAACCACCCAAAAATGAACTTTTCCTTTATTCCAAATTACTTCGGCAATTTCTGCAAGGTAAAAAATTACTGCAACAAGAACTTCCTTTTCCAATCGAACTCATCGATGATCATTATCAAAACGGCTATATTGCTTATCAAAAAGCGATTATTGCAAAAAGAGACAGCTACAGCTGCGCACGTTGTGGTAACGATGCGAAACATTTATTTGCGGCCCATCAATGCTCCAAGTGCGACGAAGAGTGTGTCTATTGCCGTAACTGCATTGCGATGGGGAAAGTAGCTCAATGTACACCGCTACTAACCTGGATAAGTCACAGTAGCCAGTACGCCCAGCTTGAAAGGGTTCTCGACTGGCAAGGAACGCTTTCAAAAGGCCAACGAACAGCCTCCGAACGAATTGTCGCCGCAACCGGACAATCAGAAAAAATCCTCATATGGGCCGTTTGTTATCTTTAGTGAATAATGTATAACAAGTAATCTACAGAATTACTCTTTCATCCACAAAAGATAGAAGGTAGAATAAGACTATGGTAGTCACTTCAAAAATATATATTTATAAGTGTATACAAACTCAATAAAGACACTATCAAGACCACCGTTAGACCTCTAACACAACAACCTTTGTTTTTTTTGAAAGGATGGTGTATTTCATGGATAAACAAGAAGAACGTGAACTCATCTTATTAGCATACCAAGCTGTTACCATGACCTCTCCCACTCCACAGATAATCAATATACTTGAGTATGTTGGGATTAAAAGGACACTTGAGGTTCTTATGGTTATGCAACAATGACCAAATAAAGTACGTAACCCCGAAGGATTTATTTTTAAAAAAAATCCTCTACAATTCCTTGTCTTAAATAGACTATAATGAGTATAGGATAGATAGTATAATTTAATACTGTTTATCCTATTCTTTTTTATATAATAAAAGTGTTAAAAAGAGTTGTTGTAAACGTTAAAATAGAATCAACAGTTTACAACAAATAAGAGTAAACAGAATTTAACAAATAAGAATCAACAGTTTAGCTCAATTAAGCCCACATTCTATATACTAGATTTATAGTTTATGGAAAGTGAGGAACAGGGAGTGGAAAAACTGATGATCTACAACGAGGTTCACAGGCTGCGGAGTGAAGGGTTCTCCAACAGTTCGATAGCCAGAAAATTAAAGATCTCAAGGAACAGGGTGATCGAATACGGAAAAATGTCTCCAGATGAATTTTATTTGTTTGCCATCTCTTTACAGAAAAGAAGTAAAAAACTTGATCCATTTCGGACAATAGATCTTATTCGAATGCATGAAAATGCCTTTCGGTTTTATGGAGGAATGTCTATTGAGATAGTTTATGATCAAGACCGTTTACTCGCAGTCAGCGAAAATGCTGGAGACCTTATCATGACAGAGGAATTCACCAAATACCAGCAGACAAGGAACTTCAAGATCTATCTATGTAGAAAATCTGATCCTCAGACAAAGGGTAAAATTGAACAGGTGGTTAAATATGTAAAGAACAATTTTGCGAAGAACCGAACGTTTGATAATTTAATAGATTGGCAGGATTCCTGTATGAAATGGCTAAAGCGCACCGGGAACTATAAGATTCACCATAATACAAAAAAGAGACCCGTCGAAGTGTACGCCCTGGAAAAGCAACACTTACAACAGGTCTCTGGGACTTACATTTTTGAAGATATCTTCGATTCAAGTATAACAAGAACTATTAACAAAGACAACGTTATTCGGTATGACGGTAATCGATATAGTGTGCCTCGCGGCACATATCGAAAAAGTGCTCCCAATATTGCCTATGTCAATCCAGATGGAGAATATTTGTGCATACGTCTGCAGAAAAATGGACAAATTCTGGCAAAACATACAATCGCAGAAGGAAGTGGTGCTGTCATATCAGACCCTTCCCACCGAAAGCGTAATCAGACTAAACGCAACCTTTTGATTCAGCAGATAGAAGGAATGTTGGATGACAATGAGGCTACAGAGTGGTTGGTAGGAATGTTGACTAAGCAATATCCACGTCATTTGATTGATCAACTGAAAGTGGTGCAATCCGTCATTTTAAAATATCCTTTCTTCGTTATGGAAGCCATTAATGAGCTGAAGCGTCTCCGACTTACAAGTGCAAACGATTTAAGGGATATCGCCATCTCCCTTGAAATCGATAGTCGAAAAGAAAGAAAAGACACTGGATCCGTCAATGAGAAATATAAAAATTTGGTGGCTCCTGAGCGAAAAGAAGATATTTACTTAAGTGTCCTTCAAGGAGGTGGCAACAGATGAGCCAGCCATACCAAATACTCCAAGATAAATGCCGAACCTTAAGACTAGCAGAGACAGCTAAAGAACTCCCTAACCTCCTGAGAGAAGCAGAAGCCAAAGGATGGACGTATCATGAGTTCATTCATGAATTTTTAAGCCATGAAGTTCACTGCCGAGAAACAAAAAACAAAGAGAAGCTGATGCAGTGGGCAGAGTTCCCTGAAAATTTAACATTTGAGAACTTTCGCCTGGAAGAACAAACTGCAGTTGGGGAGAAACAACTGAATATATTAAAACAGCTGTCATGGGTGGAAGAATGCTTCACCTTAATTATGATGGGGCCAACGGGAGTTGGGAAGACCTTTCTATCAACAGCCCTTGGGATTCATGCCATCGAGCATGGATACCAAGTGTCCTTTATATCTATGGATGATGATCATATTGACAAAAACAAAAGTTATTTACGCGGGTTAGATGTTAATAAGAAAGTTAAGGAACACAGAAGGTTGGATGTTTTATTTATATTTGGATACAATTAGAAAAATTAGATATATTAATGATAAATTTTTCTTGACATAACATTATCCATATATTATAATTAAAAAAACATTTTCTGATAGATGATGAAGAAGAGTAAGCTTTAGGAACGTTTCAGAGAAACGATGGTTGCTGAGAATCAGTACGGGATTAAAGTAGAATGGGCTTCGGATCTTCTAGACTGAATAAATAGTAGGTCTAGCGGAGGTCTTACAGTTAAAAGAGACTCCGTATCGAACAATTAGGTGTTCTTTACGGAATATGTGCGTTTATTTTATGTAAACGAATGAAGGTGGCGCCACGGGTTACTCGTCCTTAATATTAAGTGATGAGTAACCCTTTTTTGTATTTAAATGGAATCAATGGAGGGTTTATCATGAAAAGAACAGTTTTAACAGGTATTAAACCTACGGGAAAGATTCATTTAGGAAATTATATTGGAGCGATAAAGCCTGCATTAGCTTTGGCTGAGATAAAAGAGTATCAGCCAACATACTTTGTTGCAGATTATCATGGGTTAACTAAAATTCATAATGCTGAAGAATTAAGCCACTTAACATTTAGTATAGCCGCAACATGGTTAGTGTTAGGAATAGACCCTGATAGAGTAATCCTTTACAGGCAATCAGATGTGCCAGAAATATTTGAATTGAATTGGATATTAAGTTGCTTTGCTTCCAAAGGGTTAATGAATCGGTCCCACGCATATAAAGCTATGGTTGAAAATAATATTAATATGAATAAGGATGAAGATTATGGCATTAATATGGGAGTATTCACTTATCCAATTCTAATGGCAGCAGATATCTTAATGTTTAAAACTGAAGTTGTACCTGTTGGAAAAGACCAAGTACAACATGTTGAAATTGCAAGGGATATTGCACAGAGTTTTAATAATAACTATGGTAATACTTTCTTATTACCAGAATATAAAATTCAAGAAGGTTCTGCTGTTTTACCCGGATTAGATGGGAGAAAAATGAGTAAAAGTTATAATAATACAATTCCGCTTTTTGATGAGCCAAAGAAATTAAAAAAACTTATCAATAAAATTAAAACTAATTCTTTGCCGCCTGAGGCACCAAAAGATCCTAATTCTTCAGTATTATTTACGATATATAAGGAGTTTGCTACTACAATAGAAGCTGAAAAAATGAGAAAAGAATATATTAAGGGGATTAGTTGGGGGGAGGCAAAAGAGGAATTATTTCATGTTATGGATAGATTTTTAGAAAAACCTAGAGAGAAGTACAAAGAATTGATGGATTCTCCTGATAAAATAGAGAAAATTTTAAATGATGGAGCGGAAAAAGCAAGGGCGGTAAGTATTCCTTTCTTAAAAGAGATAAAGAGTAAAATTGGGTTATAGAAACTCCGAACTCTATTTAATTTAAATAGTCTCTCGTCATTCGCCGAGCCTTGTGGTTCAAGGTTTTTCTTGAACCTCTTTATTTTATATCTCCTATTTCAAGTGGGATTTTTCCTTTAAATTTAATTTCCAATTGGAAATTAAATTGTAGAAATATTGTTATTAAAAACAGCAATACCTACTTGACTTTTCGAAAAAGCCACAATAATCGCAGGTGTAGGGACTAAATACCGCTAACTACTTTCGATTGAGGTGTTGATTTTGAAACCAAAGTTTATTCCCCATCAAACATACCAAGATTTTGTATTTGCTCAATTAAATGAACACTACACAAATGGAATTCTATTTTCTTGTAAAAAAGAATTGGCCTACTATCAAAAAGTTATGGTTCGCATACCTTTCTGTTACAACTAGTTGGCTTTATAACACCTATTCTGATTTTAAAAAAGGGGCTCGCCCACTAGATGTAGCTTCAATGATGCGCTCTTATCTATTGTCGCTTATGATCCAGCCGGAAAAAGGCATAACCCATTGGGTGGATCAATTTCGCCGTGTTCCTTTATATGTAAGCGTAAAGTAATCCCCACGTATTCATAGATTTTCTATTATGTGATAATCTCCTTAAGTTATTAATTTAAGGAGGCTTTGCCATGACTAAAGAAGAAATGGAAGAACGTCGACATCAGTGGAAAGAACGAGTAGCTGCTTTTAAAGAAAGTGGCAAAAGTATGAATGCATGGTGTAAGGTTAATGATTTAAAAGTTTATCAATTACGATACTGGCTTGAAAAATATGATCCAGTAGAAAAGGAAGTTCTAGATCCCCAGTGGATCTCAGTTTAAATTGAGCAGAAACCTGTAACTAAAGATAATGCGTTAACCATAAAAATAGATCAAGCAACGATTGAAGTGAAGCCTGAATTGACCCGATATTATTAAGAGATGTAGTAAAGGCGTTAAATATAACATGCTAAATGAACATAATATTGAGCGAGTTTACCTCGCTCGAGGTAATACGGATTTACGAAAATCAATCGACGGATTGGCGGTGATAGTAAAAGAAGGGTTTAATCTAGATCCTTTCTCTCCCTGCCTCTTTGTCTTTTGTAATCGCAAGCGCGACAAAATCAAAATTTCGGAGTGGGAAACCAACGGTTTCTGGCTGCATTATCGTCGTTTAGAGCGTGGGACATTCGAATGGCCTGATAGTAATGACTCCTCCACATTTTTGCCGAATGAGGCTATCACACCCGCATCTCCATGTAAAGCCTTGGTTGAGCCAAATATTCAACCATTTTTCAACTGGATTACTCCATGGCAGAGATGGCTCTATTTCTTGTCCGAAGTGGCTCATTCCAATGGCTGTATTCAGTAGAGATGGGGGTGCTTTTCTTCAACATCGTCCTACAAAATAAAAGACCATTCCTTACTGAACTGCGACACTAGCACTGGCACTGGCACCGAACACTGTACGACTCTCTATAATACTTCTTGTGATGGTGTTTTCAAATTAGTATTCATTTGGTAAATATAGGGCATCATTATTATACATATAATTAAGAGACTACCTCCTAATAAAGTAACAATATATGCGGGAGGAAACATTGACGAAGCAAAACTTCCGAATAATATTGCTGTTGAAGATGCCGCTGTAGTAAGTGTTCTAGTTATTCCAGCTACTCTCCCCATTAAAGATGCAGGTGTCTTTGTGTGTAATATTGTTCTTGTATTTGTATTAAAGAAAGACAAAGCAATACCAAATATAAATATTGTAAAAATACTTAAATATAATAGATTAGCTGACATATTAATAAACAGTATTAAGCTTGCTCCAATTACTAATACATTTATTAGACTAAAAAATAAATTATTTCTTATTTTTGAAATTATTTTAGAGAAAAATATTGATCCAAGAATCATACCGACTCCTTGAGACGACATATAAACACCTATCTCTTGTGCCGTTAAACCATTATTTTCTAAATGCAAAATAAATAATATCCCATTAGCTCCTATTCCAAAAAATACTGCGGTAACTATAATTATGGTTCTTGATAAATAAATATCAGTTTTAATAATGTTATAGCCTTCTTTAAGATCTTTCATTACTGAATTTTTATTAGTATCATCTTTTCGATTTCTTTCATTTGTAATTTGAGGCACTTTTATAACTATTGCACCCAATGCTCCAACTAAAAATGACATAGCATTAATAATAAAAGTTCCTTCATATCCAACCGAAAGTATTACAACCCCCCCAATTGCTGGTCCAAATATTAATGCTATTGACATAGAGAATGATATTAAGGAGTTCGCACTAGGTAAATCTTCTTTTTTAACAATACTCTGTACTATTGCACTGTGTGCTGGAACAGAAAATGAAGTAGTTACTCCAGTTATGATAGCTATTATGTAGATTATCCATATTGAGTGTTTTTGCCCCTCCCCCCGAAAAAGGGGAATAGATAAGGTGCATGGATAACTCATGCGCCTTCCATGTTTTATCTCGTTTCCTTCAACACGGGGTAATACCAGCGTTAATGTCACCAGGGGCAATCGTATGGATGGAATTGGTAATCATCAAAATGTATCCCTATCGATTTAAATAGGATCAGAAACCCCTAAATAAAAGTGTCTCTAGATATTCACCATTAGTAGGGGTATGTGTAGTAACGGAACAGAAAACCGGAATAAGTAATCCTAATTTACCAGTTTAATTCAAGCTTTTCACATCTTACATCTGATTCAATAAAACAGTTATTTAAATTAGATTCATTTTCTAAATCTCGGAGTATTTCATGCACTGTATTATATAAATTATCAATGGAAATTGCTGTTGATGCAATTAATGCAGCTGGACAAACCGCTCTTGGCTCAGATATTCAACGTTTATCTCCTTTTGGATATGAACATATCAATATTATGGGAAAGTACTCTTTTATTCTTCCTGAGGAAATTGAGCATGGGGGTTTAAGATCGTTGTTATCAGCAGATAAAATAATAAATGATATAGGGGAAAGAAATTAAACTCCTCCTATATCACCATAATTTGAATATAATGGATGTCTTGTTCCTTGTTTCTGTTCCATTACTACACAGACCCCTTAATAAACCTTTTCGGGGGGATATGCAAAAATAACCCACATGAGTTATCCATGCACCTCATCTATTCCCCTTTTTCGAGGGGATGGGCAAAAACATCCAAAGTTCATGTTCCAAAATAAGATTCGAAACTTTCATATATGGGAAATTAAAAATATCCTATTGCTTCTGGTGACAGCTATGTTCTTCATACCCCCTTATGGGGGAACCGCCAACATTTTGACGTAAAACCCACGCTAAGACAATAAATGGTAAATAAAAACTGATTTCTCCAACGCAAAGGAAAAATCAGTCATACCTTTATATCTTTAATGGCCGCAATTCATTTGGGTTAGGTGCCTTTGTCAAGTCAAATGTATATTCCCCTAAAAAGTTAAGGTGTTCCCAACCTAATGGAGAAATGTGTGGTAATAACTCCTCTTTGGGGTACCGCCACATCGCCATCAAGCTAAGCCACTTTAATCCATTTCACTATCCCCAAAACGGCAAAATTATGTGTTACTAAACTTAGTTTTGAATAGTTTACTGAACATTAACTAAAGAATGTACATTCGCAAAATAGTTAATCCCTTATAAAACCTATAACACTAAGGCTTCCGCATTTTGCTGGTAGAACCCCAGCGTGGGTTTTATGTGAAAATGTTGGGTAGCATCCCTATTTAGTAAGTGTTTTTGCTTCTTTTAGAGCATTCGCCACATTTAGTATATTTATTGTACTGCCATTTTCCAATTGTTTTTTTGTACTACTTGTTTTTAACAAATGCTTAATTTGCTCTGAATTTAATTCAGGGTATTCGGTAAGTAATACTGCTACAGTAGAAGTGACAATCGGAACCGCACCGGAATTACCAGGGACTATAAAATCTTTTTCTTCTTCACCTTCGACCGCTGAAGTAAGTATTTTTTCTCCAGGGGCAAAAATATCAACTGCTTTTATATCGGTATTTCCTAGTACATTTCCCTCAATATCGATGGCTCCAACGCTAATTACTCCATCGTAAGAAGATGGGAAATATTCATTTATTCCACCATCATTTCCGGCTGATGATAGTATGACAATATCCTTTTCAATAGCCCTTTTAACAACATTTTTTAATACTTCTGTTACCTTTGAAGTTGCTAAACTGATGTTTAATATTTTAATTTCATTTTGGATAGCAAGATCAATTGCAGCAGCTAGGTTTTCAGAAGTTGTACCTAAATCAGTACCGGTTTGGATCGAAAACAAATCACTATTAGGTATTAAACCTTGTGGTTCAGAACCTCTGGTTCCATTACTAATCATAATACCTGCTATCATCGTTCCGTGGATTTGTTTTGAAGGAAATGTTAGGAATTCATCAACAGTTACCTGTTTTATTTGATCGGCTGGAAGGAATTTATTTGTGATATGAACACCAGTATCTATTATTCCAACTCTAGGAGAAATACTCTTAGAGTAAGGCAATATATTCTTGGCATTTACAACTGTTATTAAATCTTTATTTGGACTATTACTTTTCCCTGAATAAAATACTCCAGCTGTTGATACGAAAATGAAAAAAAGAATTATTAAATATATTTTTATTTTAGGCATTAATAGACTCCTTTTTCTAAAAAAATGTAAAGTAAGCTTTACACGAAGTTGGCTTTACTATATAATTAATCTAATCTCAATTAAGTGAGGTGCTATTTATGAAAAATAAGTTAGTTGAATTTAGAAAAATTCAAAATCTTTCCCAAGAAGAATTAGCAATTAGATTAAAAGTGTCTAGACAAACCATTATTTCAATTGAAAAAAATCGTTATTCACCATCTTTAAAGCTAGCATTTAAAATTGCTAATGAACTTGATCGATCAATCGAAGAAATATTTCTTTTCGACAGGGAGGACAATTAGTTATGAGAAAACTTTTTTTTATTTCTGGAGTGCTATTCTCTTTATTCTTTGTTTTATTAATAGGTGTGGAATTGTTAGTGAATAGTAAAAATTTTAATTACAATAGTCTTTTGTTTTTTTCTATGGCTATATTTTCTTTTTCTCATTATTACATTTTTGCCCATTTAAATGAGAATGATGAACGTTCAAAAGAGATAAAATTTAAATCAGCATCTTACTCCTTTTTAGTTGTTCTATTTTTAGCAGGTATAAGTATACTGTTTATAACAATTAACCCTGTATTAATTGAAGTAATTAATCTATTAAAAATATTCATTACAATTTTTATAATAATATACTCAAATACTATTATAATAATAAGTAAAAGAATATAAAGAGGCTTGGACATAACTAAGATGCTCATCCCTAAAGACGAATAATTTTTGTTAAGAAAGTCCATTAAGAAAGAAAATCCGAACTAATTCAAAATTCTAACGTAGGGTTTTGAATGATAGTTCGGTTTTTTCTTCGGCTAAAATACTTTTATCCTAGCCTCTTTAATTTGAATTAGGTTTTACAAGAATGCCTCTGTCACACATCGAGCGATAAGCGCACCACCCCAAGCAGCTTCAACAAGTACACATGAAAGGCACGGTGCCGGTCCAAATAAACAAACTACTCCACAAGTAACAGCTATAGCCCAAGCTACTGCCCAAGAAATCCCTGCTGAACTCAAACAATTAGACAATTTAGTTGCACTGAATTGAGGTGTAACATCTGGCTTGTGTCCGACCTCATCAACTTGTAAATTTCCGTTTTGATATAATTTTAGTGAAGCGGTATCTTCATCTAGCATAGTCAAAGCTAACTCTTCATAAGATAGCACCTCTTTATCTTTGGAGAAAATTATTGAAACGTGACTTATGCGTTCGAATTTACTAGAGTTTTTAACTGTGTATTGAACAGCATATAAACCGCTTTCAATTAATTCGTAAGCTTTTGATTGTCCTAAATTCAGATCATCTAGACTAATAGCGTGTAAAGTCTTACTTTCAACTGCTTCTAAACCTTGTTTTCTTAACTCATTCCCTAATTTACCTGTGATAACTTTGGCTTGCACTTCTTGCCCAGTAGATGCAGCAATAGCATTTGCTCTTTCATTCGGAAAAAACTCCATAAACACAAAAGAAAATAGCATTGCGAAAACCAAAGTAAGTTTTACTAGATTTACATGGGAAACATTTCTTGACATTTTTTACTCACTCTCCTTTTTTTTATTCATTTATACAAATATTAGTTTAATAGTATTTTTAGGTAAAAATAAGTTTTATTTTGTAATTAATTAATAAAATGTAAATAGGTCCATTAAGCTTGCAATATATTACTTAAAGGTTAAGCTTCCTCGCTAATTTGTATGGAAATAAAAGAATAGATTTAAGTTTCATTGACCATAATGGATAGTAAACTATGAAAATATCCGAGGTGAATGAAAATGAAAGATTTTGAACAAGAGTACAGTGTCTTCCAAAAAGCATTAAATATTGAAGAGCCGTGGTACGTCATAGGTTATCAACTGGATCAATCAGAACACCAGCTTCACATCTATCTAGACTTTAAGCAAGGAGCACAATTCATCTGCCCACATTGTGGGTCATTTCATACAAAAGTACATGATTTATTAAAAGAAGAGCGCACTTGGAGACACATGGATTTTTGGCAATATCAAACCATTATTCATGCGAAATTACCAAGAGTAAAATGTGATCTTTGTGGAAAAACTCGTACTGTACTCGTTAGCTGGTCACGTCCAAGAGCTGGCTTTACATGGTTCTTTGAATCAGAGTTAATGCAACTAATGAAAGAAATGCCCGTGAAAGCTGTTGCGCGAAAAGTAAATGAACACGACACTAGACTATGGCGGATCTTCCATTACTACGTTGAAAGGGCTATGGATTCTTTAGACTTTTCAAACGTGAAGAGAATCGCGATTGACGAAACTTCCGCACGTAAAGGACATGATTATGTCACTCTTTTTGTTGATATGGATACAAAGCGTGTTCTCTTTGCCACAGAAGGGAAAGATTCCTCTGTTTTACAAACCTTCAAAGAGTTTCTAAAAGAAAAGGGGATTAATCCTGAAAATATACAGGAAGTATGCAGTGATATGTCTCCCGCCTTCATAAAAGGAGTAGGAGAACATTTTCCAAAGGCATCAATCACGTTTGATAAATTTCACGTCATGAAGCTCATTAACGAGGCACTTGATCAAGTGCGACGTGGTGAACAACAAGAAGATCCAGTCTTAAAAAAGACCCGCTATATTTGGCTAAAAAATGAACAGAACCTAACAGAAAAACATTTCTTAATCTTAAAGATACAAATTTAAAAACCGCGAGAGCCTATCGACTTAAGTTGTCATTTCAAGCTTTTTGGACTAAAAACTCCTGGTTAGCTCCCTTATATTTTGATGAATGGTATCTTTGGGCTGTTCACTCACAATTAGAGCCAATGGCTAAAGTAGCTAAATCATTGAAGCAGCACAGAGACGGTATCCTCAGGTGGTTCAAAACCAAAATGACAAATGGCTTTCTAGAAGGAATCAATAGCCTCATTCAAGCCGCAAAGAGAAAAGCAAGAGGTTACCGAACAACTGCCAATTTCATTGCCATGGCATATGCAACGGTGAATAAATTAGATCTTATTGTTCAGCCTCACTACTAATTTTTTTCTGTTTTTTTAGCTTGCTTTAATGACCTTCAATCCAGAGATAGTCTGTCAAGCGAACTCCTTGACTGGCTATCTCTGGATTGAGAAACTATGAAAAGCTAAAAATAAATACAAGGATAGAAGTCTATGATATTTTTTTAATATTTTTCTGATTCCATAGTAAATAGCGAGGAGCCAAGAATATTCTGCTCGTTAAAATTCACTTCTGGCAATGCCTGTTATATATTCCTATTTATTATTTTTTGACAGAATAATTATAACTTACATATTTTTTCTTTCGTTTAATTAAATTGGTTTTTGTCACAACCCAATATAAGGGAAACCCAATCACACATAATTGCATTGTGTGTGATTGGGTAAATGACATAAACGCCTGCCAGTATTGGGTTTTTGAGCATATATTATTTTTAATGAATGTATACCACTATTTCAATCACACATAACATATGATACGATATCTTTATGTATTTTATAGAAGAGGTGAATCTTTATGGAATTTGTACAACCGATTCGTGACAAAAAACAGATCGATGCGATGAAAAAGATTTTGAAAGCGACAAGTGTTCGTGACTTTTGTTTGTTCACGTTAGGAATTAATTGTGGGCTTCGGATTAGTGATCTGCTTTATTTACGCATTCATGATGTAATTGATGATAACCGGAAGATTTTGGATCGTATTTCTATACGCGAACAAAAAACAGGGAAAACAAAAGATTTCCCAATTAGCGAAATTGCTGCAAAAGCAATTAAAGAGTATTTGATAGAACGAAAAAGTTACAATCTAGATGAGCCACTGTTTCTATCTAGAAAGGCAACGAACGGACTGGCATCGTTACAAAGGTGGCAGGCGTATACTATTATCAATTCGGCAGCAAGAGCGATTGGGATCAAGGAAAAGATTGGGACACATACCCTTCGGAAGACTTTTGGGTACCATGCCTTTCAACAAAGTGTGGATATTACGATTATTCAAAAGCTGCTAAATCATTCGTCTCCTCGAGTCACGCTCGCGTATATCGGTATAACTCAGGATGAACTTGATAATGTCGTGCTTAACTTGAATTTATAATGAATTTTGATCATCTTATATTTGGAGGGGATATCTTTGAAGAGAAATTGGGAATTGGATGAATTAATTGAGCATTTTACGATACTTCCGAATGAAATGAGGTTAATAGAAAATAAAACAGGTGAGACTCGAATCGGTTTTGCTGTGCTGTTGAAATTCTTTCAAAATGAAGCTCGCTTTCCGATACAAAAGTATGAAGTTCCCAAAACTGTGATTGCCTACATAGCTAAACAAATTTTCTCTGAGCCTGAATTATATACACAATATGATTGGGCTGGCCGAATGATTAAATATCATCGTGCAGAAATACGAGAGTTTTATGGATTCCGAGAAGATACGATGGAAGATGTTCACGAAATAACGGAATGGTTATGCAAAAATGTTCTTTACCATGACCATGAATTCGAACACTTGAAAGCAAACGTCTACTTTCAATTTCGCGAATTAAAAATAGTTCCCCCATCTCCTGATCGAATTGAACGACTCATACGCTCAGCAATTCATACTTACGAAGAGACTTTTTTTCAAACCACTTATCAATTGTTGCCCTCCGAAACTTCAGCAAAGTTAGATTCCCTCATTGATCGTATTTCATATTTAGAAGTAGATGAAGAAGAACTTTCCTCAAAGAACTATGATCAGTTATCTTTTAACGAATTGAAATCAGATCCTGGGCGTATTGGAGTTGATACTGTATTAAAAGAATTAAGTAAATTACGCACCATTCGCAAATTAGAACTACCAGACAATCTGTTTAAAGACATTCCACCTAAAATACTTAAAAAATACCGACAGAGAGTATCTTCCGAAGATATTCGCGAATTGCGCCGTCATCCTGAACCCATCCGATATACGCTTTTATCTGCATTTTTTTTGTTACGGAGCAAGGAAATTACGGACAACCTGGTTGAGCTACTAGTTCAAATTATTCATCGGATTGGTGTTCGTGCAGAAAAAAAGATAGGGAAAGAAATCCTAAACAACCTTAAAAAAGTAAATAACAAATATGGGATTTTATTCAACTTAGCACAAGCTGCGATTGATCATCCAGATGGTGTTATCAAAGAAGTGCTATATCCCGTAGTTTGTGAACAAACTTTAAAGGATCTAGTTAAAGAATTTAAACATACTGGCCATGCCTACCGCGAAAAAATACACACGGTTATGCGTGCCTCGTATAGCAGCCATTACCGTCGTGTAGTTCCAGAAATATTGCGCACACTTGATTTCAAATCCAATAATGATGTTTACCGTCCGTTGATATTAGCACTGGACTTAATTAAAAAGCATGCTGATACCGGTGTTCATTATTTCCCATTAACAGATACCATACCCATCGACGGTGTTATTCGTTCCAATTATAAAGATATTATTATTGAAAAAGACGAAAAAGGTCAAGAACGGATCAACCGTATTAATTATGAAATCGGCACATTACAAATGCTTCGAGATAAACTTCGCTGTAAAGAAATTTGGGTAACTGGGGCAAATAGGTACCGAAATCCAGATGAGGATCTTCCAACTGATTTTGAAGAGCGCAGAGTGGAAAATTATAAAGCATTAAATCAACCTTTAGATGCAGATACGTTTATCGCTGATCTAAAAAAACAAATGATACAAGGATTGGAAAAGTTAAATGTAGGAATGTCAAAAAATCCAAAGGTGCGCATTACGGATAAAAAAAACGGGTGGATTTCAGTTAGTCCGTTAGAGCCTCAAGCAGAACCATTAAATTTATCCCGAATAAAAACAGAAATATTACGCCGCTGGTCTATGACGAGCCTTATGGATATATTGAAAGAGACGGATTTACGTGTGGACTTTACAAAGCACTTTAAGAGTGTTGCGAATCGAGAAATATTAGACCGGGAAACATTGCAAAAGCGTTTGATTCTATCTTTATATGGTTTAGGTACAAACACGGGCTTAAAACGGGTAACAGCAGGTGACCATGGGGAAAGTTACAAAGATCTATTGTATGTCCGTCGAAAATTTATCCACAAGGAAAATATCAGAAACGCCATTGCAGAAGTGGTAAATGCTATTTTCAAAGTTAAGCTGCAGGGCATTTGGGGAGAAGGAACAACCTCTTGTGCTTCAGATTCCAAAAAGTTCGGTGCGTGGGATCAAAATTTGATGACAGAGTGGCATATACGTTATCGTGGTCGTGGAGTCATGATTTACTGGCATGTGGAAAAGAACTCAACTTGTATTTATTCACAACTAAAATCATGTTCATCATCAGAAATCGCTGCTATGCTTGAAGGGTTGTTGCGCCATTGTACAGATATGGAAGTAGAAAAAAACTATGTAGATTCGCACGGTCAGAGTGAGGTTGCTTTTGCTTTTTGTCATTTGCTGAATTTCAAATTAATGCCTCGATTAAAAGCGATTCATTCTCAAAAGTTGTATCGTCCAGAAACTGGAATGGCGGATGCTTACCCAAATCTAAAATTAATACTTACTCGTCCAATCAACTGGGAACTGGTTCGTCAGCAATATGACCAAATGATGAAATATGCTACAGCTCTTCGTTTAGGCACTGCGGAAACAGAGGCAATTCTTAAGCGCTTTACACGAGATAATCTCAAGCATCCGACATATCAAGCTTTTGGAGAGTTAGGGAAAGCGGTCAAGACCATCTTTCTCTGCGAATATATTAACTCTGAAGAAATTCGACGTGAAATTAACTCAGGCTTAAATGTTGTAGAAAACTGGAATTCTGCGAACAGTTTTATCTTCTATGGAAAAGGAGGAGAGATCTCTACAAATCGTATGGAAGATCAAGAAATGTCCGTTTTATCACTACATTTATTGCAAAATTGCCTTGTTTACATCAACACCATTATGTATCAAAATATTTTATCAGAAAAAAAGTGGTTTGACATGATGGCTCCAGAAGATTTTCGAGCTTTAACACCTCTGATTTACACACACGTAAATCCATATGGTACATTCCGATTAAATATGAAGGAAAGATTACCCTTGGAAGGTGTATTGGGATTATTTAAACCATAATTCGTTAAAATCCGCGAGATATTAAAGATACTTGCGGATAAAATTATGTTTTAATTTTAAAAACGGAGACATTTTGATAATTACCAATTCCATCCATACGATTGCCCCTGGTGACAGCAACGCTGGTACTACCCCAACACCTGGTATAACTTCGCCTTAGATACCCCAGTAATTTCAGTAATCTCACTAATCCTGTGCGTTTTGGAATGATACAATCTTAAAGCTTTATCCAATACTTTAGGATCCATTCGCGGACGGCCACCTTTACGACCTCTGTCTCTTGCAGATGCTAACCCTGCATTTGTTC
The DNA here is from genome assembly GCA_031761875.1 of Bacillaceae bacterium IKA-2. Taxonomy (GTDB): domain Bacteria; phylum Bacillota; class Bacilli; order Bacillales; family Anaerobacillaceae; genus Anaerobacillus. The sequence continues at coordinate 4,040,526 of CP134492.1, read as the reverse complement.
TTTCGCGGTTTAATTCTGATTCCATCTCTGCAAGGCCAGCCATGATCGTAAAGAAAAATTTACCCTGCGATGTCGTTGTGTCTAAGCCGTTAGAAATTGCTTGAAAACCGATTCCCTTTTCTTTTAATTCCTCGACTAATGTAATGAGCTGCTTTGTCGTTCTCCCTAGCCGGTCTAATTTGTAAACGACAAGAACGTCACCATCTCTCATATACTCAATGCACTTCGTTAACTCCAGGCGCTCTGTTTTCCTACCGCTAATTTTTTCGGAAAAGATTTTTTCGCATCCTACTTTTTTAAGTTCATCAATTTGTGAATCTAACGACTGATCCATTGTACTAACTCGTATGTTATCTGACACATTAGATAATGCTCGAGTTTCGACAGTGGGGCAAGACTTGGAGACACAACAAGAACTTTTAAAAGATGCAGGTTGTACAAAATTATTTATTGAGAAGGTAAGTGGAACCAGCACCGCACACCGAAATGAATTAAAGGCTATGAAGGAACAAGTAAGAGAGGGCGACTTGTTGATCGTCACTAAAATCGATCGGTTAGCGCGTTCAATTATTGATTTGAACAAGACAGTCAAAGAATTAAATGAAAAAGGTATAAGCGTCCAATTTTTAAAAGAGAACATGACATTTACCGCTGGGGATGAAGCTACTAGCATAAACACGCTACTATTTAATATTTTAGGATCGTTTGCACAGTTTGAGCGGGATCTAATTGTAGAGCGTACATCTGAGGGGCGTGAGAGAGCCAAGAAGCAAGGAAAGCACATGGGGCGACCTTCAAGAATGTTGAACAAGCTATGAAGCTATACAACGAGAGAGAAACAAACGGTCACAGTGTAAACGATATTGTGAAACTAACAGAAGTACCAAGGGCGACAATTTACGCTGCAATTAAGAAGCAAAAGGGTAGCTGATGCTACTCTTTATAGTAACATACTTGTTGCCCCTGCTCAGCTACTATAAAGTAATTTTAAAGCCCTTCTCATAATCGAGAAGGATTTAAAATTTTTTCTTTATCCTTCCGTTTATCTTCCATACTAAATAATTACTTATATCTTATCGTCTAAATCAATACTAATATCTGTATTTAACTCTATATTTCTATTTATAAAGTTATTTGAGTCTAATAAAGTAGTAACTTCATCATAAACATTATGTTTTCTTTGAGGATCCCTTATTGTTAGAATCACACAAAAATCTTGGGATAGTCCAACCCTTGAGTCTTCTTCCTGAGATTCTATGAATTCTCGGTAGAGTCCTTCTATCTTTAAAAACCATTTTTTTGGAGCTTTAATAAACTTTTCTTTATTCCCTTTTTTAAGATTCGTAATATCTAAAGCATATTTTTTATTGGGATAAAATTTATCTCCGTATTGGATTGCAATTTTTTCGGATCTTGGAAATCCCCGTTTTGCAGGATCTTTTTTGGTGCTATAGTTGCTTGCAAGCAATAGGTTTTGTCCGCCTTTTCTACCAATGGGGTTACGAATGGTTCTTCCTGATCGAGGCACTTTTTCATCAAAAGTACCAAATAACACCTCTAAATTTGATTGACAATATTCTGCTCCTTGTCCTGTTGCTAATATTGGTGTATTTACTAGGGTCAGGAAAATTTGTCCATAAAAATATCCTTCATCATTTATTAAGGAAGTAGGAAAGGGAAAGTCCATAATTTCAACAAATTCACCTTTATTCAAAGTATCCCGAAGAACAAGTGTAATCTCATGTTGGTCATTAAATAATATATCATCTGCTTTACTAGGGACTCCAAACCCTAGTTGATTTATTTTTTCATTTATAGGTAAGTCAACATTTTCTGGATATTTAGCAGAATGTAAAAGAAGTGCTTTTATTAACACCGAATCAAATTCTTCTTTTAATTTATGGCTTAAATCGGCTGCAATGGCAGTGACCCGTGGGGTTGAAAAACTCGTCCCTACTGCTGGCTTTAAAGCGCCGTTTACAGCAAGAGATTTAACACCATTTGTTATTAATTTACCTTTCACGACCTTTGCATTTCCACCATAGTGAACGAGTTCCGGTTTAATTATATTAGCTGGGCCAGGACCAATCCTGCTAAAGGGAGACCTATGATTAATAATAGACAAATCTCCAGAATCTTCTTTATGAGCTATAGATCCTACTGTAAGCGATCGAACAGAGTCAGCGCCAATTGCAATCTTACTTATTGGTTTACCATCCAAAAACCCTTGACAGTTACCAGCGGATTTAATAATTAGTACATCATTTTCATCCTGAATATTATCAAGCGCAGTGCCAAATTCGCTAAATTCACCGTATTTAATTTCAGCATTGCTCCCTAACGACATGTTCCAGATTTTGATTTCAGGGTTACTCTCAATTGCTTCTCTGACATTATCCACTAACTCAGCCTCTGAAATTTTTTCATGTTTTCCATCAGGAAACACGGCAGCATCAAATAATTTGAACCCTTTGGTACCTGTATATTCTTGATTTTCAAGAATATCACCGAAATTGACAATACCAGCAACAAAGGTACCGTGGTCAGGTTTAATCAAGTGTGGGGGATAATTAGTATGTCGTTTCTTAAGTGTCCAAGCCTCCAAAGGATCTATAGGAGCGATACCAGAATCTAAAATACCTACAGTTGTGTATTCTGTATCAGGTTCAGGTTCTGAAAATTTTAGTTGATTTTCAGTAAAAAAATCATCTTCCACTATTTCTATAATAGGCATAGGTTCTATTGACATAATTGGGCTAAAATCAGCAAATATCTCTATGACCTCCAAAGAATCTACCGATATTTGATGAACGACTAAATTTTCTGTATATTTAACTGATTTCTCGAGTAATATTTTTTTCTCATTTGCAATTAATGAATTGAACACATTTAAAACGTGTTCGTTTAATTGGAAATTATGAAAGTCGATAAATCTGATTTTCAAAAGGTATTTTCCGTTTTTATCTGGAACTAGACCCTCGGTTATTATAGTTGGATTAAAAACAGTCAAAGATTCAACGCCAGATATAACTTTTTCGTTTCTCTCAAATTTTACTAAGCGTTCTTTAATGGACATCATTTGCTTAGAATTTTCTATTTTAACTAATAATTCTTGATTCCCAGTCACTCCTAGTAATTTATATTTTTGTTGATTAGAGGGTGCGAAAAATTCAGAAATATCTTTTCTATGCGATTTAGCGAGAATATTATCGTTAATTTTTGCCCTTAAAATCGCTGGTGTTCCTTTATATTTTTCAAGTTTCTTTTCGATTTGTCCATATGAATTATCTAAGTCATCAGCTAAAATTTGAGCTTTACTTTTTAGTTCATCACCGGACAAAACCCAACTTAATGGTTTACTACTCCCTCCCCCTTCTGTCAATCTTTCATCTAACTCTTGTCTTTTTTCAAAAATCTTAATTGGTAAATTCTTTTTATCAGTCATTATTATCATCCGCCTTTTCTTTTAGTGTATTCCTTACTTGTCTTTGAGAAATATCTAATGTTTTTGAGATATTAATTTGAGAAACTCCGTGATCGCTTAGATGATGTATTAACATCGATATATCATTGTTGTAACCATTACTTATATAACATTGGTATAGAAACAGTGGATAAGTCAGGAAATCTTTTTCTGTTATAATGCTACGCTTGATAGCGTTATAACAGATTGTTTTAATGTCCGAAGGCGATAAGCCTAGCATTATATTTGATAATGTTTTCATTTTTTTAGAGTCATCTAAAAAATCTGTCTCGAACGAATCAGTGTATTGCCTTATTAAATTAGGTATTTCTTTTACTGTAGGTTTAGGAATCTCCATAACATTTGTAAATCTTCGCCATACAGCATTATCAAGTAATTTCTCATGATTAGTAGCGGCAATTAATATATTATTTTGATTAAATGTGTCAATATTCTGTAATAAACTATTAACGACCCTTTTTAACTCTCCTACCTCGTGCGAATCATCCCTTGCTTTAGCAATTGCATCAAATTCATCTAAAAAAAGGATACACGGACGTTCTTCAGCATATTCAAATATTTTTCTAATATTTTTCGCAGTGCTTCCAAGTAATGAAGAAATCAAGCCATCTAATTTTGCAGTTACTAGTGGAAGTCCTGTTTTTTCCGAAATATAATGAGCAATTGAAGTTTTACCACATCCAGGAGGACCAAATAATAATAATGATTCGGGCATGTTTAAACCCAATTTAATAAATTGATCGCGCTTATCTAGAGAATTAATATAATTTTTTACTTTTTCTTCAACTATGGTAGGTAGTATAAGTTTTTCAGTATTAGATACAATTGATACGTCAACCATTGGTAGTCTACTGTCTTTATCAATAGGCTTAGATACAAATTCATCAAGATATACAGGATGTATAGATTTATTCGATAATAGATTTGTAATCCTATCTGCAAATTTTTCTTCACCATCCTCACGAAATTTATCTGAAACTAATTTAGCGTAATTTTTTACTTTTTCAGGGTTTCTTTCAAGCCCACCTTCAATTATCTTTAAAAATTCTGTCCGCATTTTCAACAGACGCACGCTCCTTAATAAAACATTTTCTCTCACTAATATTATCATTAATACAAATAATATGCACGTTTTTTTAAATTTTGAGTACGTATTACTAATATTTGTGTACGATAAACTGAATTAATCATAATATTAAGTAAACAAGAGGTTTGTTAAAAAAAGAGAAAGCACTCTCTTAGTGTTAGAGAGTGCTTTTTTACATATCCCAAAAGTCATCATAGTCAACTTTATAGCCGTTATTTCTCAGAGCTTTAATGATATTTTTTGCATTTTTTATTTTAGGTTCACTTTCATCAGGTTGGCACAATCTGCTAATTGTGCTCTTACTAACTTTACTTTCGTGCGCAATTTCCTCTTGAGATATGGAATGTTTATCTAAAAATTTCCCGAAAGCGGATCTCTTCTTCCCTAGTCCAAACAAATTAATCACCTCTATTTTTTAATTACAGCTTTGACACAAATTTAATTTTTTAAACATTCTCCAATTTCTTGTAATAACGGACAAGCGGCACTCCATAAGTTTTATTAAGGACGTCAACACGAGACGTCACAAAGGAAATAGACATTACTGGAGATTATCAAGCAGGATGAATAAGGGAGACGTCATATTGACGTCAGGATATGAAAAGGGGCGGTTTATATGGGTAAAGGTAGGGACGTCAACGAAGGAATTTACAGACCAACAGTTAGAATGGATAGTATTTTTAAAGATTATATAGACCAGGTCTTTCATTCCACAGGTTTAGATAGGAAGCGGATCATAATGCATGTTTATTTCAAAATCAAGAACCGTTAATGTGAAAACACAACCGTATTTTAGACTTCGATACCAAGGGAGGGAAGAACAAGGGTGATCCAGAGGTAAATTCGTTTCTTTTATATGCGGCTGTGCATCGTGTTAAAGTTATGCTGTGCATCGTGTTAAAGTTATATCATAGGGAATTGATCAAGGGCGACCTAAGTCAGTCCCTTTTTGTATGCCTATTAAATCACAGCGGTTCGCTAGAGTAGTTTTAATCGTTTGCTAGTATTCTAATTCAAAACGCTATATAAGCCATCTAAAGGCTAAATATAAAAAACCTTATATTTGTTACTCCACTTCTGTTGCAGTAGACACTGGATCATTTAAGCTTCCAGGCTGCAATTTAACTTACATGCCTCCTACAAGCGGTGATCCTTGCCGTTAAGAAGTGGATCAGGACGGTCTGCCATCTACCGAAGTAAACGATGGTGATATATAAAAGCAGATGAAGCTCCAACCGGGAGGAGATCGTGTCAAAGGGGAATGCCTGATAAGTGTTCCTGGCTATGCACCTTCGTCTGTTTTTATATTTTAAATTAAAAAGGCACTAACCATTTTGGTTAGTGCCAATTACTTTAAAGGAGATCTATATATTTTTAATTTTCAACTCAAAATCCGTGGCAACCTAGATGATACCAGGTCGCCTGTTTACACGGACTGTCTAAATAAAATACAACAGAACTAAAATTAAAGTAGGATTAACATTTTTTAAGCAAGCGTTAATCTTTACTCCATTCTTAGTTGTTTTGAGGTTAATTATTAAAACCATTTAAGATCCTCCTAAACTATTAAATTATGTTCTTACAAAATTATTATATTCGCTAGCCTTAAGGAATTCCAGAGGATGTTTCTGGGGATTTTTAGAAGTAATCATCTAGTTTTATATTTAATTCTTTATATAAAAAAACACCCTAATATTGGTTATGTTAAAAAAAAGACGATTTCCGCATGGGGTAAAACGCTAATTTAAGGTCAAAACAGTTTCCGGATGTCAAAAACAGGTCATTTTTAGGGGTATCGAGAAACGCTGAAACTCTTGATGCTATTGCTATAGAGGGTCATGCAGAAAAAGTTTTCTCGATGGGGGTATGAAAATAGTTTCTGTATACATTAACTAGGGTTATTGCTTACATTAACTATGGTTTCTGTACACATTAACACCTGCTGAACTGTAGTTTCTGTATGCATTAACTACACAAAAGAAAAGAAAAGAAAAGAAAAGAAATTAAAGATATACTTGCAAATAAATTCGCAAGGGCAAATTTTATTTTTAATTTAACTTATTAAAAGCATCCAATCATGGGTGCTTATTTTATTTTAAAGAGGGTGGTTAAATTGAATATTGCTAGTCTTCTAGATAAAGGCACCAGGAAGAGACTTAATAACTTAGGTAAGCGTAAAGATAAAAATGTCACCACTGAAAAGAAGATCAGTGAGGAAAAGCTATCGCCTTATGATCTGAAAGAATTGATGGGACAGAATAGACAGACTTATAAACGTGGTAAAGGTGGAGCTGTTAGGAGGAAATAAAGGAATTTAAGTTTGTCTTGTTGAATATATATTATACCTAATTATTGAGAGGGTGTAATTTTTGGAAAAGTACATTGTCTTTTTTGACACTAATGCAATAATGACAGCTAATTATAGAGTATCAACTCCTGCTTTAAGGGAGTTTTTCAGGAACACAAAACATCAACTTGTTATCTCCAGAGTATGTATTGATGAAACAGTTAAAAACTTTCATGAAAAGCAATCAACTCTTATGAAATCAGCAACAAAAGCTGTAAAGGATTTAACTCTTTTAGGTTATGATTTAGAATTAAACGTAAAAAAAGAAATAAATTTTTCAGATAAATTATTACATGAGTTGAATGAAGAATTAAGTACATTAATTTTAGAAAAAGATTTTGCGGATTTTGATTTTATCTACGCTAAAAGTTTGAAGCTTCGTAAACCTTTTAAAGAAAAGAACGGTAAGGAAGCTGGTGGATTTAGGGATAATATTATTTGGTCGAGCTATATTGAATATTTAAAAGGTATTAATTTGGTAAATGATACTAAGATTATATTTGTAAATAATGATGGAGATTTTGTGAACTTCATTACGAATAATCAAAGAGAGTTAGCACAAGATTTAAAAGAGGATTTATTAAATGTTGGAATTCAACAAGAACAGGTTATTGTCGTGTCAAACCTACGTTCTTTAAATGAGGAAGTAATCCAACCTTTACTGCCCAAAATACAAACGTATAGTTTACAGCTAAGAAGTTCAATAGAGAATTTTTTAGAGGTAATTGTTGATGAGTATGAAAGTGATCTCGAGTCGAGAATTCTTGAAGAAATCGAAAATATTATGGGGGAATCTACTGAACCTTATATCGATAGTATAGAACCTTATAGAATGAATTTACCACAAGGGATAAGGATTTTTAAAGATGGTACAGCATTTGTGTACTTTACACAAACATACCTTATTTCATTCCAATATTATCTCCAAAAGAGTGACTATTTTATGGAATTTGAAGAAAGAAAGATAGATATATATGATGCAGACTGGAATAACTGGGTTATGTTAGTTGGGGAAACATGGTTCACAAATATTGGGTATGAAGTGGTTTTTGATATTAGTGATGTTGATAGTATTAATATTATTGAGGCGCATATGCATGATGAAATAAATGTTCATCCAGAGTATAAGTGGGATAGCACTGGTTTGGATGAGGAATAATTACTAAGATTTAAGCACTCTTAACGGGGTGCTTTTTCTTTTGCAGTGTTTGTCGCGTAAGCGTAAAATTGTGAGAATGAAAAACGCATGAAATCAGGGTTTTTAAAATTGATTTCATGCGTTTTATTCATATAAATAGTGTTTTGTCCCAGGCTCATTTTCCTAATATAAATCATATGTTATTGACCCTGTTTATTGAGATTGAAGATAATCCAGGAGGTTTGTTTGCAGTACAAAGTGGTGCTGAAAACAACGGTTGTATTGGACGTATAGATAAAAATTATTGCATAAAAAAGGGATACACATATACGGATGAGCCATGTTTAACTGTTGCTAGAACTGGGTCTGCAGGATTTGTTTCATATCAACATTATGGATGTGTGGTTGGAGATTCTGCAAAGATTTTATTACTAAAAAATAAGGAGAAAAGAAGCGCTCCCATATATTTGTTCCTTAGAACTGTGCTAATGGAGCTAAAAAATATAAGTATACTTATGGTCGAAAGGTAACTGAAAATAAATACCTTTCCGAAAAAATACTTTTGCCAGTTACAGATGAAGGGAGTCCTGATTGGGTTTTTATTGAGAATTATATATACTCTCTAAATTATAAAATGCCAAAAACTACAGTTTGGCTTTCGGAAAGTATGGGTTTAAAGACCAAAGAATGGAAAGGATTTTATCTACATAAAATATTTAAGGCTAGCATGGGGAATGGCATAGATGCAATTATGACTAGTAGTGATATCCCCAAGTATAATTACGTATCGCGTGACAGTAATGGAAACGGAGTCGTAGGTTTTGTAGATGAAATTGACGAGCAAGAACCATTCCCAGAAGGTGCGCTGTCTCTTGCTTTGAGAGGTAGCTTTTTAGGCTCTTGTTTTATACAGAAAGAGCCTTTTTATACAGCACAAAACGTAGCTGTTTTACAAGAGAAATTTCCAATGAGTAAGCATGTAAAACTATTTATCGCAACACTCATAAGAAACGAATGTAAAATTAAATATCAAGCGTTTGAGAGAGAACTTAATTCACATTTTAAGAAAGATTTCATAATTAAATTACCTATTAAACATGACAAAAATGGAATCGTGTACGATCCCTCACATGAATACTCGGACTTGGGATACATTCCGAATTGGGAATGGATCGATCAATATATGAAATCTTTGCCTTATAGTGATAAAATTTAGCTATAATTTCACGATAAAGGAAGTGCCGCACATTTGAAAGTTATGAATACTCGTTGCATGAATGAGCGGATTGCTTCAATCATTGAGCGTGAAGTCCTCAGCCCTTAAAGAAAGACTGTACTAAAGGATTTATCCTGCGGTGCAGTCTTTACTTTTGAGCCTCCGCTTAAAGAGAGTCAGTTAAAAATTTACTTGTTTCCGTAAACCCCTAAGTTGCACTCCCTTTACTGGTAGCTTTTTTATTTCCTAAAACAAATTTATTTTATAGTTATTTTTAGGTTGGTTATTTTGTTAAATAACGTTATAATAATAGTATAAACACTTGTTATATATATAACTTATGTAATAGAAGGAGAAAATCTATGGAAGTTCATAATATTGAAAATGAGAATGGTAGTTTTCCGATTTTAATAGATAAAAAAATGAAGTTAATAAAACCTGTATATGTGTATATAAAAGAAATATTTAATGATGGTAAGGCATTTAATACCATGAAAGCATATACGAAAGATTTAAAAGTTTTTTGGGAATTTCTTACTTATAATCATTTGGATTTTGAAGAAGTAGCCCCTGCTGATATTAGTTCTTTTCGTATGTTTTTGTTAATGGATGACCCGTATAATGATTTACCAATTTTGTATAATGAGAGTAAGCGTTCACCTGCTACAGTTAACAGGATTCTAAGTACTGTTCATGGTTTTTATGTATATTGGGCGGAAGTTCGAAATTTTAATAATCCTATTTTAATGAAATCGATGCCAAGTCATTTTAGACCATTTAAAGGGTTATTACACCATATCCAAAAGAAAAACCTTGATAAATCTATCTTTAAAGTTAAGACTCAAGTGCAACCTTTCAATTTACTATCTTATGAACAAATTAAAAGTATTGCTAATGCGATTGACAATAAAAGAGATAGACTTATATGGAAAATACTTGCTACTACAGGGGCTAGAATACAAGAAGTATTGAACTTAACTTATAGTAATCTGCCGATTCCTAGTCATGAAAATGAGATGTCGGTTATTAAAAACGTTAAAAGCAAAGGGAAAAATAGAGATATTATAATCCCTACCGATATGTTAATTGAACTTGACGAATACATTATGGAAGTACGAGACTATATCGATGTCGAACATGAATATGTATTTGTTGCCTTATCCAAGAAACATTATGGGAAGCAATTAACTTATAGTGCTTGCTATCAAAAGTTCAAAAACCTTAAAGAAATTGTAGGATTTGATTTTAACTTCCATGATTTAAGACATACTTTTGCTACAGATTTATTGGAAGCAGGTCATGATTCAGCTATTGTTAAAGACATTATGGGTCATAAACATATATCAACTACAGAAAAATATGTACATGTTCGTAAAACACATCAAAAAAATGCGTTAACTGCTTATTGGAAGTTGAAAGGCATTGATTGGGAGGAATGAGTATAAGGTACAAACACCCAAAAGGAGATGTATGGAAATTAGATATAGATGACTCGAATTATATTTTAGAAAAAAAGTTTACTAAATTAGACTTTTCTCTGATACTAAACGAAGAATTTAAACGCTTAGTAAAGGCGTATATATGGGTCAATTTCAAAAGCAACTTTTTAGTACCTTCAACATTATACAAAACAATACAAAACTTAAAACAAGTGGATACCTTTCTAGTTGAAAACGATATTATATCTTTGGATACTATGACTAATAATGAAGTTGATTTATTGATAAGCTTTTTGAACACTACAACCTCAAAATATACAAATAAGCCTTTTGGACAAGCACACAAAAGACATATTTTATCTAGTTTTAAAGGTTTCATACGATTTGTTCAAATGCATTATCCTCAGCAAGCGCCAAAAGGCGAAATATTCACAGGTAAAGAATTTATAATGAATAATAATATAAAAATTGACTTTATTCCAGATGAGGTAGTTACTCAAATTGAAGAAGCTTTAAAGATAGAAACAAATGTATTGAAACGAAATATAATTATCATTTTAAAAGAAACTGGAATGAGGATTTCAGAATTGTATTCGTTAAAAGTTCAATATTTATCTAAGCACCCTGTTAGTGGGTGGCAACTACAACGTTACGAGCAGAAAAAAAATAAGCTAACTGACCCTATGCCTATAAACCTCAATTGCCTTAAAGCTATTAGAGAAATTGAGAGCCACACTGAAGAATATCGACAATTAGCTGATGATTCTATTAAAGATTATTTGTTTTTGCATAAACCTGATAGAGCCGAATATTGCGGTCAAATTAAAGTGCCACATAAAGGTACATTTCTCGATTGGGTAAGAGCGTTTTGTAAAAAACACAACATCATCGATAACACTGGCAAAATTACTGATATAACCAATCATCAATTTAGAAGAACATTAGCTACTGACATGCTTTCAAAGGGTACAGATTTACATTCTGTAGCTAGTGTATTGGGGAACACTTTAAAAACCACATCAAAATATTATGCCGACATAAAAGACAAAGAACGAGCGGAAATATTCGAGAGTGTAGGAATTATTGGGGATATAAACCAAATAAACAATCAAGTGATTCCAGATGAAAAAGAGTTTAAATGGTTTATGGAAAATAAAGATACTCAAGCAAAGTTGCGAAATGGTTATTGCACTAAACCAATAACCGATGATGAAGAAATCTGTCCCACATATTTAAAGATGCATAAGTGTTTTGGTTGTCACCGCTATGTTACGACACCTGCATACCTAGAAGAACACAAAAAACACTTAGTAGAATTAGAGGAAGAAATAGACAAAAATGCTACAGTTTTTGGGGATCACTTTGTTAACCATTATCAACCTACGGTTGAAATTTTAAGAGATATTATCATTAAATTGGAGGAACTTCAAAATGGACAAGAAAGCTAATGTACAACTCCAACTACAGAATGAATTTTCCCAAAGAAATCCAAAGGTAGGTAACTCATATTTTCAAGATGATATTTGGGATTTAACTCCCCTAGTTACTAATAATCAAACACCTAATTCAGTAAAAAAATTAGATTTTACTTTTTGTGAAAGTCCTGTAATGAAGGAAACTTTAAAAAATTATGCCTATTATTTACTAGGTGTTGTTTCTCTTTTACACGTTTATAAAAAAATATATGCCTATTTACGTGTATTTATAAATGAATATTGCTCGAAATATAATATTGATTGTTTTAGTCAGTTAAACACTGCAACTTTCAAAGATTTTGCTGAATATATAAGAAATAAACCTAATAAACGTAATAATGGTAAACCTTTAGCACCTTTTACATGTTTTAGGTATGTTAATGCTCTTGAAGAACTAATAAAGGTTGGTCAAATTAAGGGTTGGGACGTACCAAAAGAAAATTTGTTTGCGAATATTAATTCGGCTAAATTATTTTTAAAAGAAGCTTATAAACAAATGGATGATAGAAAATATAAAGAAATCCCTCAAGATATATTCAATAAAATAATAAATAGTGCAATGTATTTGTCAACTCAAAAGCGGTCCACGAATCAGTTGAAAAAAGGTCCACTTATTTAGTTGGTTTTAGCCATGACATTGTCTCTTCAAATCGGTGACTTACTTCTCGTGAAATATCTAAGATATGTGATTTGTGAGCAAGTCTATCTACAATTGCACCAGTAAGCATCGGGTCTTTAAAAATCTCTTCCCAGCGATCAAAAGCCAAGTTTGTTGTTATGATTATTGATCCTTTATCGTTTCTATTTGATAATAAATTAAATAGTATTTCACAACCAATTTTGTCAAATGATACGTATCCCAGTTCATCTAAAACGACAAGACTGTACTTTTCAAATTTGGTTTTATATTGCGATAGTTTGCTTTCACTCATTGCTTCTTTTAACTCTATTATTAAGTTAGGTACAGAGATAAACAATACACTTTTGCCTTCCAAACACGCCTTAATACCAAGCCCAATACTATAATGTGATTTCCCGCAGCCAGGAGATCCTATTAAGATTATATTTTCTTTATTTTCAATGAACTGCAACGTTTCTAGTTCTTCGAATTTCGGTATAAATTTCTTATGGTACTTACTCTTGTCGAAGTCTTCTAAGTACTTGTTAAGAGGGAATTTAGCCCTTCTGAGTCTATGTTTTAAACCATTCTCAAGCCTTAGTTCTAATTCTCTTTCGAGTAGACGACTTATCAGCTCTCGGTGGGTCATGTTTGTATGGTTTGCTTCATCAAGAAGCATTTGATAATTGGTTTTTATATAGGGTAATTTTAGTATATGGGCCATTTCTTGTATTTGCATTTATTCCACCTCCGAGAAACATAATTCGTTATATCTAGATACTTGCCTTGTAGCGATGTTGCTAAGTGCAGTTTTATCTATGTGCATAGATGGAATAATATCGATATGAGATTTATTGTATGTTTCTAGAATCAATAGTATTTCTTCGATTGGTTTATCATCATTTTCTTGAATGATCTCTATGAATTTTTTCTTGTTTCTGCTAAAATTAGTATCATAGATGGCTTTTAACCTTGGTATGCTTTTTAGAGCGTGGGAGTTCTTGATTGCACCTGGTTTTTTGTTTAATGAGTTTAAGTAATGTTTAATTTTAATACTTATCTCGTTAGTACCATCTATTTTTTTGTGTTCACAAACGAGTATGTTGTTTGAATAAAAGCCTATTGTGTCGTAATATTTCTTGATTGTTATTAAGCGTCCTACAAGATACTCCGGTACTGAATAGTGGTTGTTATCAACTCGTACAAAACTATATTTATTTGGTTTTTGCACTGTAACTGTTGCAAGATCAAGCTTTGGTTTTGTAGGTTGAAGATGTTTTATTTCTTCAGAAATAGTGCTGTCTTTATTGAGTTCTATCAATATAGTATTCAAGTATTCACGTGCATCATCGAATGTCTTAAACTTATAAGTTAACGCAAATGCTTTGTTCCTAATTATCTTCACGCTGCCCTCCACATGACCCTTCTAATGTAAAGCTTTGCATTAGAAGGGTAATGAAAAGTATATGATAATGTAAAGTAAGGCTGTTAGATAACTATAAACAAAGTGATTCTAGTTGTTTTACTTTACATTTTCAATGGCTATATTTAATATAGGCGAGGTCGCCTACGTTAAATATAGGAGGTTATGATTATGGAACAAAAATATCAAACATTTGAACAACTGTCCTCAGAAGTAGTTAAATCCCTTCGGGATATGTCCTATTCCGAATCAAGGATAAGCCAATATCGTTCCGCGTGGCAAAAACTGGCTACTTTTATGGAAAACAATCAGATTGAGTATTATTCAGCGTCAGTAGGTGGAGCATTTATAGCTGACTTTATTGGTACTGGGAAATACGAGGAATTTAGCCATTGGGAAAAGAGCATAATCCGGTGTGTGGATGTTCTAACTGAATTTCAGTCTACAGGAACGTTCCAATACAGAAGGGCAAAGAAATCCTACCAATTTTATGGTTGCATCGGTAATCCTATGGTGGATTTCCTTAATCACCGAAAATCTTTGGGTATTACAGAAAATACGCTTGGTCATTACCGATTAAATCTTCATCGCTTTCTTAGTTTTTTTAATGAAGAAGGAGTCATGGAAACCGAAGCAATTAAAAAACAACACATTTTAGGATTTGTGAATCAGCTTGGTTTTTATACACCTGCAACGCGCCACAGCATGCTTACCACTTTACGTGGGTTTATGAGATATCTACATGACAATGGGTATACAGGGATTGACTTTTCATACCTAATTCCAAAAGACAATTACAAGAAGCAATGTAAACTACCCACGACATATACGAAAAATGAAGTTGAATCATTAATCAATACTGTTGACAGAAGTAGCCCAAAAGGGAAGCGTGATGCTGCTATGATACTATTGGCTGCACGATTGGGATTGAGGGCTTCTGACATCTGTCTGTTGAAGTTTGAAAACATACACTGGGAAAAGAATACAATTACACTTGTTCAACAAAAGACTAAAAATAAGATTGAGCATCCACTTTTAATAGAAATAGGAGAGGCTATTATCGATTATCTGAAGTATGGACGGCCTAAATCTGATCTTCCTTATGTCTTCCTACATGCAATCCCGCCATATAACTGCCTAAATAGATCGACTTTGCATAGCATTGTTACTTTTTATCTCCGTCGTGCTGGCATTAAAAACATAACAGAAAAGAAACATGGTCCTCATGCTTTGAGGCACAGTCTTGCTGGGCAACTACTGGAACAAAAAATACCCATCCATGTTATATCAGAAGTGCTAGGTCACAAGAATACCGAAAGCACAAAAACTTATTTACGAATAGACTTAACATCTTTGAGCCAATGCGCATTAGATGTTCCACTCTTAAAAACGCCATTTTATGCCAAGGAGGTGGAATGATGCCGAACTATTGTGGTATTTATGCTGGTTTAATCGAACAGTACATTGATTTCAAAAGAAACCTCGGTTACAAGTTTGTTGATGCCACTTACACACTTTCGTTATTTGACAGATTTACAATAGATAATGCCGTATTAAAACTCGGTCTATCAAAGGAGATTGTTGATAAATGGAGTGAGAAGCGTCCAAATGAATCAGACAAGACACGTTATGCGAGGATTCATTATATTGCAAAATTTTCCGCCTATTTAAATGATATGGGATATCCATCACATATACCGAGATTGCCTAAAAAGTACAGCAGTACGTTTGTACCACATATTTTCTCGAAAAAGGAAGTGAATGCATTCTTCGATGCATGTGATACGCTTAAAGTTAATAGACGATTTGAAACAACTGTGTATGTACTCCCCGCTTTATTTAGAATGCTATATGGCTGTGGCATCCGTATCAGCGAAGCGTTATCCCTAACATGTAAGGATGTTGATCTTGATGCAAAAAATATTATTGTCAGGGAAACGAAAAACGGCAAAGACCGAATACTCCCATTATCTGAAACACTAACTGAGGTGTGTATTCAATATAGGAATGTTCGTCCCGGCAAATATGAACCGAAAGGTTATTTTTTTATCAAGAACAATGGGCAAAAATGTAATGCCAAGGCAATATATGAATGGTTCAGAAAAATACTCTGGAATGCAGGAATTCCACATGGTGGGAAGGGTTTTGGCCCAAGAATGCATGACTTTCGTCACACTTTCAGTGTACACTCTCTTGTGAAAATGTCAGAAGCTGGGCTAGATTTATACTACTCACTCCCAATATTATCAAAATATCTTGGGCATCAGTCATTAGAGGCTACAGATAAGTATGTAAGGCTAACATCTGACATGTACCCTGATTTAATTAGAGAAGTAGATAACGTTTGTGCCTATGTATTTCCGGAGGTTGACCATTATGAAGCCGACTGATTTCTCTCGCTATCTGACAGGATTTCTTACAAAATACCTGCCAGGAGAAATGGGGTTCAGTATAAATACGATTGCCTCTTATAGAGACACATTTGTACTTTTCCTTACATTTATCAAGGATAAAAAAGGAATAAAAACAAATTCTCTGACGCTGGGCATGATTAATAAGGAAATGGTTATTCACTTTCTTGACTGGATAGAAACAGAGCGTGGCTGTAGTACAGCCACAAGGAACGTCCGCCTTGCGGCATTACACTCTTTCTTCCAATATCTCCAGTATCAGAGCCCCGATAATCTTTTGGAATGGCAGAGAATCCTTGGAATCCGGGTTAAGAAAACAGAAACAAAATCAATCAGTTACCTAACGCTTAATGGGATCAGACTACTTTTGGAAATGCCTGATCAGTCAACTAAAATAGGACGAAGAGATCTTGCTCTTTTGTCAATTATGTATGAAAGCGGTGGAAGAGTACAGGAAATCATTGACCTCACTCCGTCACAAGTACGTTTTGACAGACCATGTACTGTAAAGTTAATTGGTAAGGGGAATAAAGCCCGGATAGTCCCTCTGATGGATGCTCCGTTAGATTTATTAAATCGATATATGGATGAGCAGGGGCTGTTAAGTTTGTCAGCAAACATGTACCCATTGTTCTGTAACAAAAGAGGAGAAAAACTGACCCGGGCAGGGGTGAATTACATACTAGATAAATATGCACGCAAGGCTCGTATTAAAGATCAAATATTAATCCCAGAACGATTTAGCTGTCATTGTCTGAGACATTCAAAAGCTATGCACTTACTCCAAGCAGGAGTTAATCTCATATACATCCGTGATATACTAGGTCACCGTTCTGTCCAAACAACTGAAATTTACGCTAAGGTAGATTCAAAACAAAAAAGAGAAGCAATTGAAAAAGCATATACAGATGTTGTACCAAAAGGTGCACCTTCTTGGCAAAAAAGTGGAGATTTATTGGAATGGCTAAAAAGATTTGATAAATAAAATAGTGTTTGCGTTGCAGATAATGTAAAGTAAAACAGCGAGGGATCCTTTACTTACGGTTATTTAACAGCCTTACTTTACATTATCATATACTTTTCATTACCCTTCTCGTTTCCACTGAAACAATTAGTGACGTTGATATCGAATCCGTAGTAGAGTGACAATTTTAGCAAATTCTCATTGAGGACTTTTTCAGTTTTACCTATGAATTTTGATACTACATTTCTCATATTGTCGTACACAATCTCTGAATAAACGCCACCTAACATATCGAAGAAACGCACATGAGAATCCATAAAGACGTCTTGCTTTTGATTCTTATATAAATACGCCCATCTGAAATCAGCAGCTGGTGAAGATAGTACAGCTAGATGATAGGTATTGATCTCCCCGTTTATTTCTAACTTCACTTCGCCAAAATCATATTCAAGTCTTTGCCCTAAATCATATGATTGTTTAATAAAGCATTCCTTAGGTTTGTTTCTTTTTTCTCTGATTTTATTTGTAATAGTTGTATATCCAATATCAAACTTTTCATTGACTAGCATTTGGTGAATTTGCAAATTAGTCAGCTGTTGTTTATGTCGACCTAACTCTTTACACTTTTCAGATTCACTCTCTAGGATTTCGTCTAATCTGGTATCGATTTCTGCTGTGTACTTTCTTGGCTTTCTATTTTGAGCATTATACTTTGGTGCCTCGCATATTTTTTCTTGTACTTCTTGTACTTCTTTTTTATTAACGTCTAAGGCATTCAACAGAGTATTGTTCTTCTGGTACTCATTCCAATAGATTGCGACTGTTTTCCGATTGATGTTTAAAAGCTTGGCAGCTTTTCTATTGGATACACCTTGCTGCTTTAGTTTTATTATTGCATGTTTGTCCATTATCTCAATCACTCCATCCCACCCCTTTACTGCCATCATAACAGTAAGAGATTAGTGTTAAAGTACTGGACCGTTTTTCAATTGATATTATTCTATTAATGGGCCACTTTTAGAGTATCATAAACAGTGCAATGAATGAAGATAAAATTTTAACTAAATGTGCAGTTATATTGTTATCTCAAACAGGGCTTCGTCTTAGCGAAATTTTAAGTTTGAAAATAGGTTGTGTTAAGCCACTTTCAGAAGGTGGTTATTATATGGACTGTACGATATCAAAAACAAACAGAGGTATTCCCACCCCACATAAGATATTTGTCAATGAGTTAGTAGTAGACACGATACAAGAACTCGAAGAACATACTAATAAATTAAGGCAAGAAAGTGAATTTGAAGAATTATTTTTATCGAGAGTGCATGGTCATTATGGGGAAATAGTAACACTGAAACCTTCAAGCTCTTGGTATACTCGAATAAAAAAATTTATTAAAAAATGGGATATAAGAGGTGATGATGGTGAATTATATCCGTTACAAGCTCACCAGTTTAGAGTGAATTACTGTAATGATTTAATTCGAAAGAGAGTACCTATTTCATTTATTATGAAACATTATCAACATGTTACATCTGAAATGACCGACCATTACAAACGAGTCAAAATTGAAGAAACAGCAAATATGGTAAAGAGTATTATTGCTCCTAATAGTAAAATTGCAGGTATTAACGCAAGTATCATTAAAAGAAATCTAGCACAACAGTTTAAAGGCAAAGCCGAAGAAGAAATCGAAGATTTCATTTCTAATTTAACAAAAGAAATGTATATCAATCCTCTACCTACTGGTATATGTCTACAAGATTCTCGTAGGGGGGGATGTGATAATGGTGACGGTTGTATCTTCATCAATTGCCCTAACTATGTAACTACGGAGGAATATTACCCTATCCATAAGCGTGAACTAGACCTCCTAGAGAGTGAAATGGAACGCTATGAAGCAGAAGGTAGGACAAGAGAACATCAACGTTTAAAAGCGAAATGGATATATTTAAACCCGATTGTGGAACGATTGGAGGCACAGATACATGGCAACAAAGAAGAATAAAAAGGATAACACGCTTGGGTTAAAAGAACACGCTAAATTACGTCAACAACAAACTTTTGAAAAAGTAGATAAGGCTATAGCAAAATTAAAGCGTTCCAAAACCAAGCAAATCAACTTTAAAACTGTTGCGGAAGAAGCAGGAGTTACCCCTGCCACTTTATATAATAACCTTCAAATCAAAGAGCGGATCATGGGTTTACGTGAAATGCAAAAACGAAAAGCAATTGAAGAAAAAGAAGCTAAAGAAGATGTTTTGTACACCACACCGAACCAACAAAAAGTTCAGCAAATTAAACAACTACGACAAAAAGTGAGAGAACTTGAAGAAGATAAACGCAATCTTCTCTTGCAATTGGTGGAACACGAAGAACTGAAAGACGAGGTTATTCGATTGAGAGAACACGTTAAGAAAGTAACTCCAATTTAAAATTCTAACGTATTATATGTAGACTAATATATAACAAGTTAAAAAGATTAATAGGACAAGCTTTTTATACTTCTTATATATTGGTCTACTAAAGATAATCCTTGTGGTTCTGGGAAAACTGAAATCCTCTTTGAAGGCATAAACTCCGCGCTTGAAATGGGTCAGAATGTCCTGATTGCAACCCCGCGTCGAGACGTTGTTCATGAACTTACACCGCGCTTAAAAAAAGTTTTTCCTGACGTTGAAGTTCTCTCACTCTATGGCGGTAGCGAAGATCGCGGCAAGTCAGGTCAACTAATCATTGCAACGACGCACCAACTGCTTCGCTATGAAAATTGTTTTGATTTTGTCGTGATTGATGAAGTCGATGCGTTCCCACTTTCCTATGACCCAATGTTGAAACATGCCATCAATCAAGCTGGCAAAAACGATGCTACGACAATCCTCTTAACCGCAACTCCAGATAAGCAATTGCAAAAACAAGTACAAAACGGCATTTTAACCGCAGTGAAAATTCCGAAACGCTATCATGGCTTTCCACTACCTGTTCCAAAATTAAAATGGATCGGTAGCTGGCAAAATCAGTTAAAAAAAGCCGATATTCCAAGTCTCCTGACTGATTGGCTTTCAGAAAAAGTAGCCGCACAGCAACAAGCATTTCTGTTTGTCCCCTCAGTAACAGTCCTTAAAAAGCTCGTCCCACTACTTCAAACTCAATTTCAAGCTCTTGATGGAGTTCACTCAGAGGACCCCGAACGCAATGAAAAAGTTCAAAAATTTCGTAACGCTGAAATTCAACTTCTTGTCACGACAACAATATTGGAACGAGGGGTGACCGTGGCAAATGTCGCTGTCGCTATCTATGGTGCTGATGATGATGTTTTTAGCGAAAGCGCACTCGTGCAAATATCAGGACGTGTCGGTCGCAGCAGCGAATTTCCTAGTGGCGAAATTATTTTTTTTCATTATGGGAAAACAGAAGCAATGCTTGATGCGATTGATCATATTAACGAAATGAACAAACTTGGGAGCTGATTGTCTTTATCGGTGTAAAAAAAACTATGAAAATACTTGAATTTTAGCAAGATATTTCAGTTAAAAGAAGGAGGCGATTAGATGCACTGCCTAATTTGTAAACAACCTTTTTTGGAAAAGATAAGCTGGCAGTTTGTCTACGCGCTCACGACCCCGGCAATGATTTGTGAACTATGTAGTGAGAAACTAACAGAAATCCAAGGTGAGATCTGTAGAAAATGCGGTCGCCCCTTTGCTCATCTTGATCCCCAATTTAGAAGCGGTGATCGATGCGCAGATTGCATCAGATGGCAAAGTGATGCTTTAGAAAAAAATCGATCATTGTACGTTTATAATGATTTTTTACAAGAAGTGATCGCAACTTGGAAATATCGAGGTGACGCCGAGTTAGTAAAGTTGTTTTGGCAACCGTTACAAAAAGCAGCCAAACAATTTCCCGTTGATGTCGCCGTACCAATTCCACTCGATGAGACTCGCCTTTACGAACGAAGTTTTAATCAAGCAAAACTATTAGCTGAAGGGCTTCCATTCGAAGTCGTCGAAGTATTGCAAAGACCTCAAGAATCTCGTAAACAAAGTAAAAAAACACGTAAAGAACGCTTACAAGAAGAAGATAAAGAGGAAAAGTTTCAAATCGTGCCAGCGCTACTTCACACCATCCAAGACAAGAAAGTTTTACTCGTTGATGACATTTATACAACAGGAGCAACACTTTATGAAGCGGCAGCTGTTTTAAAGGCCAATCAGGCAGCTCATGTGTACGCCCTCACTGTTGCTAGGGGCTAGACAGACTAGATTATAGTTGATCTTTTTAAACTATTAAATTTTCTCGGATTGAACATATCAAATCTATCAAACGACAATTCTCGTAAAATAAACTGAAAAAACGACATATTCCTACTAAATCCCCTTAAAAAATCCGTTGTTTTCGAATATAATAGAAATTAACAGCTGTTAGAAAAGTTCGAAAGTTATTCAGTCGAATGAATTTCATAATGCAGATTCTACGCCACCAGGATACTACAAAGTTGAAATGAACCGTTTTCAACTTTGTAGATTGATGTGGCTAGTTTTTGGTATTATGAAATTCATTCTGGCGAATTATTTACTAGATTTGCGGGCTAGACTCTATTTCAGAGACTATTGAGCACGAGAATGACCTATATAGTGATTGTACAAATAACGGTATTATTAGAGCCGACGAGGATATTCGACTAAATGTAGTGGATAGGGGAGATCAGCGTGCCAGATTTAAAAAATTGTCCAAATTGTAATAAAATTTTTGTTAGAAATTTACGAGATGTTTGTCAAGATTGCTACAAAAAAGAGGAAGAAGATTTTCAAACTGTTTATCAGTTCGTAAGAAAAAAAGAAAATCGGATGGCGTCTATGAAGGAGGTCGAAGAAGGAACTGATGTGAAAGAAGAGTTAGTTGTCAAATTTATTAAGCAAGGCCGCTTGCATTTACAAAGCTTTCCAAACCTAGCCTATCCATGCGAATCATGTAAAAGAATGATTCGTGAAGGGCGGATTTGTGGTGAGTGTAAAGGCAATATTACAAGTGGCTTAAGCCGTATGGATAGTGAAAAGAAATTTGCAGATCGTAAACGCAACGAAGAAAAAAGCAAATTGACAACTTATCATTCCTTAGATACGAAAATTGATCGAAAAAGATAGCAAAGAAAGCTGAGGTGCCTCAATTCGAGCTAATCGTTGTCAATGTCCTGTCGGCAACAATGAAATATCGTCAGCCTGACCTCCGGCGATAAATTTTTTTATTGAGTCTCGAAATGATCGGCTACACTTAGAAACGAAACACTCGAAATGCCGTTAGCACCCGCTAGCGGTATTTTTTGCCAAAAAAGATAGCAAAATAAGAAAAAAATGACCAAAAAGTAGCCGAAATTCAAATTTTCCTAAACAAAAACGATTTTTAAGACGATAATAACAATAAGGTAGTTACATTACTTTAAAAGAGGTGATAAAGATGAAAATTAATCCATATTCAAATATACAAAACATTTACCGCAAACAACTAGAAAAATCGCAGCCAAGTGGAGAAGTGACAAAGAAAAAAGATCAGCTTGAAATATCAACTGAAGCAAAGAAAATGCAACAGGAATTGAAAATTGTCACTGACCGAAAAGAAAAGGTTGAAGAATTAAAGGGGAAAATTGAAAACGGAGAGTACAAAGTTAACTCCGAGGAAGTTGCCAGAAAATTTTATGAGTTTTGGAATGATTAAGACTTGAGGTGAAAAGGATGTCTATCGAATTATTGACAGCATGTATCAAAAAACTAATTAAAATTCATCAACTGTTTAATGAATTAGCAGAAGAGAAAACAGAATGTGTAACAAAAGGAGACATCGCTCACTTAAAGACGCTCATGCAAAAGGAAACTGTGCAATTAAAGCAGTTGCAACGAGTAGAACAAGAACGAGTGAGGCTTGTTCAATTTTTTATGGAAAGCAAGGGATTAGTAACAGAAGTCGGAACATTAGCTGAGATTCTCCCTCATGTCAGTGATGGTGAAAAAGAAGAGCTAGTAAGCCTGCAAGAGCAGATCGTCCAGCAAATTCAAACTTTAAAACAAAAAAATCAGCTAAACCAGCAGCTTATTGAAGATTCGTTACGATTTGTGAATTTATCCCTTGATGTCCTACAGCCTGAGCTTGAGACCGGAAATTATCAACGTCCAGACCAAGGTGACGATGAACCGTTAGGACGTTCACTATTTGATTCGAAAGCGTGAAATAAGTTGGAAGGTAGAAAGTTGGAAAGTTGGAAAGGAAAAGATTAAAGATTAAAGATTAAAGTCGAAAGTTGGAAAGTTGGAAAGGAAAAGAGATCAAAGGCAAAGGATAATCCAAAGCTTTTAAAACTTTTGACCTTCCTAACCACTAACGACTAACCAACTAATAACTTTCGAGCGGCCCTTAAAGCTTTTGACCTTCCTTTCCAACTTTCCCCTTTCCACCTTTTTACTTTACAGAAACGGAGGAACTACAATGCAATCTACTTTCCATGGCTTAGAAACTGCTCGACGTGCCATGTTTACCCAACAAACAGCGCTACATACAACTGGACATAACATCGCTAATGCAAATACACCAGGCTATTCAAGACAAAGAGTGAACTTCACGCAAACAGAGGCATACCCTAATCCAGGAATGAACCGACCGGATATTCCAGGACAGCTTGGAACTGGCGTATCAGCAGGTGCGATTCAACGTATACGTGAAGGCTTTCTAGATACACAATATCGAGCAGAAACGAGTAAGTTTGGTTATTGGGATGCACGGCAAGTTGCTTTACACAAAATGGAAGACATTATGAACGAACCGACAGAAGACGGCTTAGCACAAACAATGGACCGTTTTTGGACGTCTCTCCAGGATTTATCTGTTCATCCAGAAGACTCAGGTGCCCGTTCTGTTGTTCGACAACGCGGCATGGCAGTTGCTGAAACTTTTAATTACACTTCCGAATCGCTTAAAGCTATTCAACGTGACTTAAAAAATGAAATTAATGTAACGGCGGAAGAAGTAAATTCATTAGCTCGCCAAATTAATAATATGAACACCCAAATCGCATCTGTCGAACCACATGGCTTTTTGCCAAACGATTTATATGATCAACGTGATCAATTAGTTGATCGTCTCTCTCAGCTTGTCAATGTAAAGGTAGAGCCAGTCGGGAGTGGTGGACTAGCACTTGATATTGCTGAAGGTAAATATACGATAAAACTAGTAGATCAAAACGGCCGTGATATAGGTGTCACGCTAGTAGACGGTAAGCGATTGGAAGCAAATGAAATGAAAGTCGCTTATGATGACGATACGGGGCTAGTCGAAGCAGTTTACTTTGCTTCACAAAAAACACAAGAAGACCCGAACTTTGATTATAAAACGAATGGCGGCGTTTCAAAATTTACTGTTGATAATTTCCATGCAGCAGGAAAAATGAAAGCTGACCTTGAATCATATGGCTATATAGCAAAAAATGGTGAAGAAAAAGGTTTGTACCCAGAAATGTTTCAGAACTTAGATCAAATGGTATTTGCCTTCGCGGCGGAGTTTAATGCAGTCCACAACTCAGGTTGGAGCTTGAATGAAATTGCTGCAGGAGAGAAGAGCGATCCACCAATAAACTTTTTTGAATATCGAGGCGCTGATCTAACAATCGTTAACTTTAAAGGTGCTGCTTCGAATTTGAAAGTTTCAGATGCAATTATGGCTGGATTAGACAATATTGCAGCTTCTACTGACTACCAAGGAAAAGGATTCTCCGGTGACGGTTCTAACGCTCTTGCGCTAGCTAACGTCAAAGATGCTAGTCTTAACTTCGGTGGCACAACTACAAATGTGCAAAGCTTTTACCAAGGTGTTATTGGTGACATGGCTGTTCATACAAATGAAGCTGAGAGAATGATGCGGAACTCCGATACATTAAGACTTTCCGTCGATCAACGCCGCGAGAGTGTAAGTGGCGTATCGCTTGATGAAGAAATGACAAACTTAATTCAATTCCAGCATGCCTATAACGCTGCCGCTAAAATGATCTCAGTAGTAGACGATATGCTTGATCGGATTATTAACGGATTGGGCAGATAATTGCTTTCCCATTTAGGCACGTGTTGAAGTGAGGGTTCTGGGCTAAATGCGATAGATAAACTGAAAAAAGTAGGTGAATGTAAATGCGCGTGACGCAAACAATGCTAGCAAATAACTCATTACGTCATATGAGTAATGGCTATCAAAATTTAGGTAAAATTATGGATCAACTTGCGACAGGCAAAAAAATTAATCGTGCCTCTCAAGACCCCGTTGTTGCGATGAACGGGATGCGTTACCGAACGCAAGTGGCAGAAGTAGAGCAGTTTAAGCGCAACCTTGGTGAAGTCTACAACTGGATGGATACAGCAGATGCAACCCTTGATAGCGTGACACAAAGCCTACATCGTATTCGCGAACTAACCGTTCAAGCTTCAAACGATACGTATGAAGAAACACAACGGGCTAACATATCAAAAGAAATTAACCAATTACGTGAACACCTCGTCGCTTTAGGCAACTCAAAGGCGAATAATAAATATATTTTTAATGGCACGAATACAACGACACAACCAATCGATACAACAAAAATGGATCTCAAAACAGATAACGAAGAATTCATTGCTAATAAAGAGAATTTTGAAGTCACCTACAACGGTGAACTTTATAAATTTGCTGGAGATAACGGTGGAAACACTTTTCAAAGCACTACGGGTAAAACGATTGAAATCGATGGTGAGAGAATCACTCATCAATACACAACAAAAGATGAAAACGGTGATGACAAAAATAGTACTGAAACATTAAAAGACAATCAAATTGTCATCTCCTACAAAGACGCTGTTTCTACAAACAATCAAAAAGTTAATATCGAAGTTTTAAAGGGCATAAACATGAACGTTAACATCAACCCTGGTCAAGTTTTCTCAAGTGATTTTTTTGGAGACATTATCCGACTAGAAAACGCTCTTAATGACTCTAGTTCGAAATCAGGAGATATTACCAAATTTCTCAACAACATCAGTACCCAAATGGACAAAGTTGTTAATGAACGAGCGGAACTTGGTGCCCGTTATAATCGTGTTGAAATGACAGAAAGACGTATCATGGAACAAGAAGTTATTGCAAAAAGAATCATGTCCAACAATGAAGATGCTGATATGGAAAAAGTAATTATGGATCTAAAATCCCAAGAAACGGTTCACCGTGCCGCACTAGCCGCTAGTGCCCGGATTATCCAACCATCGTTAATGGACTTTTTGAGGTAGGATAGTAAAAAAGATTAAAAGAAGTAGAAGGTTGGAAAGGGTAAGAGAAGTTGAAAGTTGGAAAGTTGGAAAGTTGGAAAAGGAAAAACGAGATCAAGGTCAAGGGAAAAGATAAAGTCTTTGATCTCCTAACCAACTAAGGACTAGCCAACTGTGCAAGCGCAACTGCCATTTCAAAGTTTTTGACTTTCATTCCAACTTTCCCCTTTCCAACTTTCCAACTGTAATTAAGGCTCTTGACCTACCTAACCAACTAAAGACTAACCAACTGTCCAACTAAAACGGAGGGGGGTTCTTAGATGCAGCTGCCAAGTTTACAAATTAGCTCGAGTCATGGCAAAATTGGTATGAAGGCTCATCGCCCCCATATCCAAATACAACAGCATGATCCAGTTTATTCTATGAAGCAACAACATGCTCAAATAAAAATAAGCAAACAACCTTCGCGACTTACGATTGATCAAAGAGAAGCATTTGCGTCTGCAAATTCAAAACACATTTACCGCGTAAACGAAGAGTTTGCGGCCAAGGCCATGAATAATGCAAGGGAAATAACATCGAAGTATGCAAGAGAAGGCGACCAGTTAATGAAAATCGAAAACGGGGGCGAAGTTATTCCTCACCTTGCTAAAGTAAACAGTAAACTTTTTTCAGAAAAAGAATTTAATATTGGGCTGATGCCACGCCCATTTTCAGTGAAAATTAATTATCAACCGAGTAAAATAAGTGTCAATGCTAAAGGTGGCTCAGTTGACATTCGAGCAGAAAAACGAGAGTCCACCATCCAACATCGTCCCTGGCAAACAGATGTCTATATGCGCCAAAAAAATCAGATTACCTTTCAAGCGGTCGGACTCCAAGTGAATAGGCAAATGTAGCTTGGAGAAATGTTGGAAGGGGAAAGAATAAAAGAAGTAGAAGGTTGGAAAGTTGGAAAAGGGAAAGTAAGAGCAAGAGCAAGATCAAGATAAAGGATAAACCAAAGTTCTTAAAGCCTTTAATCTCCTAAACCAACTGCCCAACCGCCCTTAAAAGCTCTTGACCTTCCTAACCAACTAACACCTATTCAAACAGGAGAGAAGTCGTTAAAGGCGGATTTCTTGTTTTATTTTATTTGCACGTTTAAATCATCAAGCCCCTGCATTACAATAGAAGTAATTAAAAAAGATAAAGTGGTGAAAAAAATGAAAATTGAAACGAAATATTTAGGTGAAGTAGAAATAAATGACGAAAAAATCATTGAATTCGAAAGCGGGATCCCGAGCTTTTTAGACGAGAAAAAATTTATTTTATTACCTTTTGATGAAACAACGCCGTTTTACATTTTACAATCTGTGACAACGTCACAATTAGGCTTCGTTGTCGTCTCACCATTTCAATTTTTTCCAGACTATCAAGCAAAACTATCAGATGCAACAGTTGCAGCATTACAAATCGAAAAAGAAGAGGATGTCGCCTTATTCCTCATGCTCACTGTCCAAGAACCATTTACCCTGACAACCGCTAATCTCCAAGGCCCAGTAGCTGTTAACAGCAACAAACAAAAAGGCAAACAAATCGCTTTAAACGATCCCAATTATGGAACAAAGCATCTTCTTATGCCACAAACCGTCACTAAGGAGGGCTAACGATGCTAGTATTATCACGGAAAATAAACCAATCAATTATGATCGGTGATGACATTGAATTAACGGTCATCTCGATTGAAGGCGACCAAATAAAACTCGGAATCAATGCACCAAGATCAGTTGAGATCCATAGGAAAGAGATTTTTCTAGCGATTCAAGAAGAGAATCAGAAAGCTGCTAGTGGATCGGTGGATTTACTGAAGCAGTTGATGGGGAGTTTTTCGAAGAGTGAGGAGGGTAAGTGAGGAAAGTATTGAATCGATCGTCTAAAAGGAAGAATAAAATTAGTTAACATTAGAAATGGTCGATGACTGCAACTTAACTCTACATACGTATAATGAAGGTGTAGCCGAAAAAATATACTCTAGACATCCCCAATATCATATATTAAATGGATACTGGTTAAAAGCAATAAAGGTAAAAAATACAATAACTATTAACCCCCTAACGTTACTAAAACTGGCGTTAGGGGGTTTTTAAGGACAAGAATTCAGTATTCGAGTTCATCTATTCTATTCTGCTAAATTTTTTTAAAATATTTATAAAAAACCGCAAAAATCACTAAACTATTTTTCTTCCCTACCGATATAATCTATGTAAAGCAAAATGAAACGAAAGACACGGCCGACTTTCTGATCATAAAGGCTTAAACAATGCCAACCACAAGGACGTGGGCGGACAAACCAAACTCAAGGAGGAATTTTATTATGATTATCAACAATAATATCCCAGCAATGAACACTTATCGTCAGATGGGTGTTAACCAAAGTGCAGCATCAAACAACATGGAGAAACTAGCTTCAGGTCTTCGTATCAACAAAGCAGGAGACGATGCAGCAGGCTTAGCAATCTCTGAAAAAATGCGTGGACAAATCCGAGGTTTAGATCAAGCTTCTCGTAATGCTCAAGATGGTATTTCAATGATCCAAACTGCTGAGGGTGCTTTGACTGAGACTCACTCGATCCTTCAACGTATGCGTGAATTAGCCGTACAATCATCGAATGATACGAACAATAATAAGGACCGTGAAGAGTTACAAAAAGAAGTTGATCAGTTAGCGCAAGAGATTACGCGTATCTCTGACAATACAGAATTTAACACTCAAAACTTACTTGGTAAAGACGGAAAAGCAGGTTTTTCTGGTAAATTTCATATTGGTGCTAATACGGCACAAGATATTACTCTAAATATTAACAATATGAGTTCTGCTGCATTAGATGTCGCTAGAGCAGAAGCTACTGCTGTTACTGTAGGTGATTTTTCAATTAAGAATAACACTGAAACTGCAATTACTATAAAATATGCTGATTTAGCAGGAGTAAATGGAGCAGAAGTAACGAGCACAACTGCTGCAGTTAATACAGCAGGCACTGAAGTTACAATTACGTTAAAGCAAGCGGCAGGGGCTTCTGCCGCCGCTGGTGGTATTGAAGCAACACACTCTGAAGTACTATCTGCTTTAAATGGTACTGGTTTTGTTTCTGCAGAGCTAGGTGAAGGTGTAACAGCTGGAATAATAGCTGATAAACCAGCTGATTCAGCTGCAGGTGCTGTTACAGCAGCAACTATCGATTCAACAAAAGGAATCGATATATCTTCTCAAGAAAATGCTTCAAGTGCAATTACTACTATAAATAATGCAATTGAAACTGTATCTGCTGAGCGTTCAATGTTAGGTGCTGTTCAAAATCGTTTAGATCACACAATCTCTAACTTAGGGAACTCAGCTGAAAACATTCAAGCTGCAGAATCTCGTATCCGTGACGTAGACATGGCTCGTGAAGTAATGGAAATGACAAAGAACAACATTCTTTCTCAAGCTTCTCAAGCAATGCTCGCACAAGCAAACCAAGCTCCACAAGCAGTACTTCAGCTTCTTGGTTAATAAATATTAGATTTTTTGAAAAAGCTAGAGTAAATGCTCTAGCTTTTTTAAATAGTTTTCCTTAGAGGTGATTAATTTGTCTGAACAAAGTTTAATAGCTATTAAAGAAAAAATTCAACAATTTATACAACAAGGATATTTTACTGAAGCAGGAACTATACTAACGCAATATTCTGCGGTAATGCCAACAGACCCGGATACTTTTAGCCTTAAAGCCATGCTGTATCAAGCTCAAGGTAATGCTAACGAAGCAATTAACGTTCTTTCTGATGGACTTAGGATTTATCCATTGAGATTTGATTTACTTGCTAACTTAGGTATTATTTTCGAACATAAAAAAGACTATTTAGAAGCGTATCACTTATATATAAGAGCTAGTTATTTAGCTGAAGAACAGTCTGAGCATAGTTTAGTTATTGAAAATTTGAAAAGAATTATGCCTCATTTTAAGGGGAAAACCAAACTCGAGATAAATGATGATTATATAATTACTACTTCTTTATCATATGGAGAAAAATCTTTAATCGTAAAAACCGATATTAACAGAGGTAACGAGCGTAATCTTTTATTACATACAGTAGTTAAACATTTTTCAGAAGGTGCAAATAAAGTTCTTGAAATAGAGTTTGGTTCTGGTGTTATTAGTAAAAACTTAAATTATTACGGGTTTGATGTCGAAGCGATTGACTCAAGAAAAGGTGCGTTACTTGAATTAATATCAAAAGAGTGGCAAGAAAATTTAAGACAACCTGAGCAGAAAAAAGCTAAATATTTTCATAATCATTTGACTTTAGCGGATATACCGCATTTGTCTCATTATGATGTTATCATTTTAGCTCCAAACCATAACGATTGGTATCAGGATGTCAGTGAACAATTAGAAATAGTTAAAGCATTATTAGAAAAAGCTAATCAACAATTATTTGTTAAGCTTCCAATACTAATGGAAGCTAACGATATACGCTTAAATTACTTTAAAGAAAAAGGTTTTGAAGTTACTTGTATCTTAGAGGATCAAGATCATATTGGATATTTCGAGCTTTTCTTGATAGAAAGAGAGAACCGTGTAAAAGGGCGCTTCACTATTCCGAATGGAACAAATGTTAAATCAAGTCGTTCTACAATTGTAGAAGTTGACATTTCAAAATGCTGTGATAAATATGGCTTTTCCTACAATGAGGAGGGTTTTCACCCATTTGTCGAAACGATTAAGCAGTATAGGGAAAATAAAAATGTCACCTATGATGCATCTGTTCTTAAAAAGTTTTATCAATTATTTAAACCGAGAAACTTATCTGAAGCATTTTTTTATAATGAAGATCAAGCATTATCATTGTTAAAGAAGGGTTGGGTAGGTTATCCTTGGTTGTGGAACGAGAAACTAAGAGTTATTGTAGAAGATAATCCTGGTGAAACAAGACCTGGTGGTAATCACTTCTTTGGCCCGAATACTGATAAGTTTGGAATAGCGGAAATGGGTCGTCTTACAACAAGTTGCGAAATGTTAGATAATATTGGTTATTTACCAGAACTATTTGCTGACGGTTATGTAACAGGGTACATGCTGAAATATAAAGACGATTATAGATTTATTATTACTGAAGGACAACACCGAATTGCTGCTATAGCAGCATTAGGATATAAGAAGATAGAGTGTCGATTTAGCCAAAGTGATCAGTATCCAAGGATTGTCGACTTCAAAGATGTTAAGAAGTGGCCTCAAGTAAAAAATGGAACTTACTCGAGAAAGTCGGCTGAAAAGGTATTTATGCGCTTTTTTGAAATTAACGGAAAAGAAAGAGCGCAGCAATGCGGTCTCTTAGATAAATTGTAACTAGAAGCTTGGAAGTCTTTTAACCATAACGTAGACATGGCTCGTGAAGTGATGGAAATGACAAAGAACAATATTCTTTCTCAAGCTTCTCAAGCAATGCTTGCACAAGCTAACCAAGCTCCACAAGCTGTACTTCAATTATTAGGATAATATTTAACTACCACCAAGGGACTCTGACGATGCTGCTGGGGTCTCTTTTTCATAATCATATTTAAATAATAAAGCAAAGGGAGGTTGAATTCCTTTGACAAATGAGATTAAGAATCAATTTATTAATGATGTGCAAAATCTCTTAGAAGAACTTTATCAAATTAACAGTTTTTATTTATTGAACAAGTATCTAAAAGAAAAAAGCACAAATAGTGAATTTTTACAAGCAATGAACAAGGCTCCAGCTTTCTTTCAATTAACAATTCATTCGTTCCAATACTCTGCAATAATGGGTCTTGCAAAACTTTTTGAGCCAGCCTCTCGAAAAAGCAAAAATATTTTTAACTTTTTAAATTTCATCGAAGCTAATCATCACAAAATCTTTTCAAATGTTTCTCAAATAAATAGTAAGCTAGGAAGTGGTAATGATATAGACCATTCAACAGTAAAGAAACATCGGGAACAATTAGAGAAAGTTGAATCTATAATAAATAACCTAATATCATGGAGAGATAAGGCTTTTGCTCATAATGACAAGAAATATTTTAAAAGTAATGGTCTTATTAGCAAAGAATTTCCTCTCACTTATAAAGAGATAGAATACCTTATAGAACTATCAGCTGATATACTGAATTCTTATCAAGTTGCTTACAATGGTAATAGAACACATACTATACCTGCAAATGTCTATGATGTTGATAAAGTGTTTTTAGCTTTAAGAAATTTTTAAAAAATCTTTCTTAGGGCGCAAAGTACGTTCACTGCCCGAATTTTGTTAGATTTTGTCGAAAGGTTGAAGATTAATTGAATAATAGTTTAAGTGACCCTTATGGCAGCCGCTGGTTGTTATTTTTTTTGAGACAAATATTGTAAAGAAAAGAATAGTTACGGTAAAAGAATAAATTGGAATCACAATTAATACTAGGTTATACTAGTATTATCTATTCACGGAAATTGATAAATTCATGTAAACGATCGAAATTAATAATAGAATCAATTTTAACTATACTGGAGTGATCTAAATGGAAAAGTACATTGATGTCATGAAACAATCAGTAGAGCTTTCTGAAACAACTCTGGAAGGTTTACAACACATTCAAAAGTTACTAACTGAAGGAAAGTTTGAAGAAACAATGAGTATGTTTGAAGATATTGTATCTGCATTTTCAACAATGCAACAATCTCTAACACCAGTAACAGAAAAACTAGAAAATCATCAAATCGAATCAACATCAAACAAAGTCCAAGATGCTCTTGAACTAGTAGTTAGTGCATATGAAGCGAAAAGTCATGGTAAAGTACAAGAAATAATCCAATTTACGCTGACCCCTCAAATGAAGAAGTGGAAAGAGGAATTAGAAGAAGCTTTTCAAACTTATATTGTGTCTTAGTTAACTGACTGCGACACCAAAGTTAGAGAGGTTTCACGCTTAATTTTAAACGACTAAACTAGGAGGTGTTCACATGGACATAGCGCTACTATCAATGGCACTTAGCCAAGGACAAGTCCAACAACAAGCTTCGATGTCTATCATGAAGAAAGCATTGGGTAATTCCGAGCAGCAAAGTGAAGCGTTGCAAAAGCTGATGAGTACTGCAGGGGCCGATGCGATTCAGCATGCAGCCCAGCCGCACCTCGGTGGAAGTATTGATTTAAAATTATAGAAACAAGCATTTCTAGAGCAGCCACTTGGTTGCTCTATATTTTTATGATAAATTAGTCAAAAAGGGTCTCTACATATATCGGTCACTTGGATCAGAATCAATTTTTATTTGCCAATATTATTCGAAGATCTCCAAGACTGTCCGTCTTCCAAAGTAATTGATGCAGTTGTTCACTGCTGAAAATTGTATTAGGTTTATCCGTAGAAATACAAGTGGCTTAAATTCATTATGCGTTAAGATGACAATGATTCCATTGGTCTTATGTGATAACGTGAAACTTGTCATTATAGCATAGGTATAAAGACTTATTTTATCAGTTTCAGCTTATTTGTATTAAGAATTTTTAGTTTTCCTCCGATATAAATAAAAAGAGCGTTTTCAAACAAGGAGGCTATTCACATGGAAGTGAAGTCGTTATCTGGATCAAATTCTTTTGACATAACAAAAATGAAGGACAAGGAAGTCAAAACAGCTACTGAGGCAATTCAAGACAGCGTAAAAGAAACTTTAAAAGATAAACAGCAACAAACGGAAGAAAAGAAAACGAAAGAGATTTCTAAGGCAGATCTTGATACAAATATTGATAGTGTTAATAAGTTTTTAGAATTAAATTTAACCTCCTTAAAATTTCAAGTTCATGAAAATTTAAATCGTGTTTTCGTTGAAGTGGTTGACAAAAAGACGAAGGAAGTCGTTCGACAAATTCCACCGCGGGAATTTTTGGATATGGTATCTTCAATGCTTGAGCATGTAGGGTTAATTGTTGATAAAAAAGCGTGATTACCTAGGAGAGTGCGACGATATTAATCGGGTACTCTTTTTTATTTTTTCAAAAAACCTAAAGATAATAGTGGTCGTATCCGATATTAAGGATAAGTAGTAATAGAGGAATGAGGTGTGTGTAAGATGAGAATCGGTGGATTAGCGTCTGGAATGGATACAGAACAAATTATCAAAGATTTAATGCGTGCTGAAAGAATGCCGATGGATAAGTTAACACAACAAAAGCAAACATTAGAATGGAAACGTGATTCCTATCGTGAGTTAAATACAATGATGGCCAAGTTTCGTGACAATATTTTTGATACAGTGATGCGAAGTGCAAATATGAGTGCGAAAAAAGTAATCAGTTCAAACCCGAGTTTTGTCACGGCGACGGCGACTTCTGCCGCGTCTAATGGATCGTTTACGATTTCCAAAGTAGATCGGTTAGCAACAGCAGCAACAAATGCGAGTGGGAACAGTCTTTCTGTTGCGGGTGGAACGAAAATTGATCCAGGAAAAGACTTGTATTCTCAGAAAGACCTATTTGCTAGTGGAGAAAATGGTTTTAGCTGGAAAAAAGGTACTGTACAAAAAGAGAATATTACATTTACAGAAGCAAAAAGTACACTTGAATTAAGTAAAAAAGATTTTGTAGGTGATGCTGATTTAGCGGAAGCAATGTCAGTTAAAGTGAATGGCAAAGCTTACAATGTCGTTACAAGTCTTCCTGAAGGTGGGCTAAAGGACGACGAAGTACTGTTTAATCGTGACACGGGCGTTCTAGACTTCGGTAAAGACTTAGCCAAAGGCGCTAAAATTGCTGTTACGTATGCGACAGTGTCAGAGGGGAACTATTTCACTTCTTCTATTGAAACATTTAATGCAGAAGGTAAAGCAGTCAAAGAAACTTTTGCGTTTCAAGGATCGAGAACATTAAATCAAGTAATGACGGAAGTTAATGCATCCTCTGTTGGCGTAAGTATGTTTTATGATTCACAAACAGATAAAGTGGCGATACAACGTAAGGAGACAGGGAATTTTAATACCGGTGGAAATGAAATGATTTTTAGTGGTGGTTTCTTTACAGATGTTCTCGATTTAAAAGAGGGAACGGAAAAAGGTGGAGAAAATGCAAAGTTCACCATAAATGGTCTTGAA
This sequence comes from Bacillaceae bacterium IKA-2, assembly GCA_031761875.1. GTDB lineage: Bacteria > Bacillota > Bacilli > Bacillales > Anaerobacillaceae > Anaerobacillus. Next base: position 4,004,547 of record CP134492.1, on the reverse strand, counting down.
ACTGAAAGAAACTCAAATACGTTCAATATTAGCGGTGTAACAATTTCTTTAAATGCTACATTCGAAACTTCTCCAGTGAACTTAAATATTTCAACGGATGTTGATAAAGTTTTTGACACAATCGTCAATTTTGTTAAAGAGTATAATGATATGCTAGAAATGGTAAATGGTAAGCTTACAGAAGAGCATCATCGTGACTTTAAGCCATTAACTGAAGAACAAAAAGAGGCGATGTCTGAGAAAGATATTGAGACATGGGAAGAAAAGGCCATGAGTGGATTGCTACGTCGTGACCAAGCACTATCATCTGGTTTAGATCGTTTGCGGGTAAATATTTATAGTCCTGTTTCTGTAAATAATGACACTTCTAATATTCGCCAACTTACTGATTTAGGAATTACGACGTCAAGGGATTATATGGATCGTGGTAAGCTCGAAATTGATGAGAGTAAATTAAGGACAGCTATTGAAAATGACCCTGAAGGTGTTTTTCAACTTTTTACAGCTGATGGTCCAACAAATGCAGATAAAGGACTTGCTCGTCGGATGCGTGATAGTTTAGATGTAACGATGCGAATGGTATCGGAGCGAGCAGGTGGTAGTCATGGTAAGCTACAAAACCACCAGTTTACGCTAGGCAGAAATTTAAATGACATTGAATCTAGGGTCTCTAATTTTGAGCGCCGACTTCAGCAAATTGAAGAACGGTACTGGACTCAGTTCACATCGATGGAAAAAGCAATGCATCAAGCAAATGCGCAAGCAGAAAGCATGTTTTCGATGCTGTTTGGAAATCAGTAAAAAAAGTAATAGCGGCTAGCTAGCTACTAGTTGTGAATGTTTAAAAGGGGGTAATCTGAGTCAACAAAAGAAATTCGGTTGCTTAGGTGAACGAACCTTTTGAGCACCAGCTAATTAGTAGGTAACTTTCGCCTGAATATATAGGAGGCTAACAATGGCAATTTCAAATCCATATGCAGCAACATACAAAAAAAATACGACCGCACAAGCATCACCTGGCGAGCTTACATTAATGCTATACAACGGTTGTTTAAAGTTTATTAAGCAAGCAAGAATAGGAATGGAAAAAGAAAATATTCAAGTGAAAAATTTGAATATATTAAAGGCCCAAGCTATTATTCGTGAACTTATGGTGACGTTAAAAACCGATAGTGAAATCGGCAAAGAAATGATGCGCATGTATGATTTTATTTTAAATAGATTAATAGATGCTAATACAAAAAATGATCTTACTGCATTAGCTGAGGCAGAGCTTTTTGTCATTGAGTTTCGTGATACTTGGAAACAAGTTGTACAGCTTGATCGAAAGCAGCGCCACGGAGAAAGTAGGCAGGCTTAGTGACAACAGTTAAAGAACTTTATGATCTAACTAAGGAACTGTGTGAATTCTTAGAAACGTCGTTACCGAAAGAAGATCGTGAGCCTTATATTGAGATGGTTGAGTCTTTATTACAAAAGCGTGAAGAGCTAGTGAGTGGACTAAAGGAACCTAGTGATCGACAAGAGCAAGAAATGGCTCTTTCAATTGTTGAGTGGAATAAGACCATCCAGCAGCAGCTTGCGTCGTATCTGGCGGTTATTAAAGCAGATATGAACAAATTGAAGCTACAAAAGCAAACAGGTATGAAGTACGAGAATCCAAACACCACGCAACCAGACGGTTTTTTTATTGATAAGAAAAATTAAAGTTGTGACAATTAGTTACTCACCGGATTTAAGTGCAAGTGCGGTTTCAGGTCGCGAGTGTAAGAGTGGTTATCACTTATGTCATGTCAAGTTTTCACAAAACTCTTCATATCGGTTGTCAGTTTGCTAGTGAAAACAAAAGAATATTTAAAAGAATTATTTTTATTAATCCATAGGACTGCTTCTGCCATGGTCGGAGCGGTACCCTTACTTTTAGAAGGTGATGAGGATCAAACCATTAACAGAAGAGCAATATGATTTTGTAAGACAGTATATTCAGTTACTAATTACTGTAGAAGACGGTATTGAGCTCGTTGATATTAGCTATCAAGAACGAAACTTCGGTTCAGGAGATAAACTGTTGAAAGATATTGTCGGTGCCTTTGTTCCCCTTAACAGTTCTAATACAACGATCGGTTCAATCTTGACCTATGATAGCGGACTATCTAGACAATTAGAAAAATTTCCAGCGATTTTAGAGCAAGTTCTTCATTTAAATGAAATAATCAATGATTCAGAAGAGAAAAAAGCTTTTATCCACGACTTCCTGCTACCAGCTTACAAGCAGTGGAAAAACAAAGTTGACAACATATTACAAGAATATGTAGCGAACTAAATAAAAAGACTGAGCACCCGCCGATTGGCAGGTGCTCAGTCTTTTTCATTAATCGTGATGGGAATGCGGACGGTTGTAGGAAATTACCTGAGCCTACTTGGAGGTGGTTCCAGTTGACCTCGTGTCTAGCGTCCGTCCCACACGGACAAATCGCCGAATCGTCCACGCATGGTGTCAGACACCATGTGAATTTAGGTCGACAAACCCATTGTTCAAGCCGATTCCACCGCTGTTTTTTTCACAAACTTATCTCTTTGGTGTCAGGCACCGCTTTTGATGATGACGTACTCTAATGCGGGCAGGGTGACTTTCAGTGTGTTACCTTTGGTCGTAATGACGCCGCTGCCGCTGACTACATGCCAAGAAGAATCGCTAGCGCCGGGAATCTGAATAGCGGCTGCTTCTTCACTACTATTCATAGCAATGATAAAACGAGTATTCTCAGTGGTTCGCTCATAGGCGACTAGCTTTGACTTTTTCTCAGCGGTTAAAAATCGAAATGTTCCATCGCGGAGGGCTCGGTTTTCAAGTCGTAATTTAATCATGCTCTTATAAAATTCAAATAGCTCGAGATCTTGTTTTGTTTTATCCCATACCATCGGCTTGCGGCAGTCAGGGTCGTTGTCGCCGGTCATCCCGATTTCATCTCCGTAATAAATGCAAGGAGCACCGAGATAAGTTAGTTGAAATGTTGCGGCAAGCTTCATTCGCTTTTTGTTGTCTTTAGATATCGTTAATAAACGAGCGGTATCATGAGAATCTAAAAGATTAAATGATGCCTCGTTTACTTGTAATGGATAAGCAAGCATGATCGCGTCAAGGCGGCCCATAAATTCTTCGGCATCAATGATATCTTTACAGAAAAATTCTAAAACTGAGGTTGTCACTGGATAGTTCATGATCGCATCGAATTGATCGCCTTGTAACCACGGTAATGAATTGTGCCAAATCTCTCCTAATATATAGGCCTCTGGATTTGCGCTCTTAACGACTTGGCGAAATTCGCGCCAAAATTGGTGATCGACTTCGTTGGCAACATCAAGTCTCCAACCGTCACACCCAATATCTGCAATCCAATAGCGAGCAACTTCTAATAAATATTCTTTCACCAAAGGATGTTCAGTATTTAATTTAGGCATTTCAGGAACGAATGCAAATGTATCGTAATTTGCTTTTGGATCAGTTACAACTGGATACTCACGAATATAAAACCAGTCTTTAAATTCCGATTTTTCGCCATTTTTAAGGACATCTTGAAACGGAGCGAAAAAATACCCAGAGTGATTAAAAACAGCGTCAAGCATAACTTTAATGCCTTTTTCGTGGCACTTTTCCACTAATTTTCGAGCAAGCTTGCTGTCACCAAACTGAGGATCAACAGTCAAATAATCAATTGTATCGTATTTATGGTTTGAGAAGGCTTCGAAAATTGGCGTAAAATAAATCGCGTTAATACCGAGCTCAACTAAATGGTCGAGATGATCAATGACACCTTGTAAGTCGCCACCAAAAAAATTATTGCGCGTCGGTTCTGCTTCGTCCCAAAGTTCAACATCTTTTGGATCATTAGTAGGGTCACCATTACCAAACCGCTCCGGGAATATTTGATAAAAAACAGCATCCTTTACCCACTGAGGCGGCTTCATTACGTCAATCGCATTCAGAAATGGATATTCAAATAAACCAGTCGCGAATAAAATCGTGGTATCGTCAACTGTTTTTTCGACAAATCCGACTTCATTCATGGAGATTTTCTCTTCACCTGAAATAAACTCAAATAAATAAGCACAACGTCGATATTCAGGCGTGACTTCAGCTTGATAATAGTCAAACAGGGTGTCGCTTGCGAGCTTTGACATTTCTACTTTTGTAAAGCCAGTTTCATGCAGATTGTATTTATCACAGTGGAGTAAATACACCTGATCCATATCATCCCGCTTAGTACGAACGCGGATATGTAGTGTTTCTTCATTATAGGCGTAAGCGTAGTTTGATTTAGGCCGATGGTAAATTGCTTCTAATAACATCATTAATTCCTCCAATATTGGTATGTGCTCTTACATTCGGTGTCAGACACCATGTGAATTTTGAACGAGAAATCCACTGTTCAAGCCAATACTATCATTATTTTTTTCACAAAGTTATCTCTTTGGTGTCAGGCACCGCTTTTTTTGAGCATTTCTTTGCTAGTCCTATAATACCATAAGCGAGGCTAATGTTAGAAGTACTTGTCCATGTCCGTGTTTGAAATCAAATAGAGGGTGCTCCAGTAAATGAATACTGGAGCACCCTCTATTTCAATTGTAAATGGGGACAAGCAAAAAATCGTGTAATCCAAACTTGTGATTCTCTTCGTATGCTCACTTCTGTCTGTGATTGTCAGCTCTTCTATATGAACATGGAAAAGAAAAAAAGTGTGAAAAACAAAGTGTCTGATCCCTGTTTTCAATATTGCTAGGGGGTCGAGTAGTAAGAACATGAAAACAGGAAACCATTCACGGGGAATGAAACTAAACTTGCGAATAAAACTCGTGACTGTACTTGGTGTTCAAAATTTTGATTGACAATGGTTATATAAAAATATCAGTAAACACCACTAGGTGAGTATTTCGAAAGAAAAGTAAGGTACTTACAGAACTTTATATAAAGAATTAAGGGAAGTAAACAAACCGATGAATACTAATGCATTTAAAGCAATATCCACATTTTGTTTTCGTTTTTGTAGTAAACAAACCGATGAATACTAATGCATTTAGGGAAATAACCGCGTTTGATTTTCGCTTTCGTAGTAAACAAACCAATGAATACTTATGTTAGTAAATGGCGGTTTAGCGAGCTTAGGTTAATGTCAGTTTTGTTTTGATCGGTTTCTGCAATGTTGGAGGATGATTTCATCACTATGGATGTTTTCAATATGGAGTTTATCGATTTTATTGACTAATTTTTCAATTTTTGTATTTATTTCATTAATTTCCTCTTCTAGTTTATTTTGAAATTTTAAAAAAATCAAGAAAGAAATGACATTTTTTTTAGAAAATTTATTATTTTTTACAATATTCGCATTTATCAATGAGAAACCCTCCATTTTTGTCGAAAATTAGTCTTAGCCACTAGGAAAAAACATCTAATTCCTCCTTAGCGGGCGTATCAGCTTTCTTTTTTTGTAAAAATTCAATGCTGTCAGCGACCACTTCTGTTACGTAGATTTTGACCCCATCTTTGTTTTCGTAGCTTCTTGTCTGAATTCGGCCTGATAAAGCGATGAGGGAGCCTTTATCACAATAGCTTGCAATAATTTCTGCTGTTTTTCGAAACGAGACACAAGGAATGAAGTCTGCTTCATATGTGCCATCTGAATTTTTATAGCTTCGTTTTACAGCTAGGTGAAACGAGGACACGCCGATACCGTCCTTCGAATAGTGTAGTTCTGGGTCTTTTGAGAATCTCCCAGTAAGTAACACTTGATTCATTTAATTACCTCCTTTTGGGCGCTACCCAAGTTAATGTTTGCTTCGATCTTCTCAGCCTCGACAAAGAGAAGATAGTGCTTCATTTTCGGTTCAGGAAAAAATGTGTGAATTCGGGAGGTAACTACATAATCATTAGGGGGGCGGCTAATAAATGAAATGTAGCTGCTCCAACGGTAATCTTTGGTCGTGGTAACGATCTTCGTGCGATAAGGAGTGAGGTGAATGAACTTACTTGCCTGTAAAAATATATCGGCCGAATCAATAAGCCTACATCTACTTTGAACAAGCTTTTTAAAGGAAAAATAGTTGCTAGTAAAATAACTCGTATAGTCAAAATGGAGGCTACTCAAGATATCTTTGATATGAACATGGGTTGTTTCTAGTAAAAGTTGAATACAATTGGAGGTGAGGCAATAGGAGTGTAAGTAAAAGGGGTACTGGTAGCGAACATTTTCTAAAGTCGATAAAAATGAAAGATAATCTTTATCTGTAAAAAAAATGTTCTCATCTCCACTGCCATGCCAACGGATATAATAGATGGCACCTGGAAACCAAACTGGATGTTTTTTAGCCATACACATACTCCATTCAGAGTAACAGTATCAAAATTTTCATTTTTGGATGATAAACACAGCTGATGACCGAAATGAGTAAAATTGAAAAAATTGTTAAGTTTGAGAATTCGTGAAGTTCGTGAGGTTAGATACTGATAGTAGAAGCAATCTTTTCTAGGTAATTTGTCGAGGGTGAAAAAAATTTGTTGAAATAAATCGAAGCTAAACATAGTTTAAATGAAATTTTATCCAATTTCAATATTTTTTTAAAAATTATTTTCAAATTAGGTAAACTAAATTTAGGAAAAAGAGCTCAAAAATGTCAATGTGAAATATTGATCGTCTATAAAAGCTGAAAATAGCGAATAATCTTTGTTATTGTGAATCGGTAAATTGTCAGGTGAAACAATGTCGAAATTGGAATTACGATATTGTTTGACGAGCTTTTAACTCGTTGATATAGTTTAATTGTGGTGAAATTTAAACACGAAGGGAATGTGTAATGATGGTAGGAAAAGTAAAATGGTTTAATGCAGAAAAAGGTTTTGGATTTATCGAGCGCGAAGAAGGAGACGATGTTTTCGTTCATTTCTCAGCAATCGGATCAGATGGATTCAAAACATTAGATGAAGGACAAGAAGTTGAATTTGAAATTGTTGAAGGAACTCGCGGACCACAGGCTGCAAATGTAACAAAGCGCTAGTCGACATTCCCAATTGGGTAAGTTGTTTTTTTTAGGAATATGAATAGGTGCCACAAACCCTGCCTTTATTTAGCAAGGTGTGGTTTGCTACATATGAATGATGTTAATTTGAAGATGTGACTAAATGGTGACACGTTTTTTTAAAAAACGAACTATTTTTTTGCTGTGGATAGATGAGCGCATCTTAAAAAAACTCGTCTTAATTTAGCTTGGATAGTGGGGAAACAGTTGGATTCTCAACTCGCCAAATTGGAAATGCCTACTCCGTTGTTGGGATTTTACCCATGGATGTAAAATCATCTTATTAAAATTAATCGTTATTTGAATGATTTACTATAGTTGTGCTGAAACTAATGGTAAGCAGAAAGTTAATTTAGGCGATCTGAAGTAAGGGATTTCCGATGATACCAAGGCGCTTGAGCTTATTTTTTTTAAGTGGGGAAGTGCGAAAATTAACTTTTTTTTTATTATCAAAAAAAATCTCGAAATTTGTAATTTTATGAAGGATTTTCGATATGTTATCTAGAATAGAGTAATAAGATATGTAGAATACTGCATATAGATTTGAAAGGAGGAGTTTATATGAACTTTAACATTCGTGGTGAAAACATTGAAGTAACTCCAGCACTTAGGGACTATGTAGAAAAAAAGGTAGGTAAGGTTGAACGATATTTTGATGAACCACTAAATTCACCAATACATGTAAACCTACAAGTGATCAATAAACAACAAATTATTGAAATTACAATTCCAATGCCGCAACTTTTACTTAGAGCTGAGGAAACTCATACTGACATGTATGCAGCGATTGACCTTGTTGTTGAGAAACTTGAAAGACAAATACGTAAACATAAAACAAAGGTTAATAGAAAATTTCGTCAAGAAGGCAGTTTGAAATATATGTTCACTAATGAATTAGGTAATGGTGTAACTGTCGAAGAGGATGAGGATCAATTAGAAATCGTCCGCACAAAGCGTTTCTCACTAAAGCCGATGGATGCTGAGGAAGCTATTTTACAAATGGATATGATAGGACATAGCTTTTTCGTATTTTCAAACGCGATTACAAACGAAACCAATGTTGTCTACACACGTAAAGATGGACGCTACGGCTTAATTGAACCACAATAACAAACATAGGTTTTAGCCCCAATTGAATTTTGCTTAGGTCATTCGATCGCGGTTGGGGTTTTAAGCCAAATAAAGGAGAGTACAGCCAAGATGCTGTGCTCTTTTTTATTGCGCCGCTGGATTCGGTCGATTTGGTTCGAATTACGGATAAGCCGACAGTAAAGTGGGGTTTGGCTAATAAAATGAAATTTCCGCTAATAAACGAGGTAGTTTGGCTAATAAAATGAAAATTTGGCTAATAAACGATGTGGTTTGGCTAATAAAATGAAATTTCAGCTAACAAGCAAGGTTGTTTTCACAATAAAACGAAATTTCCGGCAAGTAAAATCAATTATTGATTTCCAAAATATCAATTAGATCCCCTATCCCTAGCCTTAATCTAACCTCAGTCCTTGTATCAAGCTCTGCAAACTGTTAAAATTATAATCAAGTGTAATAAATGCAGGGAATTATCAAAAAAAGCAGAATTATAATGATTGACCACTTAATTTTACGAGTCAATCAGTAAAACTCCCACATCAAAACCTGAAGTTACTTTTTCTGGTGGGGGTTGTAACCCTTGTTGACGATCAATATATAAATAGTTTATATTACAGGAATCAATTTCTGTAAAAAAGGGGAGCGACATAGATGATAGGTTTTTTGAAAAAAGTGATTGGTGATCCGAGCCAACGAGATTTAAAAAAAATGCAAAAAACGGTCGTTAAAGTCGAGGCGTTAGAGGCTGAATTCGAAAAATTGTCTGATGATGGCTTGCGACAAAAAACAGAAGAGTTTAAAAAGCGTATTCAAGATGGCGAGGCACTCGAGGCAATTTTACCAGAAGCTTTTGCCGCTGTTCGTGAAGGTTCAAAGCGTGTCTTGAAGTTGCGTCATTACTCAGTTCAGTTATTAGGAGGAATTGTTCTCTTTGAAGGAAACATTTCTGAGATGAAAACAGGGGAAGGTAAGACATTGGTATCAACCTTACCAGTTTATTTAAATGCCCTTACTGGCAGAGGAGTTCACGTGGTCACGGTGAATGAATATTTGGCTAGTCGTGACGCCGAAATGATGGGCGAGCTGTATAAATTTCTAGGGTTAACAGTTGGCTTAAATATTAGTGGTATGTCAAAAGAAGAAAAACGAGAATCTTATGCATGTGATATTACATATGGAACAAACAATGAGTTTGGATTCGATTATCTTCGTGACAATATGGTGACGTACAAAGAGCAAATGGCGCAACGATCGCTTTATTTTGCGCTTGTCGATGAGGTTGACTCGATTTTAGTTGATGAAGCACGAACACCGTTAATTATTTCTGGTTCAGCGGAAAAATCAACGCAACTCTACCAAGTAGCTAATTCATTTTCGCGTACGCTTCGAAAAGAAGAAGATTATACGTATGATGAAAAAACAAAAAATGTTCAGCTAACTGATGATGGTGTTGAAAAAGCGGAAAAGGCGTTCAACATTGAAAATTTATATGATTCCAAGCATGTGCAGTTAAACCATCATGTTAACCAGGCCTTAAAAGCCCATATCGTTATGCATCGTGATACAGATTATGTTATTGATGACGATGAAGTTGTCATTGTTGACCAATTTACCGGTCGTCTAATGAAAGGACGTCGCTATTCTGATGGACTTCATCAAGCGATTGAAGCAAAAGAAGGTGTAATCGTTCAACGAGAAAGCATGACGCTTGCTTCGATTACCTTCCAAAACTATTTTCGGATGTATGAAAAGCTTTGTGGAATGACAGGTACTGCGAAAACTGAAGAAGAGGAATTCCGTAACATTTATGGAATGGATGTTATGGTTGTCCCGACGAATTTACCGATCATTCGCGCGGATCAGGCTGATTTAATTTTTAAAACAATGGAAGCTAAATATAGAGCGGTTGTTAGTGAAATTGCTGAGCTTTATAAAACAGGCCAGCCTGTACTTGTCGGTACAGTTGGCATTGAAACATCTGAACTAATTGCATCTTTATTAAAAAAACGCGGGATACCACATAACGTGCTCAATGCGAAAAATCATGAAAAAGAAGCCTATATTATTGAAAATGCTGGCCAAAAAGGTGTCGTAACAATCGCTACAAACATGGCTGGTCGTGGTACCGACATTAAGTTAGGTGAGGGAGTTATCGAACTTGGCGGACTTCATGTCCTTGGTACTGAGCGCCATGAATCTCGCCGGATTGATAATCAGCTTCGTGGTCGTGCTGGTCGTCAAGGAGATCCAGGTTCCTCTCAATTTTATTTATCAATGGAAGATGAGCTTATGCGTCGCTTCGGTTCTGATAATATGAAGGCGATGATGGAAAAACTTGGTATGGACGACGCCCCGATTGAAAGTAAACTCGTCAGTCGTGCTGTTGAGCAAGCTCAAAAGCGAGTTGAAGGAAATAACTTTGATGCTCGTAAACAAATTTTACAATATGATGACGTGATGCGTGAGCAGCGTGAAATTATTTACAAGCAGCGTATGGAAGTTTTGGAAAGTGAAAACGTTCGTGAAATCGTTGAAAATATGATTAAAGCTGCGGTTGAGCGCAATGTCCATGCGCAAACGCCAGAGGAACAGGTCCCGGAAGATTGGGATTTAACAGCGTTAGCCAATTATCTTAAAGGTACTGTTCTTTCTGAAGGTGAAGTAACCGAGAAGGATTTGAAAGGTCAAGACCCTGAGGAAATGATTGAAATGGTCATGGAAAAAGTAAAAGCGGCTTATAATCAAAAAGAAGCCGACTTCCAACCTGAACGAATGAGAGAATTTGAAAAAGTGATTTTACTTCGCTCTGTTGATACAAAATGGATGAGTCACATTGACCAAATGGATCAGCTTCGTCAAGGAATTCATTTACGTGCCTACGGTCAAAATGATCCGTTGCGTGAATACCGTTTTGAAGGCTTTACAATGTTTGAAGATATGATTGCGTCGATTGAAGAAGAAGTATCAATGTACATTATGAAAGCTCAAATCGAGCAAAACTTAGAACGAAAGCAAGTAGCTGAAGGAAAGGCTATTCACGCAAGCTCAGGAAAAGAACCTGAAAAAAAGAAGCCAATCCGTAACAGTGAACAAGTGGGGCGAAATGAACCTTGTACTTGTGGCAGCGGCAAAAAATATAAACAATGTTGTGGAAAATAGTTAGAGTTGAAGTGAGATACAACAGCGATAATTACAAGACTTTTTGAATATTTTCTAGAATTATAATTTTAAAAAAGGCGGTTTGTAGATGGAACTTTTTGAAATGAAGATAGAGCTTACGACAATGGCTAAGCGGTTAAATAACTTTAGGGGGTCTCTTTGACCTTGGCAAAAAGCAAGAACGGATCGCTGAATTAGAGAATTTGATGACCGACCCTGAATTTTGGGATCGTCAACAAGAAGCTCAAGAAGTTATTAACGAGTCAAATGCCTTGAAAGAACAAGTAGATAAATTTTTGATACTTCAAGAGCGTTATGATGATTTAGATGTATCTTATCAGTTAATCAAAGAAGAGGCTGATGCTGATTTCGAAAAAGAGCTCAATGAAGGCGTTTCTTTGCTTACTATTGACTTAAATGAGTTTGAATTAACGCTCTTACTAAGTGAGCCCTATGATAAAAACAATGCGCTACTTGAGCTTCATCCTGGTGCTGGTGGTACTGAGTCTCAAGACTGGGCTTCGATGCTGTTACGCATGTATACGCGCTGGTCTGAGCGAAAAGGTTTTAAAGTAGAAATACTAGATTATCTATCTGGTGATGAGGCTGGACTAAAAAGTGTTACGCTACTCATCAAAGGTCACAATGCTTACGGCTATTTAAAAGCAGAAAAAGGTGTTCATCGTCTCGTGCGGATATCGCCATTTGATTCCTCAGGCAGACGTCATACGTCATTCGTATCATGTGAAATTATGCCCGAACTAGAAGACGATTTTGACTTAGATATTGCGCCCGATGAGTTGAAAGTCGATACGTACCGAGCTAGTGGAGCAGGTGGTCAGCACATTAATACGACCGATTCAGCAGTGCGGATTACTCATCTACCCACAAATACAGTCGTAACTTGTCAGAATGAACGTTCTCAAATTAAAAATCGTGAACAAGCGATGAAAATGCTTCGAGCAAAGCTATTTCAGCTCCAATTAGATAAGCAAAAAGCCGAGCTAGATGAAATTCGTGGTGAACAAAAGGAAATTGGCTGGGGAAGTCAAATCCGTTCCTACGTATTTCACCCATATAGTCTCGTCAAAGACCACCGGACGAATCACGAAATCGGCAATGCGTCCACAGTCGTCGATGGAGAACTCGACCCCTTTATCGATGCATATTTACGCTCACAAATCAAAAGCTAAAAGTAGTGACCTTGTGTCACTACTTTTTTTGGTACCATGAGAATTTGGTGCCTGACACCATGTGAATTAATTATATATAATCTAGTATTAATGAGGGTTCGTGAGCTTTCTATTTTCACAAACTACACGTTCGGGTGTCAGGCACCGCTAGCCTAGTGCAGCGCTAGGTAATCGATGCGCTTAGAGATATTTCCCGTTAAAGCGTTACCCTATTCGCGTTTACACTTGACAACATGTGATATATACTACAAATGGATTTTTATTATAAATATAGTAATTTTGATTCGACATAAATCACCAAGGATCAGAACCAGAACCGAACAATACATAGTTGGAGTAGGTGCGATAAATGAAAATGAATGGAAAAAGAAGAGGGATTGAGCCCGTATTATCTTTGAAGTGGCAATCCTTTTGGGAGTACGGTCAAGTTTTAGTAGGTTCAGCTATTGTAGCGTTAGCTTTCAATTTATTTTTACTACCAAATCGAATCGCCTCTGGGGGCGTTAGTGGGATTAGTACAATTGTGTATGATCTGTTTAATATTACCCCGGCGTTCACTCAGTGGGCTTTTAATATTCCCTTATTTATTGCTGGGATAATATTATTAGGTGGGTTTAAGTATGGCGCGAAAACGCTAGTCGGAACGATTTTTTTACCTTTTGTCGTGTATGTAACGAGCGGTCTTGAAGCTGTAACTTTAGATCCGCTTTTAGGGGCGCTTTTTGGTGGGATCGGTGTTGGACTCGGTTTAGGGATCGTCTTTCGTGCTAATTCTTCTACTGGTGGGACAGACTTGGCAGCACAAATCATTCGTAAATATACAGGTTTATCTCTTGGTGCCTGTGTGTTTATTATCGATGGACTGATCGTCGCAACATCGGCGATTGTGTTTAATATTGAGTTGGCATTATATGCGCTAATTGCTCTTTATATTACCGTGAAAACGATTGATCTAGTACAAATGGGCGTAGGCTACGCAAAAGTGGCCTTGATTATTTCTGAAAAACAAGCCGAGGTTCAGCAAGGGATCCTTAACGATGTCGATCGTGGTGTAACGAGGTTAGAAGGATATGGTGGTTATACAGATCAAAAGCGTCCCGTCCTCATGTGTGTAGTAAATCAAACGGAAGTCACAAAATTAAAACAAGTTGTCAAAAAAATTGATCCGACAGCATTTGTAGTTGTCACTAATGCTACAGAAGTATTAGGCGAGGGTTTTAAAAAGTGAAGTTGGACTTTGGACTTGTTAAATTTCACGAAATTGAAACAAGTTGTCATTAAATGTGAGTGGTCAGCATTTTTCATGACAAAAAGAAACAAAAAAGGTCTAGACGTGGACTTTTTTAAAGTCAAAATGGAAGTAGGACTTGCTAAATTATGTATAATTTAATAGTATAAATAGTAGAAATAGAAAAGTAGGGTAAACTAAACCTGCAGAAATATAATTTTGGGAGGGTTTTTAAAATGAAAAAACTACTTATGGCAATGATTGGTGCAGTGTTAGTACTAGGTGCTTGTGGAGGCAACGACGAAGCAGCTCCAGATGAAGCGCCAGCGGCGGAAGAAACACCAGCTGGTGGGGAAACAACACCAGTAGGGGACTACGATGCAGCAGCAGCAGAAGCTTCATATAGCTCATGTATTGGTTGCCACGGCGGAAACTTAGAAGGCCAGGGAGCTAATCCTGCAATTGCTGGTTTAAGTTATGAGGAAGTTTTAACTGCTATCGAAGTAGGTCCTGGAACAATGCCAGCAGGCATGGTAACGGGTGATGCTGCAGAAAATCTAGCAGCATGGATTGCAGCTCAATAAAAAAATTAATTAAAGGTTTCTTACCAAATTATGGTAGGGAATTTTTTTTTTGTTAATTATGGTCAGCATATTTTTTAGACACGTTACTTTTCAATTCTAGAAATTTTTTTCTGATAAGGAAGTTTAATTATTTAGCATTATGTATATTTATAATAAAGGCGCTAAGTAAGAGATTGAACTCAAGTATAAGAGTTTCTAGGTAAGTCCAATTCACTTGCTGAGAATTAATTTAGCGAAAGATAATTTTTAAAAGGCATTTTCAGTAAAAGCTATTCGACATTAATTTAGCAAATAAGTAAGCATGAAATGAAAATGTAATAATTTTTCAGCATATTTTGTTGCTTATAGATGGTATAATAAGTTTTGAGATATTTGACTTTATCTATTTGTTTAGGAATTTAAACTGCATCACTAGTTTAATAGGAATTTGGAAAGACTCAAGTTAATCACTTACTACATAAATAATTCATTTTTATTGGTAAAATAAGTCATCAGGAAGTGAGAACTCCATGATTAAAATGAAAGAAGTATGGAAGACATACCCTAATGGAGTCATGGCTATCAATGGCATTGACGTGTCCATTTCTAAGGGCGAATTTGTTTACGTTGTTGGACCAAGTGGGGCCGGAAAGTCCACCTTTATAAAATTAATGTATCGTGAGGAAAAACCTACTAAAGGGACAGTTATTGTCAACGGCTATAATTTAGGCTTAATCAAAGAAAAAAAAATTCCAATGCTTCGTCGCAGTCTAGGAATTGTTTTTCAAGACTTTAAATTATTACCAACACTAACTGCATATGAAAATATTGCGTTTGCTTTAGAAGTAATCGAAGAAACTCCTACTTTAATCAAACGAAAAGTAATGAGAGTGTTAGATATTGTGAAACTCAAAAATAAAGCTCGATTTTTACCTGACGAACTTTCAGGAGGCGAGCAGCAACGGATCGCAATTGCAAGAGCAATTGTAAACAACCCATCAGTATTAATTGCGGATGAGCCAACAGGAAACCTCGATCCAGATACATCTCGTGGTATTATGAAAATTTTGGAAGAAATTAATAGCGGTGGGACAACGATTTTAATGGCGACGCACAATAAAGAAATTGTCAATACGATTCGTAAGCGAGTAATTGCCATAGAAGGTGGGCAAATCGTTCGTGATCAACAGAGGGGGGGATACGGCTATGAAGCCTAGAACAATCCTCCGCCACATTAAAGAAGGCGTCAAAAATTTATATCGAAACTTCTGGATGACATCTGCATCGATTAGTGCTGTTGCCGTCATGCTTCTTATTGTAGGTGTGTTTCTTCTATTAATTTTAAACTTAAATCATTTCGCTACTTCGGTAGAAGAAGACGTTGAAGTGAGAGTGTTTATTGAGCTAACGTCCACAGATGAACAGCGAGATGAGTTACGAACGGAAATTGAACGAATTCCTAGTGCTGAAAAAGTAATCTACTTACCAAAAGAACAAGGTTTAGAGCAGTTCATTGAAAGTTTAGGTGAGCAGGGCGAAATTTTTGAAGCACTTCGTGAAGAAAATCCCCTTTATGATGTTTTTGTTGTTCGGGCTGCAACGCCGCAACAAACGGAGAAACTTGCTTCACAAATAGAACCGCTTTCGTTTGTAGAAGAAGTAGGCTATGGAAAAGATGTTGTAGAGCAATTGTTTACGTTCACTGGTTTGGCAAGACAAATTGGCCTCATTCTTATCGTAGGTCTAATGCTTACAACGATGTTTTTAATTGCTAACACAATTAAACTTACAATTATTGCTAGAAAAAGAGAAATTAAGATTATGAAACTTGTCGGAGCCACTAATGGTTTTATTCGTTGGCCTTTCTTCGTCGAAGGTCTCCTTTTAGGTGTGATTGGCTCACTCATTCCAGTGGCAATTTTAGGTTTCAGTTACGATAGACTTTATGAGAATTATAGTCATAGACTTGAAGCCACATTTATTGGCTTACTTCCAACGGATCCACTTATTTTTCAAGTCGCCGGGATTTTAATTGCGATTGGAGCTTTTATCGGAATTTGGGGTAGTGTGATGTCAGTTCGAAAATTTTTAAAAGTATAGTGAGGGGAACTTATACAATGAAGAATAGACTTTTTCTGGTATTTACAGTTTTTATACTGACAGCGTCAAGTTTATTAGCAACGATAAATTTTGATTATGTAGAAGCTAATTCAAAATTAAAAGAAGGCATTAATTCAATTCAGGAAGATAGGTCCAGCACTAAAGAAGAGTTAGACCTAAAAGAGAAGGAAATTAAAGCAATAGCAGCGGAATTGAAGAAGGTTGAGGATGAGGTCCGGTTCATAGATAATGAGATTGCTGATACGAACGAAAAAATTCGCGGAAAAGATAGTGAAATTAAGGATTCAAATGATAGAATTGATGAATTAGTAGAAGAGCTTATTATTGTGGAAGAACGAATTGTTGAGCGAGATGATTTGTTGAAAAGTCGAGTTCGTTCTATGTATAAAAATGGTGGTTCTGTTAATTATTTAGAAGTAATTCTTGGAGCGCAAGATTTTGGGGACTTAATAAATCGGATCACGGCATTAAGTACGATTGCCCAGCAAGATCGCAACATTTTAGAAGCTCATTTTAATGATAAAAAATTGGTAGAAGAAGTAAAGATGGAAATGGAACAAGAGCTAATTGCTTTAGAAGAACAATTAGATGAGTTAGAAGTTTTAAGAGCAATATTCGAATCGCAAAGTAAAGAAAAAGAACGAATTATGGAAAAATTAGAGCGGCAGGAAGGTGAGCTTCATACTGACTTTAGAAATTTAGAGGAAACAGATAGTCTTCTGCAAGCTCAAGAACGAGCGATGGAAGCGGAGTTAAAAGCTTGGCAAAAGGAGCAACGCGAGCTGGAAGCGGAGCGAAAGCGTCAAGTAGAAGCAGATCGAAAGCGCCAAGAAGAAGCAGATCGAAAGCGTGAAGCGGATGCAGAATTGCAGCGTCAAAGGGAAGCAACTCAGAAGTCTACACAACAATCTGCACCAAAGCCAGAGCCAAAAGAAGAAACCCAAAGCGCACCCGTACACACGGCACCAGTAATTACTGCAAGAGGTAATTTTATGAGACCGACAACAGGTGCAATTAGTTCACCATATGGTGCACGTTGGGGTTCAACTCATCATGGAATCGATATCGGCAAAGGTGGTCGCAGCGGTGATGTTCCGATTGTAGCAGCTGAGGCTGGAACAGTGATTTCTTCTTACTATTCATCTAGCTATGGCAATACAGTTTTGATTTCTCATAATGTAGGCGGACAAGTTATTACGACTTTATATGCCCACATGGAAAATCGCCTTGTCACAACGGGTCAAAGAGTAAGTAAAGGCCAAAGATTAGGCTTTATGGGTAACACAGGCCGTTCGTTTGGTGCGCATTTGCATTTTGAAGTACATGAAGGTCCTTGGAATGGAGCAAAATCAAATTCGGTTGATCCACTACACTACATACCGAGAAACTAATAAGCAACTGCCTTAATTTACAGAAAAACCCACTGGAAATTAAGGCAGTTTCATTGATAAAAGATAGCAGGTCTTTTATAATAAAGTTGATTTAAAAATATCAGCTATCAAATTAAAAAAATAAGTTCGTTTTAGCAAATTAAAAGACTAGAAATTCAAAATAAAAGCTCGAAGTGAAACGAAAAATGTTTCCGTATTCTAAATTAATAAGCTCGTCATATACTAATGTTGATAAGAGAGGCAGACTCGAGAAAAGTCCCAGCCACCCTATGAACTATAACCAGGTAAAAGCAAATCGTTTAAACCTAACTATAGTACTGCTATAAGGTGAGTGGGGCAATAGTGAGTCAGTCTTTTTTCCGCGAAAGAAGAGGTGAAATTATGTATACAAACCGCAATGCACTTGTATTTTTCCTACTTATTGCTCTTTTAATTGGAGCAGGCGGGACTTACGCAGCGATGACAATTTTTGATTTAGGTACTTCACAACAAGCTACTGAACAAATTGGAGATAAGGATGAAAGTCCAGA
Source organism: Bacillaceae bacterium IKA-2 (assembly GCA_031761875.1). GTDB lineage: Bacteria > Bacillota > Bacilli > Bacillales > Anaerobacillaceae > Anaerobacillus. The sequence continues at coordinate 3,986,202 of CP134492.1, read as the reverse complement.
ATCTGATGAGAATGATCAGTTATCTAGGGAAGAGGTTTTGAAAAAATTCGAGAAAGCTTATCAGATTATTAGTGAAAGTTATGTAGAAGAAATTAGTGATGGAGAGTTATTAGAAGGTGCCATTCAAGGTATGATAGAAACGTTAGATGACCCTTATTCTGTTTATATGGATCAGAAAACAGCGAAGCAGTTTATGGAGGCGTTAGACTCTCATTTTGAAGGAATCGGTGCCGAAGTCAATATGACAAATGGAAAAGTAACAATTGTCGCTCCGTTCCGAAATTCTCCAGCTGAGAAGGCTGGGTTAAGGCCGGATGATCAGATTATAAAAATCGATGGAGAAAGTATTGAAGGTTTGTCGTTGCACGAAGCTGTCTTACAAATTCGCGGCGAAAAAGGTACAGACGTCAAGTTAACAATTGAAAGACCAGGACTTAGTGAACCTATTCATCTAGTAGTTACGAGAGATGAAATTCCTGTTGAAACAATTCGTTCAAGTATTGTTGAGCGTAGTGGCAATAAAATTGGTATTATCGAAATCACTTCGTTCTCAGAAGGAACCTCACTCGACTTTAAAAAACAATTAGAAGAGTTTGAAAAAGACGGTATTATCGGCTTAATTATTGATGTTCGTGGTAATCCAGGTGGTTATTTACGAAGTGTACAAGAAATTGGCCATTTGTTAATTCCAGGTGGTAAACCAATTGTCCAGATAGAAGATCGCGAAGGAAATCGCGAACGTTATATCTCAACGCTAGAAGAAGAAAAGGACTACCCGATTATTACCTTAATCAACAAAGGTAGTGCTTCAGCTTCTGAAATTTTAGCAGGGGCTTTAAAAGAAGCCGGTGGGCATGACGTCGTTGGCGAAACGACATTTGGAAAAGGAACTGTTCAGCAACCGCTTCAAATTGGTGATGGTAGCGAAATTAAATTAACATTATACAAATGGTTAACTTCGGGTGGGAATTATATTCATGAAGTTGGTGTTGATCCTACTGTTGAAGTAAAACAGCCAGAATTTTTCTATGCAGCTCCTCTAAATATTGAAGAACCGCTTATATTTGATATGAATAATGAGCAAGTCCAAAATGCCCAAATTATTTTAAAAGGATTGGGACTAGAGCCGGGACGTGTTGACGGTTATTTTGGTGAACAAACGAAAATAGCAGTCCTAGCATTTCAGCGCATGCATGATTTAAAGGCAACCGGTGATATTGATGAAGAAACTGCCGCAATACTTCAAGAAAAAATTATTGAAGAAGTACGTAAGAAAGAAAACGACATGCAGTTAAAAACGGCGATTGAATTGATTCTTAAAAAATAAATGAATTCATTCAAGTAAAAGAAATTTTAAAAAGACTAGTTGTTTATCATAATCTGTTGAGTGTTTTTTTCGCGGTAGCGATAACTAATGAGGTGAGGTGCTGAGGCGCCTTTCATTAGTTATTTTTTTTATATTCTATTTCATTCTCTAAAATATAAATGTAATTTTCTAGTAATATCGGTATAATGAAAGTAATCAATAGTGTAGCGGATTTTAACATGTAAGGGAAGGGTGTTGGAAATGGATTTTTATGTAATTGGCATCGAACTTTTAAAAGGAATCGGCTTATTTTTTTTACACCCGCTCTTTTACATTTTAGTTTTATTTAGTCTTTTTTTAGGTTACAAGCGAGTTCAGAGAGAACGGAAAGATTTCCAAACCAGGGTTTATGATTCCGTTGATGAACTGATTACGCCACTCGTTCCAGGGTTATTGGCGGGGTTACTATTATCAATCACGATCATTAGTCTGGGCATTATTCTTCCAGTCGGTGTGATTGTCTTATTTTCCCTCGTTTATGTTGCTATTTTCCTAACTGGACAAGTCCGTTGGTTATCAGCGGCTTATACAGGAAGCTTGACGTTGATCATTGCCCTTTTCTTGCCACAATTTGAAACTGGAACTACCCTTATCGATAAATGGATTTCTGAAATTAATCAAGTTCAACTAGGTGGAATTGCGATTTTAATTGGACTACTTATTTTTATAGAAGGAGTCTTAATTTTAAAAAATGGCTCTAAACAATCTTCACCAAAGATACTTAAAAGCAAAAGAGGCAAAACGATAGGTGCTCATGTATCACGAAAAATATGGATTATGCCTGTTTTATTTTTGCTGCCAATCGGCGTGATACCTGTAGCAGATTTTTGGCCATTGATTTCAACACAATCGACTCAAGTAGGCTTTGTTATGGTTCCATTTGCGATCGGGTTTCAGCAAGTCGTCCGCAGTACACTTCCTGTTCATGCTATTATAAATTATGGGAAACGGGTTCTACTCGTTGGAATTGTCGTAATAGGATTGGCAATACTTAGCTTGTACGTGCCAATTGTCATCCCTTTCGCAGCAGTCATAGCCCTGCTAGGTAGAGAGTTGATTGAAATTTCTCAAAAGATCCGTGAAGAAAATGAAATAAATATGTACACACAACGGGAAAATGGTCTTGTTATTCTTGGTGTGATCCCAAAATCACCTGCTTCAAAAATGAATGTTCAAGTAGGAGAAGTTATCACAAAAGTTAATAGTGTCAGAGTGAAAACCAATCAGCAGTTTTATGAAGCCTTACAGATAAATTCTGCTTTTTGCAAATTAGAAATTATTGATGAAAATGGTGAAATTCGCTTTGCACAAACAGCTCTTTATGATGGTAAGCATCACCAAGTTGGCTTGCTTTTTGTTCATCAAGATAAAAATAATGCCGAAGAAGTTATCTAACTTATTCTGGGTCTAGCAAGAATAACTTTAAAGACAATTTACTTATTTCGCATCATCGCAAATCAAGCGAAGCACTTAATGACATAAAAGATATGTCGATGGAGCATGAATAGTTTCATCGTCAATGATAGATAACTTATTGTCATTGGTCTAATTTAAACTTCTACTGGAGGGGCAGGAATCATTTCATGGTCAATGTCGTTTTAGCTTTTATTTTTCCTTTTTTGATGATGATATTTTTTACAAGAGTATCGTATAGCAAAGTCGGTGCGCTGATTGTTACGTTAATGATCGTTATTTTTGCTTTTAACGGGTTAGGACAAACGATCCCGGTGATCATCGCTGGAGTTGTTTCTATTGTCGCAGGCATTTTCGCATCACTTAAAATTGAAACTAAAAATCGTGGTGTCTAGCAGAAAGTTAGCGGTCATTTAGCTGAAATCTCGGGGCAAATAATAAGGGATTTTAGCAGCGATGTTTGTCGAGGGAATTGAGTATACTTACTCAGTCCTTTTTTATTTGGAGATCCAGTGTCGAAGGATTAATTAGTTGCTTTCGGTGAGGTATTCGGAGTAAAAGTGAAACTTCCCGGAATAAACGGAAAAATTGCCGGAATAACACCGAAAGTTTCCGAAATAAACCAAAAAAGTAGACCCGAAAAAGCATTTCAAGCGTATAAATGTGTTTTCCTATGCTTGAATGGGGATTGTAATTTATTTTATGGGAATGAATACTTCGTTTCCCGTCGAAAATTGATTTTACTAGCCAAAATAGGTCATTTACTGTCCGAAATTCGATTATATTAGCCAAACTGCGTCATTTACTGTCCAAAAATTGATTTTATTGGCCAAACCCCAATTTACTATCCAAAAATTTGTTTTATCAGCGAATTCAACTTCAAAGTCTAAACAAACAACCGAAAAAGAATATGTGTTCGTAAAAAGTGTTTAAATTGGCTATGATTGTGATATAATGAAACAATAAAATTATAGCAGGTCAACTACAAATGACATAGCGTCAGTGCTAACTAGAAGCAAGTCTTAACTTAGAAGCCACTACCAATCCTCTTGGCGCCACGTTGAGTCGAGGAGGACTATTCTCAATCCACAACGTCGAGTAGACTAGAACTACCCTAAACAATAGATAGTAAGTTGCAGCTAGGTAATTTTAATGATGAAATGCACACAAATACTAAATTAGTTTTCTATTCAATTGGAGGCGGTCAATTTGGAACAATTTAAGCTTGTTTCAAAATATCAGCCCAAAGGCGATCAGCCGGCGGCCATTGAGGAGCTTGTAAGCGGTCTAAAAGCAGGAAAAAAATTACAAACAATCCTTGGTGCAACAGGCACAGGAAAGACGTTTACAATTTCAAATGTTATCGAAAAAATAAATAAGCCAACGCTTGTGATTGCCCACAATAAAACATTGGCTGGACAATTATACAGTGAGTTCAAACAGTATTTTCCTGAAAATGCTGTTGAGTATTTTGTCTCTTACTATGATTACTACCAGCCAGAAGCTTATATTGCTCACTCTGATACCTATATCGAGAAGGATGCTAGTATTAATGAGGAAATTGATAAACTACGTCACTCTGCAACGAGTGCTCTTTTTGAGCGTCAAGATGTCATTATTATTGCTAGTGTTTCCTGTATTTACGGGTTAGGTTCTCCAAAGGAATATCGGGAGCTCGTCGTTTCACTGCGAATGGGGATGGAAAAAGACAGAAATGAATTACTTCGAAATTTAGTTGATATTCAATACGACCGCAACGACATCAATTTTACACGCGGGACATTCAGAGTTCGCGGTGATGTAGTCGAAATTTTTCCGGCTTCACGAGATGAACGCTGCATTCGGGTCGAGTTTTTTGGGGACGAAATTGATCGGATCACAGAAGTAAATGCTCTAACAGGGGAAATCCTGGGAGAGCGCAAGCATGTTGCGATCTTTCCAGCTTCTCACTTCGTTACTCGCGAAGACAAATTAAAAGAAGCAATTGTAAAAATTGAGGCCGAGTTAGCAGAGCGTCTAATAGAGTTAAATGAAAATGGTAAGCTCTTAGAGGCGCAACGGTTAGAGCAACGGACGAGGTATGATATTGAAATGATGGAAGAAATGGGCTATTGCAACGGCATTGAAAACTATTCGCGCCATATAACACTGCGAGATCCAGGTGCTACGCCCTATACGTTAATCGACTTTTTTCCAGAGGATTTCTTGCTCGTTGTCGACGAGTCCCATGCGACATTACCACAAGTACGCGGGATGTTTAATGGTGACCAAGCTAGAAAGCAAGTATTAGTAGACCACGGTTTTCGCTTGCCTTCAGCAAAAGATAATCGACCGTTGCGTTTTGATGAGTTTGAAAAAAAGATCAGCCAAGCGGTGTTCGTATCAGCTACACCAGGGGCTTATGAATTAGAGCATACACCGGAAATGGTTCAACAAATTATTCGACCAACAGGTTTGTTAGACCCGATAATAGAATTGCGTCCACTTCACGGCCAAATTGATGATTTAATTGGCGAAATTCGTGAGCGCTCAGAAAAAAATGAACGTGTTCTCGTTACGACATTGACGAAAAAAATGTCTGAAGACTTAACCGACTATCTAAAAGAGTTGGGTATTAAGGTGCGCTACTTGCACTCAGAAATCAAAACTTTAGAACGGATGGAAATTATCCGCCAATTACGACTCGGGACGTTTGACGTTTTGATTGGGATCAACTTACTCCGTGAAGGACTAGATCTTCCGGAAGTGTCCCTTGTCGCTATTTTAGATGCCGATAAAGAAGGCTTCCTTCGATCTGAACGTTCGTTAATTCAAACGAGTGGACGGGCCGCCCGTAATGCAAATGGGCGTGTAATTATGTATGCTGATAAAATCACGAATTCAATGAATGTTGCGCTAAAAGAAACAGCACGCCGGCGTACTATTCAGGCATCATATAATCAACAACACGGCATTACACCAATGACGATTGTAAAAAATATTCCAGATAGTATTCAGGCAACGCTTGCTGCTGAAACAGATGGCGATTATACAGTTTCTCCACTAGCGAAATTATCTAAAAAAGACCGGACAGAGGTTATTAAACGAATGGAAGTAGAGATGAAAGAAGCAGCTAAAGCGTTAAACTTTGAGCGGGCTGCAGAACTTCGAGACTTAGTTATCGAGTTAAAAGCGGAAGGGTAGAAAGTTGGAAAGTGGAAAGTTTGAAAGTAGAAAGTTGGAAAGTTGGAAAGTTGGAAAGTGAAAACCGAAAACCGAAAACCGAAAACCGAAAACCGAATATAGAAAGTATCAAATAGATGGTTTGGAAATGTAGAAAGTGGAGGAGTGACAGAGCCAATGGCTTTAGAAAATATAGTAGTAAAAGGGGCTCGCTCACACAATTTAAAAAATATTGATGTGACGATCCCGCGCGATAAGTTGGTAGTACTGACAGGTTTATCAGGTTCTGGAAAGTCGTCGCTCGCATTTGATACGATTTATGCTGAAGGTCAACGCCGTTACGTCGAATCGCTGTCTGCCTATGCACGACAATTTTTAGGACAAATGGACAAGCCGGATGTTGATGCCATCGAAGGCTTGTCACCAGCTATTTCGATTGACCAAAAAACAACGAGTCGAAACCCTCGTTCGACAGTTGGAACAGTGACAGAAATTTACGATTATTTGCGACTATTATTTGCTCGAGTCGGCCGTCCCATTTGTCCAAAGCATGAAATTGAAATATCGTCGCAAACAGTACAGCAAATGGTCGACCAAATCATTGTTTTTCCAGAACGAACGAAAATGCAAATTTTGGCGCCGATTGTTTCAGGTCGAAAAGGTGAGCACGTAAAAACGTTAGCAGAAATAAAAAAACAAGGTTTCGTGAGGATCCGTGTTGATGGTGAAATGCACGAAGTCGCTGAAGAAATAGAATTAGATAAAAATAAAAAACATAGCATCGAGGTTGTTATTGATCGTATTGCCATTAAGCCAGGGATTGAAACGAGACTAGCTGATTCTTTAGAAACGGCTTTGAATCTAGCTGATGGGCGGGTCATGATTGATATCATCGATGGTGAAGAATTACTATTTAGTCAGCATCATGCTTGTCCGCAATGCGGATTTTCGATTGGCGAGCTTGAACCACGGATGTTTTCTTTTAATAGTCCATTTGGAGCTTGCGCGTCTTGTGATGGTCTCGGTTTGAAACTTGAGGTAGATCTCGATCTAGTGATTCCAGATTGGACGATATCACTGCGAGACCATGCGATTGCACCGTGGCAACCAACAAGTTCTCAATACTATCCACAACTGCTTGCTAGTATTTGTGATCACTATGGGATTGATATGGATAGTCCGATTGAGGAAGTCCCGAAGCATTTACTAGAAAAAGTCTTAAACGGTAGTAATAGTGAAAAAATTTATTTTCGCTATGAAAACGAATTTGGTCATGTTCGTGAAAACGAAGTCATTTTTGAAGGGGTTCTTCATAATTTAGCAAGACGCTATAAGGAAACGAGCTCTGATTATATTCGTGAACAAATGGAAGGTTACATGGCTCAAACAGCCTGTCCAACCTGTAAAGGAAACCGACTCAAAAAAGAAAGCTTAGCCGTGCGTATTAATGGCAAGCAAATTGGCGATATAACCGCCTTGTCAATTAAAGACGCGAAACATTTTTTTGAAAACGTAGTGCTTACAGAAAAAGAAGAGGCGATTGCACGATTAATTTTACGTGAAATTGGCGAGCGTGTAGGCTTCCTCATAAATGTTGGTCTTGATTATTTATCATTGTCACGTGCCTCCGGAACACTGTCAGGGGGCGAGGCACAACGAATTCGCCTCGCAACTCAAATTGGTTCATCACTAATGGGGGTCCTCTACATTTTAGACGAGCCATCGATTGGACTTCACCAGCGCGATAATAACCGCTTAATTACGGCGCTCGAACATATGCGAGATTTAGGTAATACGTTAATTGTTGTCGAGCACGACGAAGAAACGATGATGGCTGCAGATTATATTATCGATATCGGGCCAGGTGCTGGTGTACACGGTGGGATGATTATTGCTGAAGGAACTCCAATAGAAATAAAGAACAACGAGGCTTCGTTAACTGGACAGTATTTATCGGGGAAGAAATTTATATCTTTACCGGTTGAACGCCGTAAAAATGACGGCCGGTTCATTGAAATTGTCGGTGCAGCTGAAAACAATTTAAAAAATATCTCGGTTAAAATTCCACTTGGTATTTTTGTTGCTATTACAGGGGTGTCAGGATCAGGAAAAAGTACGCTAATTAATGATATTTTATATAAAGTATTAGCGCAAAAGATCAATCGTTCGAAGCAAAAGCCAGGTAAACATAAAGCAATTCGTGGACTAGAATATGTCGATAAAGTGATTGAAATTGATCAATCACCAATCGGTAGAACACCACGTTCGAACCCAGCAACGTATACCGGTGTTTTTGATGACATTCGTGATGTTTATGCAATGACGAATGAAGCAAAAGTTCGTGGCTATAAAAAAGGTCGATTTTCTTTTAACGTCAAAGGTGGTCGTTGTGAAGCGTGCCGCGGTGATGGGATTATTAAAATTGAAATGCACTTTTTACCTGATGTTTATGTGCCATGTGAAGTTTGTCATGGTAAACGCTATAACCGGGAAACGTTAGAGATTAAGTATAAAGGCAAAAACATTTCAGAAATTCTAAATATGACGGTTGAGGATGGACTTGAATTTTTCGCAAATATACCGAAAATCCGTCGCAAAATCACAACGTTATTTGATGTCGGCTTAGGCTATATTAAGCTAGGACAACCAGCGACAACACTATCTGGTGGTGAAGCCCAGCGTGTCAAACTTGGCTCGCAATTACATCGTCGTTCAACAGGGAAAACATTCTATATTCTTGACGAACCGACAACTGGTCTGCATATAGATGATATTGACCGTTTGTTGAAAGTGCTGCAACGTCTTGTTGAACAAGGTGACACCGTATTAGTAATTGAACATAATCTTGATGTTATTAAAACAGCAGATCACATTATCGATTTAGGACCAGAAGGTGGGGACAAAGGTGGCATGATCGTTGCGACTGGAACCCCTGAACAAGTCGGTGCAACACCAGGATCGTATACCGGTCAATATTTGGATCCGATTCTTAAGCGAGACCGGTCCAGAATGGAACAACGGATCAAGGAGACAGAGGCTATTTCTAGGTGAATTTCAGATTAGCTTGATTATCCAGACAATCCTCGTGGCTGATAATTCTCCTCTAGAGAATTCAGGGTAACTTTTTTAGAATTTTATCGTCTCAAATAAATGAATTTCAAACGCAGATTCTGCGCCACTAGGTAAGCTTGATGTGGCTAATAGAATGGTATAATGAAATTCATTCAAGCAGATGAAAAAGAAACTTTTCTTGGAGCTAAATCGTATAAATAAGTATAGGTATTGAATATAGAGGAGGTTGGAACATGCAAGAAGAGCGGAAAATGATCTTAAAGATGATTGATGATGGAAAAATCACTGCTGAAGAAGGGGTATGGTTGCTAAAGGAACTAGGTGGGACAGAGAAAAAGGCAGCGACTGAGAAAGAAACTGAAAAGAACACCTATTTATCTAATAACGTTGACTGGGAAAATGGTCGTCAGTATCGTGGCAAGTATAATCAAGGAACTTTTACAAATCGATTCACAGAGTTTATTGAGCAAACCGTTCAAAAAATTAAGGAACTTGACTTTGATTTGAATTTCGGTGGTTCAGTGGAAGTTAATCATATTTTTCATCACCGTAATACAACCATTTCAAAAGTCGATATTAGAATTGAGAACGGTAGTATTCACTTTATTCCGTGGGATGAAAGTGATGTGCGAATTGAATGTAAAGTTAAGGTATATCGAGAAAAAGAAGTCGAAGCGGCCCGTAAATACTTTTTAGATGAAGTATCATTTAATGTTTCTGATGAAAAGCTTCGTTTCCATTCACGGGAAAAATCTTTAAAAGTAAGTGCGACTGTTTATATACCGCGCCAAAACTTCGAGGAAGTTACTTTATATGCATTTAATGGACAGCTTAGCGGAGAAGAGGTTCTTGCTAGTCAGTTTGAAGCGAAAACTGTAAATGGCAAGATCTCATTTGATAAGCTTACTAGTAAAAAAATCACTCTTGAAACAGTTAACGGTACGATTACAGTTGCTAAGCTAGATTCTGAAAAAACAGAAGCAAAAACGATTCACGGCACGATTAACCTTAATGCAACGGGTGGGCATGTTGATGTCGAAACCTTTAATGGTACAATTAACTATAAATTAACCGAAGCAACAAAAAGTAAGGCGTATTTAAAAACGACAACAGGTAGTATTGAAATAACCGTGCCAACTAACGTTCAAACAGAAGCCGAGTTTAAAACCGTTGTTGGTGGATTTACTTGTGACTTACCAAAGCTAGAAGTCGTTGATGAGAAAAAAGATATCGTAAATAAATTCGTTACGTTCGTATCGAATAAAGGAGTTGAACCAGTTTGTTATATAGAAGCAGAAGCAAGAACTGGCTCAATTCTTATTCAAAATTAAAGGAGATTGATGAAAGTGAAGAGGTTATATCGAGCTCAACACAATCGAAAATTAGCTGGAGTTTGTGGTGGATTAGGTGCGTATTTTGATATTGATCCAACCGTTGTAAGGATCATCTTTATCGTTCTAATCGTACCTACAGCATTTTTTACAATGCCAATCGCTTATTTAATTGCAACAATGTTGATACCAAATGAACAGGATATCCGTTAATGATGCGTTGGCTTATCCACTTGCTTGTTAATAGTGTGGTCTTAGTTGTCGTTGCTGGTTATTTTGAAAGTTTTCATTTAGAAAGTATCTCAGCAGCGATTATCGCGAGTGTTTTGCTGTCGATCATAAATTTTATTGTTAAGCCAATCCTTGTGATTTTGACATTACCAGTCACTGTGATCAGCCTCGGATTATTCTTGTTTGTTATTAATGCGATCACATTATTGATCACAGCCGGATTAATGGGCGATGCTTTTGTGATTAATGGATTTGGGATGGCTGTCTTAGCGGCGATTATCATTAGCGTCTTAAATATGTTGATATATAGTTTTATTGTAAAACCAATACGAAAAAGATAAAATTTCCGCCCAGTTTTGGTGAAATCGTCCCGAAATAAGCACTTAAAACGAGTTGTCTTACTAACTTGTTTAACTTGCTAGCTTAAAACACTTAGTTTCCTAATTGTCGGACTAAGTGTTTTTTTTATGCCCTCATCCTAATCAATTATTTTCTTGAAGATGCTTTACGGCGAATTAGCAGTATGATTGGAAGATTTATATTGAGATCTGCGATTTAAAGTTAGTCTAGAAGATCAGCAAATTCAAAATACACATTCTCCTTTTGGAATTATGTTAAAATGTATAAGTCATGAATTAGAAGTAAAAATAGTGATATGAAAAGAAAATTGTTTTATTAGAAAACTAAGGCCTCCCACGATAAATGGCTGATTTTGTGGCAAGTCAAGTTTTCCAAATGTTTGATCGGAGGGGTGTTTTATGCCAAAAATAACAGTGCATAATTTAATGGAAAAACTTGATTTAGAATTAATAAGTGGTAAAGAGGGTATTCATCGTCCAATTACAACTAGTGATATTTCTCGTCCGGGCATCGAAATGGCGGGTTACTTCACCTATTATCCAGCAAAGCGGGTTCAGTTGTTAGGGAAAACGGAGTTGACATTTTTTGATCAGCTAGCTGACGACGTTAAAAAAGATCGGATGGAGCGTCTTTGTACATATGATACACCGGCGATCATTATTTCTCGCGAATTAGATGTACCGCCACAATTAATTGAAGCTTCAATTAAAGTGGGTGTCCCAGTTTTACGCTCTTCGCTTACGACAACAGGTTTAAGTAGTATTTTAACGGTTTTTTTAGAAGCGAAGTTAGCACCGGTAACAGCGGTTCATGGTGTGTTAATTGATATATATGGGATTGGTGTACTGATTACAGGTTCAAGCGGTGTTGGTAAAAGTGAAACAGCTCTCGACTTAGTTCGACGTGGGCACCGTCTTGTCGCAGATGACTCAGTTGAAATTCGTCAACAGCACGATGGAACGTTAGTCGGGCGCCCCCCTGAATTGATTCGTCATCTCTTAGAAATTCGTGGCTTAGGTATTATAAATGTGATGACATTATTTGGTGCCGGTGCTGTTCGTCTTTTTAAAAGGATTGCTTTAGTGATAAATTTAGAAATTTGGGATCAGAAAAAATCGTATGATCGACTCGGTTTAGATGAAGAGGCGATGCGAATTTTTGATAAAGATATTCCGCGCTTAACAGTACCTGTTCGTCCTGGACGTAACTTAGCAGTTATCGTTGAGGTTGCGGCGATGAATTTCCGCTTAAAATTAATGGGCATTAACGCTGCTCAAGAATTTTCAGATCGCCTTTCAAGTGTAATTGAAGAGGGAGATCGCGAAGAATATTAAATGTACTGTTCGGGGTAAATATTTTAAGTGGTATCGCCAAAAAAATTAAAAGAAAATTTTATCCTTATCCAAGGTTCATATTTTCGAAAGAGGTGTAACAAATGATTTTTCAAATTCAATCTTTGAATCCGATAGCGCTTGACCTTGGATTTATCACGATTTACTGGTATGGCTTAATTATCGGTTTTGGGGCCTTTTTAGGTTATCTGATCGCTAATCGAGAAGCGGTAAAACGGGGCTTACCAAAGGATATGTTTGCAGATTTATTGCTTTATGCAATTCCGATCGCAATTGTTGCGGCGCGTCTTTATTATGTTATCTTTAAATGGGATTATTATAGTCAGAACCCGGGTCAAATTCTTGCGATCTGGGAAGGTGGTTTAGCGATCCACGGCGGTTTAATCGGTGCGTTTATAACTGCATATATTTTCGCTAAAAAAAGAGGAGTTTCGTTCTGGAAGCTTGGTGACATTGCAGCACCTAGCATCCTGCTTGGACAAGCGGTTGGTCGTTGGGGAAACTTTATGAATCAAGAGGCCCATGGAGGCCCTGTTGCTGTAGAATTTTTAGAGAACCTACTATTACCGCAATTTATCATTGACCAAATGTTTATTAATGGTCAACATTATCATCCGACATTTTTATATGAATCTCTTTGGAGTTTAGTTGGGGTTGCCATTCTTATATATTTGCGTCGCTTTAATTTCCGACGTGGTGAACTGTTCATGTCGTATGTGATTTGGTATTCAGTCGGTCGTTTTTTTATCGAAGGTTTACGTACCGATAGTTTGTACATAATAGGTGATTTACGTACAGCCCAAGTCGTTTCTCTCGTTTCAATTATTGGAGCTGTTATCTTAATTATTCATCGTCGGCGCGTTGGTTTAGCAGAGGCGCGCTATTTAGACGCTGAACCTATTGAAAAGAAAAAGAGGACGAAGAAAAAGAAAAAATAATTTTTTAAATGAATGAATTTCATTCAAATAAACGAGTTTTTTAGAAAAACTCTAGAGCAAGTGGGTGAGAAATTTGGGTAGTTTTAAAAAAGGTCTACTGGTAGGCTTAAAAACGACGTGGACATTAGGGAAAATCATTTTTCCGATCACCCTAATCGTAACCATGATTGGATATACGCCATTATTGGATTGGCTTGCTCAAATTCTTACCCCGATTATGGGTCTGCTAGGCTTGTCTGGAGAAGCAGCGATCCCATTAGTATTGGGTAATGTTCTTAATTTGTATGCGGCAATTGGTGCGATTTTAACATTAGATTTATCGGTAAAAGAAGTTTTTATTTTAGCGATGATGCTATCTTTTTCACATAATTTATTTGTAGAATCAGCGGTGGCCACAAAAGTTGGAATTCGGATGTCGGTTGTTTTAGGAGTAAGGATTGGACTGGCTCTATTTTCGGCGGTAGTTATTAATTTTTTCTGGCAGGGTGGAGCAGAAACGGCAGAATACGGATTTATTTCTTCAGGACAGACTAGTGATGTTTCGGGCTGGGGTGCGGTTATATATCAAGGTCTAGAAAGCGCAACACTTGGCGTGTTTCAACTGGCGCTGATCGTTATTCCAATTATGATCGGGATTCAGTTCATGAAAGATTTACATTGGCTTGAGTGGTTTTCAAAAGTGATGTCACCATTTACGAAAATGCTAGGGATGAAAAAAAATACTTCAACAACACTAGCGGCGGGCTTAGTTTTTGGGTTAGCTTATGGTGCTGGGGTTATGATGCAGGCGGTAAAAGAGGATGGGGTCAGTAAAAAAGACTTATACTTAGCATTTATTTTTCTTGTTGGATGTCACGCCGTCATTGAGGATACGCTGCTTTTTGTTCCGTTAGGGATTCCGATCTGGCCACTACTTTTGATCCGTCTTGTTACGGCGATTGTTTTGACGATGATTGTTGCTTTCTTTTGGAATAGGCTTGAAAAAAAAGGGGTTGTTTCAATTGAAGGCGAAAAGGAAGTTAGTAAGAAGGCTCAATAAATAAGGCATTGTAAAAAAAATCGATGAGTATGACGGTCTATCTGGAAATGCCTAAAGTAGGCCGAGTCAGATTACTAGATTGTTTTTGGAAATAAAGAGTTGTCGTGCCATAAAGTTGTATTGCGACGGACGGGACAATCCACAGTTCATAGGTACTAAAAAAAGGAGTTTTTATTGGATGAAAATTGATACAGTATTGTTTGATTTAGATGGAACATTAATTAATACGAATGAGCTAATTATTGCCTCATTTTTGCATACGTTAGATCATTATTTTCCGAATGTGTATACACGGGAGCGGGTCATTGATTTTATAGGACCGTCATTACACGACAGTTTCAGTGGCTTAAGTCCAGATAAAGCAGAAGAAATGACGGTGATGTATCGTCAATTTAATCACGAAAAGCATGATCAATTAGTCGAGGAGTATGAAACGGTCCGTGAAACCGTCCAAGCACTTCATGAAAAAGGCTATAAGCTCGGAATTGTCACAACAAAGCGCTCTGAAACTGCTCGAATGGGATTGAAGCTTACTGGTTTAGACACTTATTTTCCTGTTTTAGTGGGGATTGATGATGTCGAAAAGGTCAAACCGGACCCTGAACCGTTAATGAAGGCACTAGCTCAACTAGGTTCGTCACCAGAACAGACAGTTATGGTTGGAGACAGTCAATATGATATTTTAGGTGGAAAGAACACGGGAACAAAAACAGCTGCAGTTGCGTGGACGATAAAAGGAAGAGAATTTTTAGAGGGTTATGAACCAGATGTGATGCTTGAAACTATGAGTGACCTACTGACATTTTTGGGGGAAGATCCCCTTGGCTAGGAGGACAACACGTTACCAAGTTGAAGGAGCTAATTCACTCTGGCAAATTTATAAAACCGTTCCTTTTTTAAAAGTTTTGAAAAATTTCATCGTCATCCAAATCACTCGATATACACCGATCATGCCGGTCAAGAATTGGTTATACCGGACATTTTTACGAATGAAGATCGGTGATGAGACAGCAATTGCGTTAATGGTAATGATGGATATTATGTTTCCAGAAAAAATCAGTATTGGTAAAAATAGTGTCATCGGCTACAATACAACGATTCTTGCCCATGAATATTTAGTTGGTGAATATCGTCTTGGAGAGGTAATTATCGGTGATGAAGTGATGATCGGCGCGAATACGACGATTTTACCAGGTGTCATTATTGGTGATCGTGCTACAGTTGCAGCGGGTTCTCTTGTTCATAAAGATGTTCCAGCTGGAGCGTTTGTTGGTGGGAACCCTATGCAAATAATTAGATTAGCGAGTGACAGTGAGTAAAGGGGAAAGTTGGAAAGTAGAAAGTTTGAAAGGGAGTTCAAGGGCTTGAAAGAAGTTTGAAAGGGAGTTCAAGGGCTTGAAAGAAGTTCGTAATCTTTTGAACTTTATCTTTTCCTTTCCAACATTCCAACTTTCTACCTTCTACTTTTCACTTTTCCACTTTCCTACATCAACAAGTTTAAATACATTCCCGACATGCCGATACCCATTCGTTGTGTCATAAAATAAGCATCCTGCATCGTTTGAAATTTTTGCAACTCGATCGCATTTTTTGCCATATCAGCATCGCGGATGCGTGACTCACTTGCTTTCAGTTGATAGCTCTTTGTCGTTGCAACTGTAATTCCGTGGCCGAAACGGTTATCGGTCATGCCTAAACTTCCACGTGTTTCAGATATTTGCGCGATGGCACCATCGATGACGGATAGCGCTTGAGCTGAACTTTTTCTTAAGTCGACATCATTAATGGTCAATCCAGTTTTCGGATCTCCTAGTTGTGAGGAAAGAGCAGAATTAATGTTCATTTCAAGAACAGCTCCATTTGCATTTGTTGTTGTCAGTTGCTTTGAAAAACTGCCATCTAGCAATGGTTTCGTATTAAACTGTGTATCACGGCCAATTGCAGCTAATGTATCTTGAAGTCCACTAAATTCTTTTTGAATGTGACCACGGTCGCTTTCAGTTAGCATACCGTTATTGGCTTGTATCGAAAGCTCGCGCATTCTCTGTAACACAGAGTGTGATTGATCGAGGGCGCCTTCAGCAGTTCTAGATAATGACTGACTATCCTGCATATTACGAACGGCGACATCGTCACCACGAAATTGGCCACGCATTTTTTCGGAAATTGCTAAACCCGCCGGATCATTGCCTGCTTTATTGATGCGAGTAGCCATGCTATAGCGTATAAACTTCATATGATCATGATAACTACTCATGTTTGTCATCGAAAGTCCATTCATTATCTGCGCCCCCTCTCTTAAAAAATAGCATTTCATCAATAGTTTAAGATTTATTGATGAAGTATATAGTAAATAGTAAATATTCACTTGCTTACCTGATTGAATTTCATAATACCATTATATTAGCCACATCAAGCTTACCTAGTGGCGTTGAATCTGCATTATGAAATTCATTTACCTATCTATTATAACAAATTATCAGAAAATTAACGAACCTGTTTACGTTTTTTTTATAAGTGGAAAAGTGTCCGCGAGAGGTGGACAAGAGGGGTATTTTTGTGTTTCCGTGGTGTCAGGCACCATGTGAAAAATGAGCAATCTACTAGAAGGTGTTTGATGAACGAAAAAGAGATGATAAAAAGGTTGACGAGTATATCGAAGCGGTGTAGACTACTAAATATAAACACTTTATCGTGGTAGCATATTAGCGAACTAAAGCGCCTCCCGGAAACAACAAAAGCACAAAAAAACACTAAAACCGTTTCTAAAGCAAATAAGGTACTATAAACTAGCTAAAACTTGTCTAGAGTTACTAATGAAATCCACCAATTAATAGATGAGGAATTACACAAGCCCTTAAATGAGGAAGCGGTTTGTTAAAATTAAGAATGACAATAATAATCAGTGGAGTGTGAGAAATGTCAAAGCCATTTATGTTTGAAAAACCAATTGGGATGCGTGATACGCTTCCGCAATTATTTGAAACGAAAATGAAAATTCGCAACGAGATAAGAAGTGAACTCGAACTTTGGGGCTATCAGTCGATTGAAACGCCAACACTTGAATATTATGATACGGTTGGTGTCGCATCGGCAATTCTTGATCAACAACTATTTAAGCTGCTTGACCAACGGGGAAACACCCTTGTATTACGGCCGGATATGACGGCTCCGATTGCGAGACTTGTGGCGTCGAGATTAAAGGATGAACAGTTTCCACTTCGCCTTACGTACGATACAAATGTTTTTCGCGCGCAGCACGACGAAGGCGGACGACCGGCAGAGTTTGAACAAATTGGTATGGAACTGATCGGTGATGAAACGAGTAGTGCTGATGGCGAAGTGATTGTGTTGATGATTGCGGCTCTCAAAAAAGCTGGTTTAGAAGATTTTAAAATTACCATCGGACATGTCGGTTACGTGAATGCGCTTTTGCTAGACATTGTTGGTAATGAAGAACGCAGCCATCAATTGCGCCGCTTTCTTTATGAAAAAAATTATGTTGGTTATCGCCAGCACGTCAAAAATTTATCGCTTTCTTCTATCGATAAAAGTCGTCTCCTTGAACTTCTGAATTTGCGGGGTGATTTTTCAAAGCTAGCAGAAGCGAGTTCGCTAGTTACAGATGAAGAAGGCAAAAAAGCGCTTGCTGATCTAGAAAAACTATGGAGTGTCCTTGAAAGCTATGGCATTATTGATTATGTTAAGTTAGATTTAAATCTTGTCATGCATATGAGTTATTATACAGGAGCTGTTTTTGAAGCATATAGTAGCAATCTTGGTACACCGATTGCTAGTGGCGGTCGCTATGATGAGCTTTTGCAAAAATTTAATCGTCCAGCTCCAGCAACAGGGTTTGGGATTCGCCTTGATTTATTAGTTCAATCGCTTAGATCTACCGCAGATAAGCGTGATGTTGCTTGTATTATTTATAGTAATGAACGGCGCAAAGATGCCATTCAATTAGCTCAAGAAAAGCGAAGCCAAGGAGTTTCAGTAGTCCTTCAAGATATAAAAGGGGTCAAAGATGTTGACCAATTTTTACAAAGCTTTGATGATGTCGTTTATTGTATTGGGAAAAATGGCAAGGGGGACAAGTAAATGTTAACAATAGCAATGCCAAAAGGACGAATTTTTGAAGAAGCTGTTGAATTACTTCGTAAAGCAGGCTACAATCTCCCACCAGAGTTTGAAGAAAACCGCCGCTTAATTATCGATGCCAAAGAAGCAGGAATGCGTTTTATTCTTGCCAAACCAAGCGATGTGCCTACTTATGTGGAGCACGGTGTTGCCGACATTGGTGTCGCTGGTAAAGATACGATGCTCGAAGAAGAACGAGATATTTATGAAGTCCTAGATTTGAAAATTAGTCAATGCTATATGGCAGTTGCCGGGCTACCGACATATGAAAAAAATACCGATATAGCTCCGAAAGTCGCATCTAAATATCCGATTTTTGCGGCTAGTTATTTTCGCGAGCAAGGTGAACAAGTCGAAATTATAAAATTGAACGGATCGATTGAGCTAGCTCCTTTGATTGGCCTAGCTGATCGGATTGTTGATATTGTCTCAACTGGTTCAACGCTCAGGGCAAACGGGCTTGTTGAATTTGAAAAAATCGTCCAAATCACGTCACGACTAATTGTTAATCCGGTTAGTTATCGGATGAAAGACACTGTGATTGATGAAGTAGTTGAACGACTAGCTGCAGTCATTGAGGAGGATCAGTCGTGAAAATTACCAAAGTTACTAGTAAGGTGTCGTTAAAAAGAAGTATTGATCAAGGAACTAGCGAACAGCAGCAAGCAGTTGAAGCAATTATCGAAGCGGTTCGCCAAGGCGGAGACGCGGCTGTTTTGCGCTTCACGGAAAAATTCGATGGCGCTAAGCTTGAAGATAATCGCGTCACAAAAGCGGAAATGGAAAATGCCTATGCTGATATTGATCCGAACGTGCTTGCAGCATTAAGAGAAGCGGCTGAAAATATACGTCGCTTTCATGAACGGCAAAAACGGCAATCGTGGTTGACGACAGAAGAAAATGGCACGATTCTCGGTCAAAAAATTACACCGCTAGAAAAAGTTGGTGTTTACGTTCCTGGTGGAACAGCGGCTTATCCTTCTTCAATCTTAATGAACGTAATTCCGGCTCAAGTAGCGGAAGTCGAAAACATTGTCATGGTATCACCGCCGAGTAAAGACGGGACGCTACCGTCAGGCGTTCTTGTTGCCGCTAATGAACTAGGAGTCAAACAAATCTTTAAAATTGGTGGTGCTCAAGCGATAGCGGCGCTTGCCTATGGTACCGAAACAGTTCCTGGAGTCGATAAAATTGTCGGACCAGGAAACATTTATGTCGCTTTAGCAAAACGAGCTGTGTTTGGACATGTTGATATTGATATGATTGCTGGACCTAGTGAGATTGTTGTTTTGGCTG
Source organism: Bacillaceae bacterium IKA-2 (assembly GCA_031761875.1). GTDB lineage: Bacteria > Bacillota > Bacilli > Bacillales > Anaerobacillaceae > Anaerobacillus. The sequence goes on along the minus strand of CP134492.1, from coordinate 3,966,502 downwards.
ACGCTGACGCTAACCCTCGTTATATTGCAGCTGATCTTCTCTCACAAGCCGAACACGATACGCTTGCTTCGGCTGTACTAGTAACGCCATCAATGCAGCTTGCTGAAAAAGTTGTCAGCGAAGTCGAAAAACAGCTCGAAACTTTACCACGAAAAAAAATAGCTGCCGCATCAATTCGTGATTACGGTGCTATTTACGTAACGGAAGATTTAACTGAAGCTGTTGCTGTTGTCAACGAATTAGCACCTGAACATCTTGAGATTCTAACAGCAGAACCAATGCAAATTCTCGGGAAAATACGTCATGCGGGAGCGATCTTTTTAGGTCCATATAGCTCAGAACCTGTCGGCGATTATTTTGCCGGTCCGAATCATGTTTTACCAACGAACGGTACAGCCAGGTTTTCAAGTCCGTTAAATGTAGATGACTTCACGAAAAAATCAAGCATTATTTTATATAGCAAAACAGCATTATTCACAAATGGTCAAAAAATTGCCGCCCTTGCTCGCTTAGAAGGTTTAGAGGCTCACGCTAGAGCAGTAGAAGTTCGATTGGAGGAAGAAAATGAGTAGAACAGCAAGTATTGAACGAATTACAAATGAAACGCAGATTAAGCTGACGTTAGCAATCGATGGGGAAGGCACAGCAAAAATCAACACTCCTGTCCCGTTCATGAATCATATGCTTGACCTTTGGACGAAGCACGGCGTTTTTGATTTAAATATTGAAGCTAACGGTGATATCGATATTGATGATCACCACACAACAGAAGACATCGGAATTTGTTTAGGAACGGCATTTAAAGAGGCTTTAGGCGATAAAAAAGGAATTAAGCGCTATGGTAATGCGTTTGTGCCGATGGATGAAACATTGGCTCAAGTCGTTGTTGATTTAAGCAATCGTCCACATTTAGAATTTAGAGCAGAACTACCAACAGCAAAAGTAGGGACATTTGATACAGAGCTTGTCCATGAATTTTTATGGAAATTCGCTCTCGAATCCAGAATGAACCTCCACGTGATTGTTCATTATGGAACCAATACGCATCATATCATTGAAGCGATCTTCAAAGCATTGGCGCGGGCGTTAGATGAAGCGACAACTGTTGATCCACGGATTAAAGGTGTGCCTTCAACGAAAGGAATGTTATAAATGATTGGCATAGTTGATTATGGCATGGGTAATCTTCATAGCGTTAGTAAAGCGTTAGAGCGCCTCGATTATGACTATTTCGTTTCTGAAAACCAAGCCGAATTGGCAAAAGCTGATGGACTGATTTTACCAGGGGTAGGGTCGTTTAAAGATGCGATGGCAATTTTAGAAAAACAGAAGTTAGATGTTTTTTTAAAGGAATGGGTTGCTTCTGGCAAGCCACTCTTAGGAATTTGTTTGGGAATGCAGCTTCTCTTTGAAATGAGTGAAGAAAATGGTGCAACGAAGGGACTTGGATTTTTACAAGGAAAAGTTCGTCTTTTTAAAGGAGTGACGGATTCAGGACAACGCTACAAAGTGCCCCATATGGGCTGGAACCAGCTTGTATTTCATCAACAGCAGCGATTACTTGAAGCTGTAGAAGAGGGTTACGTTTATTTCGTGCATTCCTATGTTGTTGGTGATATGGACCGCGCGGATTTAGTTGCAAGCTGTGACTATCATGGCGTCGTTCCGGCGATCGTTGCTAAAAAAAATGTTCTTGGTACACAATTTCATCCCGAAAAAAGTAGTTCGGTCGGAATGAAGTTACTTGAAAATTATGCGGCAATCGTAACGACTGAGAAGGGGGCGTGGATCCATGAATAATTTTACGATTTATCCAGCGATTGATATTTTAGGTGGAAATTGTGTTCGTCTGATTCAAGGAGACTATGACCAAGAAACAGTTTATGGGAACTCACCGCTAGAAATGGCGAAACGATTTAGTGAGGCGGGTGCTGAGTGGATACATACGGTTGATTTAGATGGCGCTAAGCTCGGGAAGCGTGTTAATCATGAGCACGTCATTGCAATTGCCAAACAGCTTGACGTTCGCGTTCAAGTGGGTGGTGGGATTCGTACTCCAGAAGATGTCGCTGCTTATGTGGATAATGGTGTTGATCGGGTTATTTTAGGAAGTTCGGCGATTAAAGATCCTGAATTCGTGAAGGCAATGTTAAAACAGTACGGCGCGAAAATTGCGATAGGTATCGATGCCAGAGACGGCTTTGTGGCGACTGAAGGTTGGCTTGAGACGTCAAAAGTGACCGCTGAAGCGTTAGGGATCGAGTTAGCTAGTCATGGTGCTGAAGTATTTATTTTTACAGATATTTCTCGTGATGGGATGCTTTTGGGCCCGAATACAGAAGCGATCGCTGCTTTGGCGAGGGCGACTGGTAAAGAAGTGATTGCTTCAGGTGGGATGAGTACGCTTGACGATATTAATGACTTGAAAAAGTACGAGAGTGATGGCATTGGTGGAGCAATTATCGGTAAAGCGCTATATACGAATCAGTTTACACTCGCCGAAGCCTTGGAACGAGGTGCGGCAGATGCTAGCTAAACGGATTATTCCTTGTTTAGATGTAAAAGAGGGACGGGTTGTCAAAGGTGTCCAATTTGTTAATTTGCGAGACGCAGGCGATCCTGTTGAACTTGCTGCTTTTTATGATCAACAAGGTGCCGATGAATTAGTATTCTTAGATATTTCGGCGTCACATGAAGGTCGCGATACAATGGTTGATGTTGTCGAGCAAGTTGCTGGTCAATTAGCGATCCCATTTACAGTTGGAGGCGGGATTAATTCGCTTGCAGATATGAAACGAATTTTACGAGCAGGTGCCGATAAGGTTTCCTTGAATACCGCTGCTGTCTTGCGACCGGAATTAATTACTGAAGGAGCTGATTTTTTCGGATCGCAATGTATTGTTGTCGCTATTGATGCAAAATTTGATCAAGAGCTTGGTTCTTGGCGTGTCTATACTCATGGTGGCAGAAAGCCGACAGACTGGGAAGTGATCGCTTGGGTAACCGAAGCGGTCAAGCGTGGTGCTGGTGAGATCCTCTTAACGAGCATGGACCAAGATGGTGAGAAAAAAGGTTTTGACTTAGCATTGACGAAGGCGGTCGGTGACGCCGTATCTGTTCCGGTAATCGCCTCTGGTGGTGCCGGTTCCAAGGAATGCTTTGAGCCTGTTTTCAAAGAAGCTAATGCCGATGCAGCGTTGGCAGCCTCAATTTTTCATTATAAAGAAACGTCGGTGGCAGAAGTAAAGCAATTTTTGAAAACAAAAGGGGTTGAAGTTCGCTAATGGAATTTACGATTAAGTATGATGAAAAAGGTTTAATTCCGGTAGTCGTTCAAGATGCGACTAGTAAAGATATATTGACGGTCGCTTATATGAATGAAGAATCTCTCCAAAAAACAATCGAGACGAAGGAAACATGGTTTTATAGCCGTTCTCGTCAAGAACTTTGGCATAAAGGGGCAACCTCTGGAAACACTCAAAAAGTTGTCGATATTCGGTTTGATTGTGACCAGGATGCGCTTGTCGTTCTAGTTGAACCAGCAGGCCCAGCTTGCCACAAAGGAAATTACAGCTGCTTTAGTGATTCTTTATTAGGAAAAGAGCTTGTTACTAGTGAAGATCGTTTTGCAATTTTGAGTGTGCTCGAGGAAGTTATCGCCAGTCGCGAAGCTGAAATGCCAGAAGGTGCGTATACAACCTATTTGTTCGATAAAGGCATTGATAAAATGCTCAAAAAAATTGGTGAAGAAGCGGGCGAAGTTATTATTGCCGCTAAAAACAGAGATCCAGAAGAGTTAAAGTGGGAAATCGCTGACCTGATCTTCCATCTCCTTGTCGTCATGCGCGAGCAAAAGCTACCTCTAGACGTGGTGCTTGCAACGTTAAAAGAACGACACGGAAAATAACAAACCTTTAAAGTTTAGAGCATTGATGCTCTAAACTTTTTTGGTGCTTTATTGGTGTCTGACACCATGTGAATAATTCACAAATCGCTAGGTATTGACTTTTAGCGGTTTGTGGGTGTTTATGATGGCATATTTTAATGGTGTCTGACACCAAGTGTATAAGTTGTCCTATTTTACATTTGTGAACTATTCACAAATGGTTATCAGTGGACTTTTTATGTTTTTTGTGTTTTTCGAGTTTTTCAGGTGTCAGACACCTGAAAAGGTGATATACTTTGACGGGGAAAGATTTGTTGAAATGGAGGTAGAAATGGGTAAACATAATGATCACATGAAACCAATGGGAATGATTATTCCTCACTTTCAAGATGGAACTTATTTCTACGAAAAAGGAATTGAAGCTTATCGAGCAAAAAATATCCAAAAAGCAACACGATACCTTGACCGTGCAGTTCAGTTAGATCCGACGGAGCTAGCATTTTTAGCCCAATTTGCAGTGATTCTAACCGATCAAGGAGACTATTATCGTTCAAATGATTGTTTAAAAAAAATAGTAGAACTTGATTTAGACGAAGAGATGACTGAGAGTTACTTTTTTTTAGCGGCAAATTATTTAAATTTAGGGCTTTTTGAGCATGCGAGAAAAGAAGCGCTTTTCTATATTGAAAAAGAACCAGATGGAGAGTTTTTAGAGGAAGTAGAAGAGTTACTTGAGATATTACAAGAGGACGATGAGCTTTTTGCTGAAGCGGAAAGTTTTCTAATTCGTTACGAGCTAGCATCGCATGAGTTAGAAAAACAAAATTTTGATACAGCAATTACCTATTTTTCAGATCTTATTAAAGAAGAACCAACATATTGGATGGCTCATATCCGTTTAGCAGAAGCTTATTACGGAGCTGGAAATATCGCCGTAGCGATTAGTACTCTTGAAAACATGTTGAAAAAAGAAGATAGTATTACGGCGCGCTCTCACTTAATGATTTATCTCTTTGAAATAGGTGAAACAAAACAGGTAGATAATCTTGTAAAGACGCTCAGTAATGTTTGGAGTATCGATTATGAGCATTGTTATCAAGTAGCCGTCTGCTTTGGAAAAGTAGGTGAGCATGAACTTGCTTACAATGAGCTCGGTCGTCTGCAGAGAAAAGGCTTTAATGAAACAGGGAATTTTATTTACCACTTAGCGGTAGCGTCTTTTTATACTGGACGAATCGAAAAAGCAACTAAGCTTTGGGAAAAATTAGCGATAGTTGGTAATGCTGATGCAATTACAAATTTGAATTTCTTTCAAGAAGGAAAATTGACACAGCCATCCTATGATTTTAGTGGTATGTATCAATCGGTGTAGAGCAAACTTATAGAAGCGGTTCAAAAAAATTCAGTCCTGAAAGTTGGTTGAGCTTGTCCAGTTTCTTCGTGAACTCTGATTTTACTTCTTTTTGAACACGAACTTATCGCAAAAAAACTATTTTATGAATTAATGAGCAGATTACTGGACTAATCATGCTAAATTATTTAATATAGTAAGTGAGGCAAAGATACCCAAAGGGGTATAGAGATGCAAATGGAGGTAATAAAAATGAGTGAAGAAAAAATTTATGATGTAATTATAGCAGGAGCAGGCCCTGCTGGGTTGACGGCAGCACTTTATACTTCTCGTGCTAATCTATCAACATTAATGGTTGAACGAGGTGTTCCAGGTGGACAAATGGCAAATACGGAAGATGTTGAAAACTATCCAGGCTACGAAAGTATCCTAGGACCTGACTTATCAACAAAAATGTATGATCACGCGAAAAAATTTGGTGCTGAGTATGCATACGGAGATATTAAAGAAATAAAAGATGGTAAAGAGTACAAAACACTTGTTACTGGCAGCAAAGAGTTTAAAGCAAGATCTGTTATTGTCACGACAGGAGCAAAATATAAAAAACTTGGTGTACCCGGTGAAAGTGCTTTAGGTGGCCGTGGCGTATCTTATTGTGCGATTTGTGATGGTGCTTTCTTTAAAGGAAAAGAGCTTGTTGTTGTTGGCGGTGGTGATTCAGCGGTTGAAGAGGCAGTATATTTAACCCGATTCGCATCAAAGGTAACGGTTATTCATCGTCGTGATGAGCTACGCGCACAAAAAATTCTTCAAGACCGAGCATTCATCAGTGAAAAAGTTGAATTTTTATGGAATCATGTTGTAACGGAAATTAATGGAGACAAAAAAGTAGCTAGCGTTACTGTTAAGGGCATTAAAGACGGAATTGAAAAAGATTTAAAAACAGATGGTGTATTTATTTACGTTGGCATGGAACCATTAAATGACGCTGTTATAAATTTAGGAATATTAAATGCAGAAGGCTATATCGAAACGAACGAAGAAATGGAGACAAAATTGCCTGGTATTTTTGCAGCCGGTGATATTCGTGAAAAAACGTTACGTCAAATTGTTACGGCAACTGGTGATGGCAGTATTGCTGCCCGTTCGGCTCAACACTATGTTGAGGAACTTGAGGAAGAACTGAACAAATCTTTAGAGGGAGAACGCCTAACATAGGCGTTCTTTTTATTGTCTAGCTTGGGGCGCCATCGGCTTGACCGCTTCAGTCCTTTTCGGAAGTCAAAAAGCGACTTCTGTCAAAGGCCTTCCACCGGTTTTCGCCGATAGGCGGGCGCCTTGCGCTTTTATTGTCTGCTTTTCATTTTTTCATTGATCTGTCACAATCACACGCTCTTAATAAAACGTTACGACTTCTTAACCCTCTTGTAACAGTTTTGAAATATAATAAGTGTATTATAAGGTTAAGTAATTGACCCCCTTTTTTATATACTTTTAGGAGCATGGATGAACGTTATTCGTGCTCTTTTTTTGTCTAAAAGTGTCTGAAGGTGTCTAAATTAAGGCTGAAACGGTTTAAAAACTAGCTCAAAGAAAAATATTGTATTATAATAATACATCAATAACTTTAGATCATGTTTAGTTTGACTATTAAAGAATGTTACAGTATAAAAATTATAGTATACTATAATATAGATGTGTTTCTTTTTTTTAGAAGAAATGACTAGTACAGAGGTGGAGACTTTGCAAAGAATTACAACTTGTATTGTAAATCAAAACGGGCGAGTATTATTGTTACAAAAGCCGTCAAGAGGATGGTGGGTTGCCCCAGGTGGAAAAATGGAAAGTGGCGAATCTATTAAAGATGCTGTTACAAGGGAATTTCGCGAAGAGACGGGACTGCAGATTCAAAACCCTAAAATAAAAGGGATTTTTACGATTATCATTAAAGATGGTAAAGAAATCATAGATGAATGGATGATGTTTACGTTTCTAGCCACAGAAACTGAAGGGGAAATGTTAGCAAAATCGCCAGAAGGTCAGTTACAATGGCAACAACTCAATGATGTGAAAAACTTACCAATGGCTCCTGGGGATGTATTTATATTCAATCACATCCTTACTTCGAGCGAAATCTTATACGGAACATTTCACTACACAAAAGATTTCGAGCTTTTATCATATAAACTAGAAGCAGATGCATAAATTGTAGAATGGCTATTTATTTGATTGGATTTCATCAAGCAGATTTTGCGCCATTAGGCTTCTACAAGAAACAGTATTTCAAGAGGATAACTTTTAGATTCAAGAGCGAAAGGGGAAGCAATAATGTTATCTAGTAAAGATATGCAAGTTGTCATTATTACAGGAATGTCCGGTGCAGGAAAAACAGTTGCTGTGCAAAGTTTGGAGGATTTAGGCTTCTTCTGTGTTGATAATTTACCCCCAGCATTAATTCCTAAATTTATTGATCTTATTGAGGGTTCTGGCGGTAAAATGAATAAAGTCGCTCTTGTCATTGATTTACGCGGTCGCGAGTTTTTTGACCATCTGTTTGAATCAATGGATTACTTAGGAGCAGCTGCTGATGTAAATGCACAAGTAATCTTTTTAGATGCAAAAGATAGTAAATTGGTACAACGCTATAAAGAAACACGTCGTTCACATCCGTTAGCTCCAAAAGGACTTCCTTTAGAAGGAATTCAACTAGAAAGAGAAATGTTAGAGGAATTAAAAGGTCAGGCGCAACAAATTATTGATACAACAGAATTAAAGCCAATTGAGCTTCGTAATAAAATTATTGAGCGCTTCTCACTCGCTGAGCAGCATTCATTTTCTGTAAATTTAATGTCGTTTGGGTTTAAATATGGTATCCCTATTGATGCAGATCTTGTTTTTGATGTTCGTTTTTTACCGAACCCGCATTATATTGACCATATGAGATCAAAAACAGGTTTAGATGAAGAAGTTTCGACCTACGTCTTGAAATGGACGGAAACGCAGCAATTTTTAGAAAAGTTAGATAGTCTGTTGACCTTTATTTTACCTCACTACAAACGTGAAGGGAAAAGTCAGGTTGTGATCGCGATCGGCTGTACTGGTGGACAGCACCGATCTGTGACCCTTGCTGAATATTTCGGGAAAAAATATTCAGACGACTACAAAACTTTTATCACGCATCGAGACATCAAAAAACGGCTGGAACATAAGTGAAAAAAATCAATATTGTCGTTATCGGTGGCGGAACAGGTTTATCAGCAATTTTACGGGGACTAAAAACATTTCCCGTCGAGATTACTGCCATTGTAACCGTTGCTGATGATGGAGGTAGCTCTGGACGACTTCGTAAAGAATTGGATATTCCTCCACCGGGGGATATTCGAAACGTCCTTGTCGCCCTTTCAGAAGTAGAACCTCTCGTTGAACAGCTTTTTCAACATCGTTTTGAAAATGGTGATGGTTTATCAGGTCATTCATTAGGTAATTTATTATTAGCAGGGATGACATCAATTACCGGTGATTTTGCAAAAGGAATTCATGAATTAAGTCGTGTTTTGAATGTTCGCGGCAAAGTCCTTCCTGCTGCCAATCAAAGTATTGTCTTAAAAGCTGAAATGAGCGATGGAACAATTGTTGTAGGCGAATCAGCGATTCCGAAAGCCAAAAAACAGATTAAGAGAGTATTTTTGACACCTGAAAAAGTAGATCCTTTACCTGAAACTTTAGAGGCAATTGCCAACGCCGATTTAATTGTTATCGGTCCTGGAAGTCTTTACACGAGTGTGCTGCCCAATTTACTAGTTCCTGGTATTGCCGACGCAGTAATCCAAGCGTCAGCTAAAAAAGCTTATATCTGTAACGTCATGACTCAACCAGGTGAAACCGATGATTATACAGCTAGTCAGCACGTTGGCGCACTAATAGCACATGTTGGAACAGAAATTATTGAAACAATTATTGTTAATAATCAGGAAATAGATAAACAATATTTAGATAAGTATGCAAAAGAGGGAGCAAAAGCTGTTGTTTTTGATAAAAGCGAACTTCAAAAGCTGCCATTTAAAATTGTTGAAGATCAATTATTAATTTATCACGATGACTATTTACGGCACGACGCAATTAAAGTATCACAATTATTATTATCATTACTATGAAGGGGAGATAGCTTTGTCATCTTTCGCTGCAATGGCTAAAAAAGAGCTAACACAATTAGAGACAGAGGGATGCTGTGCGAAGGCTGAATTAGCTGCCCTGATCCGGATGAATGGTAGTTTATCGTATAGTAATAAACATTTAGTATTAGATATTTCTACTGAAAATGCAGCAATTGCAAGAAGGATATATACATTAATAAAAAAAACATACCCTACTCATATCGAACTTCTGGTCCGAAAAAAAATGAGATTAAAGAAAAATAATGTCTATATTGTGAGGATTTCACAAGAAGCACAGCAACTATTAGCAAACTTAGGTATTATGGAAGCAGGATATAAATTTATAAGAGTCATCTCAGATGAAATAAAAAAAAATAGCTGTTGTAAGCGTGCCTACCTGCGAGGGGCTTTTCTATCGGGTGGATCAGTCAACCACCCTGATGCATCAAGCTATCATTTAGAAATTTTTTCCTTATACGAAGAGCATAATGCTTCAATGTGCGAGCTCATCAATACGTTTGGTTTAAATGCAAAGATTTTAGAACGGAAAAAAGGATTTATTATCTATATAAAAGAAGGCGAAAAAATTACCGAATTTCTGAATATAATTGGAGCTCATCAAGCGCTACTTTTTTTTGAGGATGTAAGAATTATGAAAGATATGAGGAATTCAGTTAACCGGCTTGTTAATTGTGAAACTGCTAACTTAAACAAAACAGTTGGGGCGGCAATGCGCCAAGTAGAGAATATTCGCTTTATCCAAAAAGAAGTAGGTCTTAAAATATTACCTCAAAAATTAAGAGAAGTAGCTGAGCTAAGGGTGGAACATCAAGAGGTAACTTTGAAAGAATTAGGAGAAATGATTTTGACAGGCAAGGTTAGTAAGTCAGGCATCAATCATCGCCTTCGTAAAATTGATGACTTTGCAACTAAACTTCGTGCTGGTGAAAGTAAAAGTAAGTTTTAGATGTGTTTGTCAGTGTTTAAAAAGGTGAACTAGGCACTTCTCCTTTTCTAAAAAATAGATAAATTTTTACATGGGTTTTAATCTGGTTAATCATGAATGAATGATAGGAGGAGAAGAGAATGGTAGAAAAAGATGTTGTAGTTATACGAAAGACAGGATTACAAGCTCGCCCTGCTGCATTATTTGTACAAGAAGCGAACAAATTTAGTTCAGATATTTTTATTGAGAAAGATGGCAAGAAAGTAAATGCTAAAAGTATTATGGGAATAATGAGCTTAGCGGTGGCTTCCGGAAAAGAAATAAAAATTATTGTTGATGGAAATGATGAAACACAAGCATTGAACTCCCTGATTTCATTTGTAGAAAAAGAAGAATAAGTGAAATCTACAATTTAATATTTATTAAAAAAGCTAGGTCGAATTTTACATCGACCTAGCTTTTTTCTAAACAGAACTAAGGCTCAGCTGGCGCCAAAAGGCTAAGCTGAGCCAAGTTTTAAATCTTTTTTGTAAGTATTTCGTCAATAATACCGTATTCTTTGGCTCTTTCTGATGTCATGAAGTTATCTCGGTCTGTGTCGCGTTGAATGACTTCGATTGGTTGACCGGTACGTTCTGATAAAATTTCATTTAATTTTTCACGCATCTGAATAATACGTTTTGCATGAATTTCAATGTCTGAAGCTTGACCTTGTGTTCCACCTAGTGGTTGATGGATCATAACCTCACTGTTAGGTAAGGCAAAACGCTTCCCTTTTTCACCAGCGGCAAGTAAAAATGCGCCCATCGAAGCAGCCATACCAACACAAATAGTTGAAACTTGTGGTTTAATAAATTGCATCGTATCGTAAATAGCCATACCAGATGTAATCGAGCCACCAGGGCTGTTGATATAGATTGAAATATCTTTATCTGGATCTTCAGCTGCTAAAAATAATAATTGTGCAACGAGTGAGTTAGAGACATTGTCATCAATAGCGCTACCAAGCATAATGATCCGATCTTTTAAAAGCCGCGAATAAATGTCATACGCGCGTTCACCACGGTTTGTTTGTTCAATAACTGTTGGGATTAAATGCATAATAAATTCCTCCTTAAATTTCGTTGATAAAATCGTCGCTAAGTTTAATTGGTTGTCTTAGCACTTATGTATAAAAAAACTTAGCTTAGCGCCAACCATAGGCGCGCACCTTACTTGCAATATACTGTCGTCTTTCTTACTAAAAGATTCTGATAAAATTATCATAGTAAGAAACAGACTGTATGTATATCATAATCTAAAGGTCAGTGAAGGTCAAAAATTTTGAACTGATACGTATTTATTCTCTATTTTACTCCTTAAATCCTGCAAAAAAATTTCTTTGATGATAATACATATTCATCTTAACCGAAACTATACAATTTAAACCAAGTCAAATCAATGAAAAAAACCAAAAGAGAAGCGAAAAAAAGAACTTGTCCTAACTTTGCTAATACATCGGGAAATCAGGTCGGGTCTGGCCCCGGCTTTACATACAAAGGCGCTTTGATGAAACAGTAAAGGAAGCTATAATTCGGGAAATAGGTCAAATATACTAAGTTTAAATAGAAACTTATTCTCAATTATTTTGTAGAATTTTGTTGTATAATGTAATATAAACATATTTAGATCAGCGTATGGGTATATTATCACTCATGAAAAAGAGACAGAGAAAAGCTTAGGTGTCATTGAAGGAGTTTTATTAGTGGAGAATATTTTTAATTTTATTAAACATACGTGGCACAAACTATTAATGAAACGTAATTATTCATTATATGAAGAGTCTAAGGATCCAATTGAAAAAAGTAAGTTATTTAAAAAAGCATCTTTTCATGCAAATAAAATATTAAGAAATTAGTCAATAGAATGAATTTGATAATGCAGTTTCAACGCCACTAGGATACTGCATATAGTTTAATTAAAACGTTTTCAACTTAGTAGCTTGATGTGGCTAATATAATGGTATTATGAAATTTATTCAATAGCTAACCAAATTAAAAAATAAAACTTACCATCAGTTCCATAATAAGAGCATAGATGATTATCAGGTAATATGAGAAAATAGAATTGTAAAACATATCGAGATCTTGATATGTTACCAACGAAGTAGCCATTCGAGTTGAACGGCTACTTATTTAATTGTTGTCTGAATTTTTTCTGATAAACTTGTCATTGCATGAAGACAGGAAGGTTTGAATATAAGTAAATGTAACCGCTTACCAACGACCAGGTAAAAATAGTTCACGAAAAATTGTGAATTATAGTATGATAGCTTTTAGAGGGGGAATCGTGATGAGTATAGATTTTGGTTTGTATCAACAACAATCGATGAAACTTATTATGACTAATGAGTTACGTCAAGCGATCTCCATTTTACAGTATTCAACTCATGAATTATTGTCTTATCTTGAAGAGCAACAATTAGAAAATCCGCTTCTTGAGATAGAGAGACCGCAAGATGAAATTCATTTAAAAACGGCGACTTTCGATTATGAAAAAAGTGATGAAACAAAAGTGTATGAAGGAGATAATATTTCACCACTTGACTTTGTAAGCAAGAATGAGCTAAGCCTTCAAGATCATTTGCTTAACCAAATTGGATTTCATTCCTTAACTGAAACAGAGAAAAAAATAGTTAAGTACTTGATTTTTTCCTTAGATGAAAATGGTTATCTATCAATAGACCTAGAAGAAATAGCAACTAATTTTTCCGTTTCAGTAAGTGAAGTGCTTGCTAACTTGGAAATTGTCCAATCATTAGATCCGGTTGGAGTCGGTGCGAGGTCACTTTCAGAATGCTTACTGCTGCAATTAAAGAAATTTGAGATTAGAAATTTAGCTGCAGAAACCGTTGTTGAGCAATTTTTAGATATGTTGGCTAATAAAAAGTGGAAGGAAATAGCGAAGCAGCTTTCGCTTACACTAGAAGAAATTCAAGGAGTTTGGGATTGTATTCAAACATTGCAGCCGAAACCAGGTTCGATCTATAATAATGATCCATTAACATACATTAGTCCTGATGCATTTATTGAAATTGTCGACGGAGAACTTTATATTTCAAATAATGATAAGCTTTTACCGAAACTATCAGTAAGTGAAGACTATCGCTTATTTCTTACAAAAGCTAGTGATGAAACGTCGGTAAAGTATTTAGAACAAAAGCACCAACAAATTTTTTGGTTGCTTAAAAGTATTGAACAACGTCAGCAAACACTTTTAAAAGTAACAAAGGCAATTGCGAAGTTTCAAGAAGATTTCTTTAAATATGGATATGAATTTTTAAATCCGTTAACTTTAAAAGAAATTGCTGCGGATATAGAAGTACATGAGTCAACAGTCAGTCGAGTCACTACGCAGAAATACGTGCAAACCCCTAAAGGTTTGTTTGAGTTAAAATACTTCTTTAATTCAGGTATTAAAGGTGAGGGTGGTACAAATGCTTCTTCTCTTTCTGTAAAAGAACTTATCAAAAAACTCGTTGATCAAGAAAATAAGCAAAAACCGTTATCTGACCAAAAAATTGTCGCAATGCTTAAAGATGAGGATTCCATTGAGGTTTCAAGACGAACAGTGGCTAAATATCGTGATCAACTGAACATCCCTTCATCATCAAAAAGAAAACGATTTTAACGAAATGAAGTTGAGAATTACCTCGGTAAAACGGAACATTTAAGTAGTGAGAGGTTTATTAAGGTAAGGTAGTCCAAATTTTCCGAAGGTAGTAATGGAGGAACTATGAAAATTACATTTTATACAAAAGAAAATTGCCCGCTTTGTGACAAAGGGCTGCTAGTATTAGCAGAAATTAACAAAGATATCCCCTTTACAATTGAGTCTATCGACATTTATAAAGATGATGAGTTATTAGAAAAATACCAGATTATGATACCGGTCGTCGAAGTAGACGGCATAGAAGTTGATTATGGCATTTTATCTGAAGAAAAAATCCGCACCTTTCTAGGAAAAGCGCAAGCACCTCGGTAGCTACGAGTATGTTGGAGACTAACGATAAAGAGGCGGTTGTTGCCTCTGCATGGTTAGTTGAAACATTCGAGAAGCTAGGTGCCGGAGCTAGACTAGGAAAAGCGCAAGCACCTCGGTAGCTACGAGTATGTTGGAGACTAACGATAAAGAGGCGGTTTCCTATCAATGTTAAGCGCCCTTAATTTTGATGATCCTGAGTTTTTGATGAAATTTAATAAACTACCCTTGAAATATCAATGAAAACTTGTTATAATGGTCTAGTAAAAGAAAAAATTGGCAAACGGTACATAACTGTTAAATTTTTTCTGTTTTTTTTAAACCTTCATGGGACATAATGTGTCTATGGGGGACTTATAAAGTCCCTTTATTATGGAAGTAATACAAAAATAAGGGGATCTAATATGAGAGAATTACTAGATATTCAAAAGAAATTAGTGCCCAACCTTTTGGAACTTATGTCTTTGCGGTACCGAATATTAAGGTTCATTAATTTGGTGCAACCGATTGGGAGGCGAAGTTTGGCAACAAGCTTAGGAATGTCGGAACGTGTGCTGCGCGGTGAAGTGACTGAATTAAAAGATCATGGCTTACTTGATATGGCAAGTTCTGGAATGACTCTAACGTCAGAAGGGACCAATGTTTTATCTGAACTTGAAGAAATTATGAAAGAAGTGTTTGATTTAAAAAAAGTTGAGGAGCAGCTTAAGCAAGCTTTAAACCTTTCCGAAGTGATTATTGTTCCAGGTGATAGCGACCTAGATTCATGGGTAAAGAAAGAGATCGGCCGGGCTACCGTTCAACTAATGAAAAAACATCTTCGGGCAGAACAACAAAAAATAGTCGTTTTAACAGGTGGGGCAACGGTTGCGGCTGTTGCAGAAATGATGACACCAGAAGAAGAAATGAAAGAAACGTTATTTGTGCCCGCCCGCGGTGGTTTAGGAGAACAAGTTGAAAATCAGGCTAATACGATCTGTGCAACGATGGCTAGAAAGGCATTGGGCCATTATCGGTTACTCCATGTGCCCGACCAGTTAAGTCAAGACTCGTATAAATCATTAATGAACGAGCCGAAAATCAAAGAAATTATCGAGCTTATCCGCTCCTCAAACTTAGTTGTTCATGGGATTGGAGAAGCGGAAACGATGGCCCAACGAAGAAGCTCATCTGATGAAGTTTTAGAATACTTAGCCGAAAAAAAAGCGGTTGCCGAAGCCTTTGGTTATTATTTTAACCAAAAAGGGGATATTATCCACAAGGTATTGACGATTGGATTAAAACTAGAAGAAGTTTTTAATAAAAAATCTGTTGTTGCAGTCGCTGGAGGTACTTCGAAAGCCCAAGCAATTTCAGCCTATATGAAACAAAAAACAAGTAATATTTTAGTAACTGATGAAGGCGCAGCGAAAGCATTATTACAATTACACACATAAAAAAAATTAATTGATAAACACTAAAGTAGTTGTTTAATGTAGTTAACAAAAGAAAGCAGTAATTTAATTTATTGATTTTTTTTCCATATTTACATTATAGTGTTATTTAAGGGGTGTACCCTTTATATATAGTTTCAGCTCAAATCTAAGGAGGAATTTTATTATGACAGTTAAAGTAGGAATTAATGGTTTTGGACGTATTGGGCGAGTGATTTTTCGGGCGGCGTTAAATAACCCGAATGTAGAAGTGGTAGCGGTAAATGATTTAACAGATGCAAAAATGCTTGCACATCTTTTGAAATATGACACAGTGCACGGAACTATCGATGCAAATGTCGAAGTAGAAGGCGAAACTTTAGTTGTAAATGGTAAAGAAATAAAAGTACTTGCAGAACGCGATCCGGCACAAATACCTTGGGGCAACTTAGGGGTAGAAGTAGTAATTGAATGTACTGGACGTTTCACAAAACGTGAAGATGCAGCCAAGCATTTAGAAGCAGGCGCGAAGAAAGTTATTATTTCCGCTCCGGCAACAGATGAAGATATTACAATTGTTTTAGGTGTAAATGACGAAAAATATGATGCTGCAAGTCACCATGTTATTTCAAATGCATCTTGTACAACAAACTGTTTAGCACCATTTGCAAAAGTTATTAACGATAATTTTGGAATTCGCCGTGGTATGATGACTACAATTCATTCTTACACGAATGACCAACAAATTCTTGATTTACCACATAAAGATTATCGTCGTGCTCGTGCAGCGGCTGAAAATATTATTCCAACAACAACTGGTGCAGCTAAAGCTGTTGCCTTAGTGTTACCAGAATTAAAAGGGAAATTAAATGGTGGAGCCGTGCGTGTCCCAACTCCTAACGTTTCTTTAGTTGACTTAGTTGTCGAGTTAGAAAAAGACGTAACCGTAGAAGAAGTAAACGGTGCTCTTAAAGCAGCGTCTGAAGGTCCTTTAAAGGGAATTCTAGACTTTAGCGAAGAGCCACTTGTATCTAGCGACTACAACGGAAACCCAGCTTCATCGACTATCGATGCTCTTTCAACGATGGTTATGGAAGGAAATATGGTAAAATTAATTTCTTGGTACGATAATGAATCAGGTTATTCTCACCGTTGTGTGGATCTTGTTGAGTTTATTGGTAAAAAAGGACTTTAAGATGTTGTCCAAAGTCTGATAATCATAGCAGTCAAATTTCATCGTTGGCTCGCTTCTGTGGGGCTCATGTATTAAAAGATCAATTCCGCTCCTTGAAGCTTCGTCGCCTTGATCTTCTCGGCTCTGATTATCCGCCTTATGAACACGAATTTTAATTATAAAAATTAGAGGATTTTTGCTTTAATTGAAGAATAATAGTAAGTTGGTAGAGGAGAAGGGAATTTGGTTTCTCGCTCCTCTTTTCAATATATCAAAGCATTTACATATTTTGTAAGCACAACTTCGAGAATAACTATTTTTTATAAGAGCTTCAAAAAGTTCGCTAATCAAGCTTGCCGATAAGCGGGCACCATGCGCTTTTCTGTGTCTAGCTCCAGGTGCCATCGGCTTGACCACTTCAGTCCTTTTCGGAAGTCAAAAAGCGACTTCTGTCAAAGGCCTTCCAGTGTTTTTCGCCGATAAGCGGGCACCATGCGCTTTTCTATGTCTAGCTGATTAACTTTCTTTTTGAACACAAACTTATACGAGGAGGGTTCTGATGAATAAAAAGTCTGTACGTAATATTGATGTAAAAGGAAAACGAGTTTTTTGTCGTGTTGATTTCAACGTGCCAATGAGTAAGAACGAAGTAAGTGACGACACGCGAATTCGCGCTGCTGTTCCGACAATTCAATTTTTAATTGAGCAAGGCGCAAAGGTGATTTTAGCTAGTCATTTAGGACGGCCTAATGGTCAAGTTGTTGAAGACATGCGGTTGGGGCCAGTGGCCAAACGCCTTAGTGAAATTTTAGGGAAAACAGTCGTTAAAACTGACGAGGCTTTTGGTGAAAAAGTTGAGAAAGCTATTGCTGAGCTTCAAAATGGTGAGGTTATTTTACTGGAAAACGTACGGTTTTATCCTGGTGAGGAAAAAAATGATCCTGAATTAGCCAGTACTTTTGCTAATTTAGCTGATGTTTACGTTAACGATGCCTTTGGCGCTGCTCATCGGGCGCATGCTTCAACAGAAGGAATCGCCCATCACATTCCAGCGGTTGCCGGACTTTTGATGGAAAAAGAACTAGAAGTACTTGGCAAAGCGTTATTAGAGCCGGAACGTCCTTTTACAGCGATTATTGGTGGGGCAAAAGTGAAAGATAAAATCGATGTTATTGATAACTTACTTGAAAAAGTTGATAATTTAATTATCGGTGGTGGGTTAGCTTACACATTTGCAAAGGCAATGGGTCATGAAGTTGGCAAGTCTCTGCTAGAAGAAGATAAAATTGAGCTAGCCAAGACTTTTATTGAAAAAGCAAAAGCTAAAGGCGTTAATTTTTATATGCCAGAAGATGTGGTCATTGCTGATCAATTTTCTGAAAATGCAACAACTCAAGTTGTTGATATCGATTCGATCCCGAGTGATTGGATGGGACTAGATATTGGTCCGAAAACAGTAGACACTTACCGAAATGTGATTTTGAATTCAAAGCTGGTGATTTGGAATGGACCAATGGGTGTATTTGAATATCCAGCCTTTGAAAATGGAACCCGTTCAGTTGCAGTTGCATTAGCTGATGCCCAAGATACTTATACCGTTATCGGTGGTGGCGACTCAGCAGCAGCAGTTGAAAAGTTTGGTCTAGCTGAAAATATGGATCACATTTCAACCGGTGGTGGAGCTTCATTAGAATTCATGGAAGGCAAACAACTTCCAGGTGTTGTAACTTTAAACGATAAATAAAAGATAAATGGTGTCTGACACCGATTTAAGAGTGGTGTTATCTGACACCAAACAACAGAGAGGGTGTTATTTGTGCGTAAACCAATTATTGCGGGTAACTGGAAGATGAATAAGACGATTAGTGAAGCAAAAACGTTTGTTCAAGAAGTAAAAGGCCTAGTGCCTCCAAGTGCGAAGATTGACTCTGTCGTTTGTGCACCAGCATTATTTTTAGATTGCTTAGTTGATAATACTGCAGGATCAGATTTGAAAGTCGGAGCTCAAAACATGCACTTTGAAGAAAGTGGTGCTTTTACTGGAGAAGTTAGCCCTGTTGCTTTAAAAGATTTAGATGTAACTTACGTAATTATTGGTCACTCAGAGCGACGAGAAATGTTTGCAGAAACTGATGAAACTGTTAACAAAAAAACTCATGCCGCATTTAAGCATGGTTTAGTGCCGATCGTTTGTTGTGGTGAAACGCTAGATGCGCGTGAAGCTGGAAAAACAAATGATGTTGTCGGTGTTCAAATCGAGAAAGGCTTAGCTGGTCTTACTGCTGAGCAAGTTCAAACAGCTGTCGTTGCCTATGAGCCAATCTGGGCAATAGGAACAGGGAAATCGTCTTCAGCAGCTGAAGCAAACGAAACTTGTGCATACATCCGCACGGTCATTGCTGACAAGTTTTCGAAAGAAGCAGCTAATGCAGTTCGGATTCAATACGGCGGAAGTGTAAAGCCAGAAAATATTGCCGAATATTTGGGCCAAAGTGATATTGACGGTGCACTTGTAGGCGGCGCTAGTCTTGATCATCACTCATTTTTACAGCTATTGGAGGCAGTAAATGAGTAAGAAACCTGTGGCGCTAATTATTTTGGACGGGTTTGCGTTACGTGATGAAAAAAAAGGTAATGCCGTTGCACTTGCAAACAAACCAAATTTTGATCGTTTTTGGAACGAATATCCCCACGCCGAATTAAAAGCGTCAAGTGAAGCAGTAGGTTTACCAAGTGGCCAAATGGGTAACTCTGAAGTAGGGCACTTAAATATTGGTGCTGGCCGTGTTGTTTATCAAAGCTTAACTCGCGTAAACAAATCGATCCGTGAAGGTGATTTTTTTGAAAATCAGACATTTTTAAATGCCATCAACCATGCTAATCAAAAAAATAGCAGTCTTCACATCTATGGACTACTTTCCGATGGCGGAATTCATAGTCACATTGAACATTTATACGCTCTGCTTGAGCTTGCTAACAAAAACCAAGTTGAACGTGTTTATGTCCATGGCTTTTTGGATGGTAGAGATGTTGGACCAACAAGCGCAAAAAAATATATCATGGCTCTAGAGGCAAAAATGCAACAATTAGGTACAGGTCAACTGGCTTCTATTTCCGGACGTTACTATGCAATGGATCGCGACCAACGCTGGGAACGTGTTGAAAAATCATACCGAGCAATGGTTTATGGTGATGGGCTGAAATATAAGAGTGCCCAAGAGGCACTTGAGGATTCTTATGAAAATAAAATTCATGACGAATTTTTGTTACCTTCTGTGATGACAAATGAGGACGGCTTACCAGTTGGAGCGATTAAAGATAATGATGCAGTGATTTTCTTTAACTTCCGTCCGGACCGAGCTATTCAATTGTCACAAGTTTTTACTAATAAAGATTTTCGTGGCTTTGACCGTGGTGAAAAGCTACCTAAAGATCTGCATTACGTTTGTTTCACTCACTTTAGTGAATCGGTTGAAGGTTTTGTTGCTTTTAAACCATCAAATCTTGATAATACACTAGGGGAAGTACTGAGCCAACAAGGATATAAGCAACTGCGTATTGCAGAAACAGAAAAGTATCCTCATGTAACGTTCTTTTTTAGCGGTGGACGTGAAGAGAAGTTTCCGGGTGAGGAAAGAGTCTTAATTCCTTCACCAAAGGTAGCTACATATGATTTGAAGCCTGAAATGAGTGTTTATGAAGTAACTGCTGCACTTTTAGCGGAAATTAAGGCTGATAAGCATGATGTTATTATTTTGAACTATGCAAACGCTGATATGGTTGGGCACTCTGGGATGTTAGCGCCGACTATTAAGGCGATTGAAGCTGTTGATGAGTGTCTTGGAGAAGTTGTTGATGCGCTTCATGCCAAAGGCGGTTACGCGATCATTACCGCGGACCACGGAAATGCAGATGAAGTGACTACCCTTGATGATATGCCAATGACAGCGCACACGACAAATCCTGTTCCTGTGATTGTGACAAAACGAGAGGCGACGATTCGTCAAGATGGAATTTTGGCTGACTTATCACCAACTGTTCTCGATCTTCTAGGTGCAAAGCAACCAGAAGAAATGACAGGGAAAACGTTAATTAAAAAGTAGAAAGTTGGAAAGTGGAAAGTGGAAAGTGGAAAGTAGAAAGTTGGAAAGGAAAGCTAAAGGCAAAACAATAGCAAACCCAGAAGTGTTAAAAGCTTTTGTTCTTCCCAACCAACCAACCAACCAACCAACCAACCAACATAAGGATTTTTTCATTTTCTTAATCTTTAATCAAAAATTATAATAAGGAGTGTTTATTAATGACAATTATTACTGACGTATATGCACGCGAGGTATTAGATTCACGTGGGAATCCTACTATTGAAGTTGAAGTTCATCTTGAAGGTGGAGCAATGGGACGAGCAATGGTACCAAGTGGTGCTTCAACCGGCGAACATGAAGCAGTTGAGCTTCGTGACGGTGGCAACCGCTACATGGGTAAAGGTGTTCTAAAAGCAGTTGATCATGTAAATGAAGATATGGCACCAGAGCTTATTGGTTTTGACGCACTTGACCAGGTTGGAATTGATCAATTATTAATTGATCTTGACGGAACACCAAACAAAAGCAAGCTAGGCGCTAATGCAATTCTTGGTGTATCAATGGCTGTGGCACATGCAGCGGCTGATGCACTTGATCTTCCTTTATATGTATACCTTGGCGGATTCAATGCTAAAACATTACCAACACCAATGATGAATATCATTAACGGTGGCGAGCACGCGGATAACAGCGTTGACATTCAAGAATTTATGATAATGCCAATTGGAGCTGCCAAATTTTCCGATGCTCTTCGGATGGGGGCAGAAATTTTTCATAACTTAAAAGCAGTTCTTAAGGCTAAAGGCTATAGTACTTCAGTAGGTGACGAAGGTGGATTTGCACCAAACCTTGCTTCAAACGAAGAAGCACTGCAAATCATTATCGAAGCAATCAAAAAGGCCGGCTATAAGCCAGGTGAGGAAGTTGTCTTAGCTATGGACGTTGCGGCTTCTGAAATGTACGAGGACGGCAAGTACAACATGAAAGGCGAAGGTGTTGTAAAAACCGCTGAAGAAATGATCGAGTATTATGGTCAATTGGTTGCTAAGTATCCAATTATTTCAATCGAAGATGGTCTTGATGAGAACGATTGGGATGGTTGGAAGAAAATGACTGAAGCTTTAGGGGATAAGGTTCAATTAGTTGGTGATGATTTATTCGTTACAAACACGTTAAAGCTTGGAGAAGGAATTGAAAAAGGAATTGCTAATTCAATCCTTATCAAAGTAAACCAAATCGGGACATTAACGGAAACATTTGATGCAATCGAAATGGCAAAGCG
Organism: Bacillaceae bacterium IKA-2; assembly: GCA_031761875.1. Lineage (GTDB taxonomy): Bacteria > Bacillota > Bacilli > Bacillales > Anaerobacillaceae > Anaerobacillus. The sequence continues at coordinate 3,944,195 of CP134492.1, read as the reverse complement.
CGCTGGTTACACAGCAGTTATCTCACACCGTTCGGGTGAAACAGAAGATTGTACCATTGCTGACATTGCCGTTGCAACAAATGCAGGGCAGATCAAAACAGGCGCTCCATCACGCTCAGACCGAGTTGCTAAATATAATCAATTACTTCGTATCGAAGACGGTTTAGATTACGTCAGTCAATATGCTGGTAAGAAAGCATTTTACAACCTGAAAAATATCTAATGGTGCCTACCATCATCGATGGAAAAAAATATCGATGTGAATAAGTAAATTAACAGGAAAATCCCTCATTTTGAATGGGGGGTTTTTTCGTTAATTGTTTTTTTTGGAAGGATTATCATCTATGCTATATTACCTATTTTTGAAAACTGTAACTGTTTCTGTGTGAAGAGTAACTGCAGGAGCAAAAAACTTTTCAGCTAAGTTATTTTCCGAATAGGAAACTTAAAGGCATTGTGGGAAAGAATGCTTATGATTTTTTAAAAAGTCAGATGCTGTCGTCCTTCGACATTAAAGAATTCATTCATCTTTTCATCTAAAGGTTTCATGAAAGGAACAGTTTACCTAAAAAGGCAAACTACTATTTTTACTTTTTGAATAAATATGAAGCATATTACATACATATCAATAGGATAAGTTTCGGAAATACAATTTACTGTTGTGTTTTTCTACACTGAGTTGAGCTTTAAAATATCTAAACAGTATATTTCTAGACTTAATTATTATTCTAATCTAATAATTTTTTAGGTTAAAATGTATAAACATTATAATTAAAACTATTATCGAGACTACTATTTATAGAAATTATAGCCATTATTATTCCTTGATAACAACTAAAAATACAAAGGCTATTAATGCGAAATTTGCTGAATTTAGGCTGGATTAAACGATTTTTTCACGTACATTAGACTCAGTCTATTTGATTTTCCCATTTTAAAGATAGGTAATATTGGTCATTTTTTTAGATAAAAGATAAGGAAATAGTATCATAAAACAGTATGCAATTATAAATGACTTTGTATTATAAATTATCTGAATATATTGACAGATATTACCTTGTTGTGTTTATAATTTAGAAGGGAGAAGGCTTGGGCTGTTTTGGTAAAAAGGTCCTCGTTTGGCATTTTCCTATGAAAATATTTGAAAGGAGGATATATATTATCATTTTTCAGAATATTTAAAAAACATTCGACAAAGAGAGGGGAAATAACAAATTGAGGAAATCAAAACCAATGGTTAGTCTTTTATTAACATTCTTACTCGTATTTTCGAATTTAAGTCTTTTCACAGCAAGTGCCGAATCATTATCTAAATCGCCTAATACAAATAGTGTTTCAACTGAAGAAGTAATTGTAGTTGATAGAGGGGAAACTGATAAACTATATCAACAATCTGATAGAGTTCGTGTTTTAGTAGAAATGAAAGCCGAACCAGGTATTTCACAAGCAATCAAAGCGGGAGTTCAATTTGATCAACTTCCAAAAGGGTTACAAAAGAAACTTCATAATGACGCAACGAAAAGTCAGGGTGCAGTTAGATCTGCTTTAACCCGAAAGAGTTTAAATGTGAAAGTTCTTGAAAATTTTACAGTAGTTACAAACGGTTTTAGTGCTGAAATTACTTATGGTGATATCGCTGAGATTGAGATCACTGAAGGTGTCAAAGCAGTTTATGTTGTAAACGAGTATGAGCGACCAGACGAAACTCCAGAAATGTTGTTTAGTAAAGAAATGGTTAATGCTCAAAAAACGTGGGATGATTTTGATTATAAAGGTGAAGGTCTAGTAATTGGTATCATTGATACTGGAATCGATCCTTCACATAGAGATATGATTTTAAGTGAAGAGGTACAATTTAAGGTTGAAAAAGCCGACTTAAATGATTTAGGTTTACCTGGAAAATGGTTTACAGATAAAGTTCCATACGGATATAACTATATGGACAAAAGTTTAGAAATCCTAGACTTAGGACCTGGTGCTTCACACCACGGTATGCATGTCGCGGGTACGGCTGCTGCAAACGGTGATGAAGAAAATGGTGGCATTAAAGGTGTCGCACCAGAAGCACAACTTTTAGCATTAAAAGTTTTTGGCAATGACCCATTAATCCCGTCTACATACGGGGATATATATGTTAAGGCAATAGATGACGCGATTAAATTAGGGGTTGACGTGTTGAACTTGAGTTTAGGTTCAGTTGCAGGTTTTGTTAGCCCAAATGATCCTGAACAACAAGCAGTTAAGCGTGCGCAAGAAAGTGGCGTAGTTGTCGCGATTTCAGCTGGTAACTCAGCACATTTTGGAAATGGCTTTGCTTTACCACAAACTAGTAACCCTGATATTGGTGTAACAGGTGCACCATCGGTTTCTTATGAATCGATTGGCGTTGCTTCAAGTGAAAATCAGTACATTGAAATGTCTGCACTAGAATATAATTCTCTAAGTGGAGAAAATGGTTTACTTTCTTACATGGTTTCAGGTTCTGTTGATCCAACAACATTGGTTGGTGAATTTGAAGTTGTCTATGCAGGCCTTGGTGGAGTGGATGACTTTAATAATATTGATGTTGAAGGAAAAGTTGCTCTAATTGAACGTGGACTATACCCATTTGTTGAAAAGACGTTAAACGCTCAAGCAAATGGTGCGGTAGCCTCAATTGTTTTTAACAATACTTCCGGCTATCTCAGCATGGCGTCAGACCCAGAAATTGCCATTCCACATTTATTTATGGCAAGAACTGACGGTCAAAAATTAAGAGCTTTTATTGAATCGGAAGAAGACTCAGTGACAGTAGAATTCAAAGGTGAAAAAACGATAGCTTTAAATCCTGATGCGGGAAAAATGTCTAATTTCACTTCATGGGGATTAACACCGAACTTAGATTTCAAACCAGAAATTACAGCTCCAGGTGGAAATATTCTATCGACACTACAAGACAATAAGTATGGATTAATGAGTGGGACATCAATGGCGGCTCCTCATGTTTCTGGTGGGGCAGCATTAATTTTTAATCGTGTTGATAAGGAATTTGGACTTGATGGTGCAGAACGTTCATTACTCGCGAAAAACTTACTGATGAACACTGCAGTCACAAAAAAAGATATTGGTAGTATTAATACTCATCCAGGTGTCGGCGGAGCGCAGGGCTGGAGTAACTATTATTCACCACGCCGTCAAGGAGCTGGACAAATGGATTTACATGCAGCAAGTAGCACACCTGCATACGTTGTAAACCCAGTTGATGGCGAAGCGAAAGTAGCATTGCGTCAAGTAACTGATAATGTGACGTTCGAACTTGAAGTGGTTAACTTCAGTGATGAGGCAGTCATTTATAACATCGAAAAGAAATTACAAACTGATTTAGCAGGGTGGGGTGAAATTGGTTATTTCCCTAATGAATTAGAAGCGGTTGAACTTACCAATGCTCCATTTGTAGCGAAAATTAGTGGGCAAGAAGTTACTTCTGTAGAAGTTGCAGCAGGTGAAAAAGTTATCGTCACCTTCGATATTAATTTAGCGAATGCAACACTAAAATGGCCAGGTGGGTTAGCGAAAGACGTCTTCCCTAACGGCTACTTTGCTGAAGGATTTGTAACATTTGTAGATCCTACAGATGTAAACCCATCATTAAGTGTACCGTTTGTTGGCTTTAACGGTCAGTGGGATCAAGCTCCCGTTATCGATAAACCAATGTATGAGGAAGAAAGCTTTTACGGTATGACAGGATTAATTGATAATGAATTCTCTTTCCTAGGATTTAAACCAGGTAGCGGGTATCTTGGTGCGGAAGAAAGACTTGCTTTCTCTCCAAGTTCGACAGCGGTTACTCCGGTGCTTTCGTTCCTAAGGAATGCGAAAGATGTCCAATATAATATATTAGACTCAGAAGGAAAAAGATTGCGGACAATTTTTTCTGAAACAAATGTTAGAAAAAATTATTTTGATCGTGGGAGTGCTGCTCAATTCAGAATTATTAGTGGTGCTGCGTGGAATGGAAAAGTAAGAAACAATATAGTAGCAGATGGTCTATACTACTATGAAGTAAAAACAAGAATTGACTTCGAAGAGGCCGAGTGGCAAACATTCCGCTTCCCTATCTATGTCGATACAATTGCTCCGACAGTGGAGGCAAGTTTCGATGCGGCGACAAGTACATTAACATGGTCTGCGGAAGATACAGGCAGCGGTGTTAGTCACTTCGATGTATCAGTTAATGGGGAAAGTATCCTTGAAGAAGTAATTCCGTCTAATCAAGAAAATGAATATTCACTACTATTAGAAGATCTTGTAGCCGGCTCAACGATTACGGTTGAAGTTTTCGACTTCGCGAAAAACGTTGGTGCAACAGAGATCTTGGGTGCAGGTGATACTTCAATTCTTAATATGTATGTCACTCATCCAAACTTACTTGGAATTTACAACAGTTTAGAAATTCCAATTGAAGGTTACATTGTAAATGCTTCTGCTATTAAAACATTTACTGTCCATGGCCAAGAGGTAGAGTTGATGTACAACGAAGAAACAAAACGATATAATTTCAAATCTTCATTCACAGTTGAAGCTGATGGTGTCTATGACATTCCTTTATATGTAAAGGATATAGCTGGTAACGAAGCATTCCTTTCAAGACAAATTCTTGTTGACTCAACAAAAGCTGTGTTAACAGTGGAAGCACCGACGCATACATTGGAAGATGTTGCAACGGTTACTCTACATGTAAAAGATAACTTTGATAGCATAAGAGTTTTAGTAGATGGGGATGAAGTATTTAATCAAGAGTTTAAGTCTCCGTATAAGATGAGAGCATTTGATCAATCTATTAAATACGAAGTTACTATTTTAGATGGTGAAAATAACTTTACAGTTGAAGTTTTTGACCTTGCTGGTAACCTTACTGAAACTACATTCACGATTATTAAAGGTGAAGAAGAAAAGAAAGGTAATAGTGGAAAGGGTAATGGAAAAGATAAAAAAGATAAAGAAGATGACGGAAAAGGCAATGGTGGCAATAAAGGGAAAGGTAGAAACTAAGATTACAAGTTAGTTCACTTTATGTGCAGGTAAAGGTTGATTTCGCTGGCTATTTTTAGCCAGTAAAATCAGCCTTTTTTTCAAAACAAAAAAAGTAGCAGATCGCCCTCGACCAATGCTACTTTTATCATTTATAATTATTGTATTAGGCAAAATAAGCAACTGAAATTGTAAGTACAAAGAATAAAACTGCTAACACTACTGTTGCTCTTTGAAGAACTGCATCTATTCCACGAGCCTTTTGCTTTCCGACTATTTGTTCAGCTCCACCTGAGATGGCACCAGCTAATCCGGCACTACGACCAGACTGTAATAAAACGGTAACAATAAGTAAAATTGAAACAACAACTAAAAATACTGTTAAAAAAGCTTGCACGACATACACCTCCACTATCTGTTCACATTACTTTTAATTTACCACAATATAAGCTCGTGTACAAGTCAATATCATAGCAATACGTAAAAAAAAGAAACAAAACAAATGACATGAGCGTATAAGTAGGTTAACATGAATTACAGTAAATATTTCCATTCCATTTACACTCGTGTTCAAAAAGTAAATATATTAGGCGGGATAAAGATGATCGGTTGCTTATGTATTCACGGCTTTACGGGAGAAGCTAAGGAGATAGAGCCGCTTACAAATTTTTTGAATAAGAAAAAAGGCTGGCTCGTTTATTCACCGACTTTACCTGGGCATGGTAGTAAGGAAGCGTTAAAAAAAGCTAATTTCAAGCACTGGCTTTATGCTGCTGAGATTGCGACACAAGAGCTACTATTACGATGTGAAAAAGTTTATATTATTGGATTTTCAATGGGCGGCATGATAGCGGCGTATGTTGCTTCCAAATATCCCGTCAATAAACTGGTTCTGCTAAGTGCATCAGCCTATTATTTGAATCCAAAGCAAATTATTCAAGATATGAAAGGTTGGATTATTGAAGGTTGGCGTGGTGAACTTGAAAAGGATCTGTTATACAAACTTTACCGAAAAAAAATAGTTGATACACCTGTAAGTGCTACAATTGAATTTGCAAAAGTTGTCTATAGAACGAAACCGCTTTTAAGAAATGTTCAAGTACCAACACTTATAATCCAAGGGGAATGTGATGGACTAGTCCCACCGAAAAAAACGGCAGAATACTTATACGAAACAATTAGTTCTGCAGACAAACAACTTTACTACTTCAAAAATTCGAAGCACTATATTTGGTTAGGCGATGAGCGCGAAGAATTGTTAAAAATCATTAATCATTTTCTTGAAAGCAAGCTAGAGTTGGCGAATGGCGCCTAAAAAGTAAAAAGTAAGACGGAGGCTATCCACCATGAAAGTAACAACACCAAAACCATTTACATTTACAGCAGGAAATCGGGCTGTTCTCCTTTTACACGGATTTACAGGCAATTCTGCAGATGTGCGAATGCTAGGTAGATTTTTGCAAAAGAAAGGCTATACTTGCCACGCTCCCCATTACAAAGGGCACGGCGTCCCACCTGAAGAACTAGTTCATACTGGCCCCAAGGATTGGTGGCAAGATGTCCTTGGCGGTTATAACTTTTTAAAAGAAAAAGGTTATGATGAAATCGCCGTGGCCGGCTTATCCCTTGGAGGGGTATTTTCATTAAAATTAGGTTACACTTTACCCATTAAGGGAATAATTCCTATGTGTGCACCGATGCATTTTAAAAGCGAAGAAATTATGTACCAGGGAGTGCTTGCGTACGCCGAAGAGTATAAAAGAAATGAAAATAAAACGAATGAAGAAATCAGCGCAGAAATGGAACAGTTTAAGCAAACACCAATGGCTACATTAAAAGCGTTACAAGACCTGTTGCAAGAAGTGCGGGACAATGTTGATATGATTTATACACCAACATTTATCGTCCAAGCTAGGCACGACAAAATGATTAACACAGAAAGTGCCAACATTATTCATGATCAAGTGGAAGCTGAACATAAAAAATTAAAATGGTACGAAAAATCCAGCCATGTAATTACGTTAGGGCCGGAAAAAGACCAACTTCATGAGGATGTTTATCAGTTTCTTGAAAAATTAAAATGGGGATCTATCCCCCATAATATTAAAGCGTTAAATAGTTGGGGTTCTGACCCCGAAAAAGGAGGTTCAACAGATGAGTCATGAAATGAGAAAAAATCAGATGCTATCATTTATGCGGGATGAGGCGTATAAGCCACTTTCTGTTCCAGAGCTAGAGAAAGCATTTGGGATAACAGATTCTAGTGAGTTTAAAGAATTTGTCAAAGTATTAAATGAAATGGAACAAAATGGCCTTATTGTAAGAACGAGAAGTAATCTTTATGGATTGCCGGAGAAAATGGACCTTATCCGTGGGAAGGTACAGGCAAATGCAAAGGGATTCGCTTTCATCATTCCAGAAGATAAGACGATCGAACGGGATGTTTATGTGACAAGTTCTGACTTGAACAGTGCCATGAATGGTGACGTCGTTCTAGTTAGACTGCATCCTAAATCGACAGGTTCTCGTCCTGAGGGACAAGTTATCCGAATTGTTGAAAGAGGAACATCGCAAGTAGTAGGTACATATTCCGAAAATAAATTTTACGGATTTGTTATTGCTGATGATAAGCGGATTCCAAACGATATTTTCATTCCCAAAAATGCTAATATCGGAGCTGTCGATGGGCACAAAGTAGTTGTCAAAATAACAAAGTATCCAGAAGGTCGGATGAATGCTGAGGGTGAGGTAGTCACGATTTTGGGTCATAAAAATGATCCTGGTGTTGATATACTTTCGATTATTCATAAACACGGTTTACCTCAAGAATTTCCAGAGGAAGTTTTGGAACAGGCAAATGGAGTTCCAGAGGAAATTGATCCGACAGAAATTGAAGGTCGCCGTGACTTACGTGAGCAAACAATAGTTACCATTGACGGGGCTGATGCAAAAGATTTAGATGATGCCGTTAATGTCGAGAAACTTGAAAATGGTAACTATAAGTTAGGTGTCCACATTGCCGATGTCAGCTATTATGTGACAGCAGACTCGCCAATAGATAAAGAAGCGTTTGAGCGAGCAACTAGCTGTTATTTAGTTGATCGTGTTATCCCGATGATTCCGCATCGTTTGTCAAATGGGATTTGCTCGTTAAATCCTAAAGTAGACAGACTAACACTTTCTTGTGAAATGGAAATTAATCCTGATGGAAAAGTGGTTGCTCACGAAATTTTTCCAAGTGTGATTCGTACAACTGAGCGAATGACATACACAGAAGTTCGCCAAATTATAAATGAAGAAGACGATGAAGTGCTGAAACGCTATCAACCTCTGATCCCATTTTTCAAACAAATGGCTGATTTGGCGGCAATTCTTCGTAAAAAAAGAATTGAACGAGGTGCAATTGATTTTGAATTTAAAGAGTCGAAAGTTATTGTCGATGAAGAAGGTAAGCCAACAGATGTTGTTCTGCGCGAACGCTCGATAGCGGAACGGTTGATTGAAGAGTTTATGCTTTGTGCAAATGAAACGATTGCTGAGCATTTTCATCGGATGAAGGTACCGTTTATGTATCGAATTCATGAAGACCCCGATGCTGAAAAACTAACTCGATTCCTAGAGTTTATTACAACCTTTGGTTATGTTGTTCGTGGAACAGCGACCACATTGCACCCAAGAGCTTTACAACTGCTACTTGAAGAAGTTCGTGGTGAACCAGAAGAAACAGTTATTAGTAAAGTCATGCTTCGATCGATGAAACAGGCAAAATACGATCCTGAAAGTGTTGGCCATTTTGGACTTTCAACAGATTTTTATACGCATTTCACATCGCCGATTCGCCGTTATCCTGATTTAATTGTCCATAGATTAATACGAACATATTTAATTGAAGGAAAAATAGATGAGGATACATTAGCCGATTGGACAGAGAAATTAGCAGTAATTTCTGCTCATTCATCAGAAATGGAACGTCGTGCTGTTGAAGCGGAACGTGACACAGATACGTTGAAAAAAGTTCAATTTATGGAAGATAAAATTGGTGAGCAGTTTGAAGGAATGATTTCTGGCGTTACCAACTTTGGTTTGTTCGTGGAGCTTGAAAATACAATTGAAGGGCTCGTTCACGTAAGCTATTTAACAGATGATTATTATCATTATGATGAAAATCAGTATGCAATGATCGGTGAACGGACCGGTAATATCTTCCGAATCGGTGACGAAATTGAAATAAAAGTAGTTAGTGTCAATGTCGAGGAAACGTCGATTGACTTTGAAATTATCGGCATGAAACCAAGGAAAGAACGTCCAGCACAAGCGAAACCAAAAGTAATTGTCGGAGGCGGCAAACGTAAAGATCGCAGTGGTGCTAAAAAAGATTCTGGCGGAAAAAAACCAGCAGATAAAGCAAAACCAGGCACCCCCGGTAAAAAGAAAAAGTTTTTTGAAAATGCGCCAAAAAGTAAGCGTAATAGAGGGAAAAAGAAGTAAATAGTAGTCCAAGATGATGAGTGGGCCAATGCTTCGTTTGCAAAGGCCTGCGATCCCATTCATACGATCGAAACCAGGCATCTTGAATTACGTTACTAAAAATGTTATTATTTAGAAACGATGATTGTAGAGAGGTGCTTGTTTTATGGTTAAGCTTGAGGGGAAAGTTGTTGCACAAAATAAAAAGGCTAATCACGATTATTTTATTGAAGAAACGTTTGAAACAGGTATCGTTCTTACCGGTACTGAAATAAAGTCGATCCGTGCAGGTAAAGCTAATATTAGAGATGCTTATGCGCGTATTATAAATGGTGAGATATTTTTATGGAATGCTCATATTAGCCCATATGAACAGGGAAACCGTTTCAATCACGATCCATTACGAACACGAAAACTTTTAATGAAGAAAAAAGAGATTAGTAAGCTGATTGGTACGACGAAACAAACAGGATATACTCTTGTTCCGTTAAAGATTTATTTAAAAAACAACTTTGCGAAAGTGCTCATCGGCTTAGGAAAAGGTAAGAAACATTATGATAAGCGTGAGTCATTAAAAGAGAAAGATGCCAATCGTCAAATCGCAAAAGTATTCAGAGAACAACAAAAACAATAATTTCCATTTATGTCGAATGATCTTTATGTTATAATGAAATTTGTAACCAAGACATTGAGCTGTGAGCAAAATGGTTATGCTTTTTGTGACCTGGCGTTTATGCTTTTCTATGTCTAGCTCCACCGCCTACAAGCTCGGTCACTTCAGTCCTTTTCGGAAGCCAAAAAGCGGCTTCGGTCAAAGGCCTTCCAGTGCCTGCCGCTTGTGACCAAGGCGTTTATGCTTTTCTTAATTGGGGACGTTCTGGATTCGACAGGGATAGTTTGAGCTTAAGTTGCGAGTCGAGGGGGTCGGCCTCGTTAAAACGCCAACGCCTATAACTGGCAAACAAAATTACGCTTTAGCTGCCTAGTAATAAGTAGCTGCTCCCCCCTCCATCGCCCATGTGGTAGGGTACGGAGCTCACTTCAGTGGGATACACCGGTTGTTCTCCGTCTGGGGACGAAGGAAGAGATTAATCAGACTAGCATCAAGGACGCCTGTCACTAGGCAAATTTGTTTGCGAAACGCCAATTTAGTGACTACACTCGTAGAAGCTTAAGTGCCAATATTTTTGGACGTGGGTTCGATTCCCACCGTCTCCACCAATATTACTAACATCAACCGATTAGCCGTGTTAGGCTACTCGGTTGTTTTTGATTTAAGCGATATTATTTTTGATCGAAAGGCAAGGATATCGCTACGATTAGGACAAGGTCGTGCCCGTCGATTTTAAATTTCACCGTTAAAGGTAATGATACGTAAATATGATTCTTCAAGTAACTGGTAATAGTAAGGGAAAAAGTATAATTTCGATTTTCAGTAATCAGCGCGAGTGTTGAAGATCATCTTGTAGGAAGAAAGAAGGGCATTGATTTAACGGATAAAAAGGAAAACTCTTACTGCTAGTAGATTATTAGCAATAAGAGTTTTTTTAGTTATGAAATAGCAGCGTAATAATAATAAAGAAAATTTTATTTTTAAACGAAGTTTCAGAAAAAGATATTCAAATAAGTTCCAATAATCAGCTCAAAAGTAAAAACGGATTATTAAGAAGAGTGAAAATTCAAAAATAATGATTGACATCAAACACCTAATAAGTCTATACTAACAACGAAAGCGCTTTGGATAAAGTTGTTAGTTTCTTTAAAAACTTACTTAAAATACAAGAGATTAATAGACTTGATTCAAAATGTTTCTCTTTAAGAGACATTTTACCGAATAATTATTTCCGAAATTGAAAGCGCTTTGGTTGAACAGTTTTTTTTGTGAAACTAACTAAATTTAATTTAGAAGTATAGCTCAAAAGTGGCGTAAATTATGATATTTTTTACATTATTATCATTTTATATCGTATGGATAAGCTATAATCTCATTTATTGATTGGGTAAGTATTCCATATAAGAGATAAGGTGATTAAAAGGAAATTTATAAGAGGTGTTTTTTTAAAATGTTCCGAAAGCGGTTTGGTAAAATTGGTATTTTTTGCAATTAAAATAAGAATTTTTAGTTCAACCGAAAAAGCTGAATTCTTTTTTTATAAGTATTTTTTCGAAAGCTACTTTGATCCATACATTAATTGTATGCGCTTTCGAATAATTAAATTTCATTTAAGGGGGTGAATTTTACTGACATCTATCATGCACAGTTTACTTTGCACATGATTATAAATTTAAAAAATGGAGGAAGATTATTTATGCAGAAAAAATGGCTTAGTTTTATGCTTATATTCTTATTAATGGTTCAAAACTTCAGTGTGTTGGTAGTAAATGCGGTAGAACCAACAGATGAATCAACAGTTTTAGTAAATTTTGATGAAAGTGACATTTCATATCTTATAGAAGGTTTTGGTGGAGCAGAAGGAACAATTGTTGCCGATCCAACGGATGAATCAAATACGGTAGCTAAAGTAGTCAAAGGAAATGAAGCTGCAACATGGGCTGGAACTACCTTTGGCGAAGAACCAGGTAATACAATACCAGTAGTGCCATTTAGTGAGACAAATAAAAAAATGTCAGTCAAAGTCTTTTCACCTGACGCCGGGATTGAAGTAAGGCTTAAGCTTGAGGAAAAGGGTGACACTACTAAATCAGTTGAAACAGTAGCGGTAACAACAAAAGCTAATGAATGGGAAACTTTAGAATTTAATTTTGCCGTTCAGGCTCCAGGGACTGAACAACTATATTTACACTATAACTTTAACATGGCTTCTATATTTTTCGATTTTGGAAAAGAAGGAACTGGGAAGACTTATTACTTTGATGATTTAAAATTCATTGGAGCTGTAGGACCAACAGGGCCATCGGATGGAGATACTAATGAGAATGCCGATACATTATTTCTAATTGGTGCAGCAGAACCAAAGGCATTATCTTTAGAGAGTGGAACAGCTGCTTCGCCAGAAAGGCTACCTAAATCTGGAGATAATGTTAAAGTAGCCTATGTGATTGAAGGTGTATCGGGTACTTATAATGGATCTGGTCACACAATTGCAGATTTATATTTAAATGGCTTAGACATAGCGTTAGGGATGGAAGCAAAAGTATCCTATGACTTTAATGGAAATGGAGTTTGGGATCGAACAGAAGCAACAGAGTGGATGTTTACGGACGGAATTACTGCCTCAGAAACTTATGAGCATTTTAACATTGGATTAACAAAAAATCCAACAGGAGCACCGTATAGCACGTTTGATAATGGAGCGATTATGATTGAAGTTTGGACTGTAATTGGTGGAAGTGACGGTGAGCTGAAGGTAAATGCACCAGATGAGGCTTCACGGATTTCACTTCCTTACACTTTGACAACTGGTGGAGACCCAGTTAATCCGGTTGACCCAGTTGACCCAGTTGACCCAGTTGACCCAGTTGACCCAGTTGACCCAGTTGACCCAGTTGACCCAGTTGATCCAACAGTACCTACAGGATCAGTAGTTTTAGTAAATTTTGATGAAGTTGGAGTTTCATATGTTTTACAAGGATTTGGTGGATCAGATGATTCACAAATCGTAGCCGATCCAACGGATGCATCAAATAAGGTAGTTAAGGTATTCAAAGGTAATGGAGCCGAAATATGGGCGGGCACAACCTTTGGAGAAGGACCAAATAATTCAATTATGACAGTGCCATTTAGTGAGACAAATAAAAAACTTTCAGTCAGAGTGTATTCACCTGATGCTGGAATTAAAGTACGTCTAAAGCTTGAGGATCAAAATAATGGTACTAAATCAGTTGAAACAGAAACAGTAACAACGAAAGTAAATGAATGGGAAACTTTAGAATTAGATTTTTCAAAGCAAGTTGCAGGAACATCAGCATTAAATTTAAACACTACGTATGACAGATCTTCTATATTTTTCGATTTTGGAAATGCAGGGACTGGAAAGACGTATTACTTTGATGATTTGATATTCCTTGGAGCTGTAGATTCGACAGATCCAGTTGATCCAGTTGATCCAGTTGATCCTGGTGATTCAGCACAAGATTGGCAGTTAGTATGGAGTGATGAATTCGCAGGTAATGAATTGGACACAACGAAATGGAGAATTGATCAAGGAAACGGTTTTTATAGTGGAGAAGAATGGGTAAATGGTTGGGGAAATAATGAGTTACAATATTATTCCGAAAATAATGTACGAGTTGAAGATGGAAAACTCATTCTTGAAGCGCGTGAAGAAGCGGCAAGTGATGAGCATGGTGACTATGATTATACATCGGGAAAAATTATGAGTGATGGATTATTTAGTCAAGTCTACGGAAAGTTTGAAGCGAAAATTAAACTTCCGGCTGGACAAGGATATTGGCCAGCATTTTGGATGATGCCTCAAGATGATGTGTATGGTGGTTGGGCAGCATCAGGTGAAATTGACATTATGGAAAATATGGGAGCGAATACTAGTAAAGTGGGCGCTGCGATTCATTATGGTGGTGAATGGCCACTAAACAAATGGTCGGCTCAAGATTATCATTTCCCAGCAGGTCAGTCGACGACAGATTTCAACGTCTATACTGTTGAGTGGGAGCCTAATGAAATTCGTTGGTATGTAAATGGTGAATTATATTCTACAAAAACTGAGTGGAGCAGTACAAATGGAGCATATCCAGCACCGTTTGATCAAGAGTTTTATATGATTTTAAACTTGGCAGTAGGTGGATGGTATGGCGGAGAACCAGATGCAAGCACTGTATTCCCAGGTCAAGTAGAAGTGGAATATGTTAGAGTGTATGAAGATATAGCAGCTGATTATTCAGATCCAGGTAACGGAGCAGATCCAGTAGATCCAGTAGATCCAGTAGATCCAGTAGTTCCAGTTGTTGGAGATGGACCATGGCTTGAAACTGGCGATAATCTAATTATTGATGGAACTTTTGAAGAGACTACGGCATTCGGTGACGTAAATAACCGTCTTGTCTGGAATATCCATAACCAAGGTTTATATGATGGTTGGGCGGGATTAGCTAATTTTTCAGTAGAAAATGAAAAGTTAAAAGCCCAAATTACCCAAGTAGGATGGGAATGGTATCACACGCAACTGTTCCAATATGTAACAGTACCAAGCGGAACGTATAAAGTTGCTTTTGACATGCAATCTGAACGTGACCGCAAAGTGTATGTAGAACTTGTTGGAGCAGATGCAGGTATTATCGAACACAGTGTTGGGAACACAATGGAAACATACGAAGCATTTATTGAAGTAGGATCTGATGGAAACTATCATTTAATGTTTGGTTTAGGTAGAGGAGAAAATGACCCAGAAGTAGCAGCACCTTACAATATTTTTATAGACAATGTTAGATTAGTAGAAGTGATATTGGACGGAGACCATCCAATAGATGGGGAAGATCCAGTAGACGGAGAAGATCCAATAGTTGGAGAAGATCCAGTAGACGGGGAAGATCCAATAACAGAGATTGATAAGTTAATCGAGGAAATTAAGAACTTAACTGATAGAATTCAAGAATTGGAAAACTCTAATGTGGGATTAATCAATCTGCAAGAGCAACTTCGATTACTTGAATTGGAAGTTGAGGCTTTAAAAGCGAATTATGATCAACTTGAAGAGCGTTCGGTAGAACTTGAAGCTTTGATCAACAGTTTGTTGAGCGAGATCCAGGAATTGAGAGTCTTGGCGAAGGGGTTGCCAGGATCTGGAAATAACTCAAATAACTCAAATAACTCAACGGAATCAAAAAATAATAACGGAGCCGGTTCTGGAAGTCAAAATGTGAACGGCATTGATACTGGTAACAATGGCAGTGGACAGGTGTTACCGAATACTGCAACAAATATGTACACATTCTTATTATTAGGAGCGCTACTATTACTAATTGGTGGTACTGTTGTGTACTTTAAAGCAAGAAGGAAAGTAACTCAATAAAACTTAATGGTTTCAAGTAGTAATGGCTTAGAGAAATTATTTACTCAATTTCTCTAAGCTTTTTTCATTTAAAGTCTCTTCAAAAAGTGAGGGAAATAGCTTGCTAGACTGATATTTGGGAAATATACTAGTTAAGAGTAGAACCGAGAGAAGTGTACTGTACTGATGTCTGATTAAGGTACTTTATAAGTTTTACGAGGATTTTAATGCAATTTGGAAGTGAAAATTATCAGTACGAAGATAATTATCTTCATTTAGGAACTGATTGAAATATTTAGTATTAGGAGGAATGGCGAAAAATGGTAAAATGGTTTGGAATCGTATTAATTCTGACTAGCCTTTTTTTCTTAGGTATTGGAGGATATCAATATTTTGATATGAACGCTAAGAAGAACGATGCCCTTCGTTCTGCACATGCTATTGTTTACTCAGATCTAGATAAAGATAAAGATAGAGGAAAAGCAGATATAGCGGATGTGAGTGACTTCAATCCAAACGCTGGAGAAGTGATTGGGATTGTCTCTATACCAAGCTTAGAAGATGAGTGGCCCATTGTGAAAGGTACAAGTGAAGAAGACTTAAAGGCAGGGGTTGGTCACTATAATGGTACTGCCTTTCCGTCTCAAGAAAAACAAATATTATTATCAGGACACCGAGATACCGTTTTTAGTCGATTAGGAGATCTAGTCGTGGGAGACATTATTGAAGTCAAAATGAGCTATGGTATTTTTAAGTATGAAATAGAAGAAATGTTTATAGTAGATGCAGATGATCGAACGGTCATAGATTATACCATTGATGAAGAAGTATTAACTATTAGTACTTGTTATCCATTTAGTTTTTTTGGCTCTGCCCCCGATCGGTATATAATAAATGCAAAGCCATTAAACTAGCGAATAAAGAAATGAAAAAATAATTCAATGAATTTCATAATACCGATTCCCGCTACACCACACTATATATAGTGCGGTGTGGCGTACTTATCGTAATTATGAAATTCACTCAATTGCATATAAAAAAACCAGTCGCGATTTTAACTGGTTTTTTTGTGTGAATTAAGTTAAAAATTCTCTACATGATTTTTGGTAAATGAAAAGGTGTAATCTCACTATCTATTGAGTGGGAAATCAGTTATTTTAATTTAAACTGGATGTGTTAAATAAATGTAAAATGAAGAACTAGAAGTTGAAGAGGAAGAAATCGAGGTTGATAAAAAAATTCTTCAATATAATTCTTTACGATTTTCTTAAACCTCTGATAATTAGTGAAAGAAAGTACATACCTTCTTCACGGAGTGCGAAATCTTCATACGAACACCAATCGTAAAGCGAGCCACGAGTAGTTCTGGTTAATAAATCTGTTACTTTTTCAGGACTAAAATCTTGATGGAATTCGCCAGATTTTTGTCCAGTCTCAACAATATTTTTTACTATTCCATAATAGGGTCTTTTCTTGTTAGATAAAAAGTTTCCGTGATTCGGAATAAGTCCGTTAATGTAAATCGTACGAATTACATCTTTGCCAAGATGGCTTTCTAGATAAGATAACTGGGCGTGGAAAAGGCTTATTAATTTAGCTTCTTCTGTGGTCTCTTTTTCTAATTCTTTAGAGTAGGAAATGTAAAACTCATCAATCTCTTTAAATTTTTCTAGAAAAATTTCGTACTTAGAATGAAAATGATTATAGAAGGCCCCTTTGGATGTGCCAGACTTTGTAGCAATATCATCTATTGTGACATTGTCATACCCTTTTTCTGAAAAAAGTTTAAGCGCAGTACTAAGTATATTTTTTTTTGTTTCTAGTGCTTTAAGTTTCCGTGGTGTTAACCCACTCATATTATTACCTCCCGAAAAAATAAAAAGAATAGTTTGACAATTAAGAAATTTCTAGTTATAGTATTTTTAAAGACTCGAGTCTTCGACTTCGGTTTGTGAAAACTTATCTATATTATACAATTATACATCATAAAGTTTTGTGATGGAAGTATTTAATTTAATGGAGGAGGGTAAAATAAAGGACTTATGAAATCTATAAGATAAGTAAGACTTCATAGTGTTAAAGGTTTCTGGAGTTTTTTTCACTAGTAACCAGTCTAGATATTAGTGAATAAAGAACGAAAAAACCCACATAAATCAGATGTATATTTAATGTATAATTATATAAGTTATCAAAGTGGATCTAGAATAGAGGTCCATTTCGGTCGAGGAAGCAAACTATTATCCTTATTACATTGAGACGTCGATTTCGAGGCCTTTGAACTAAAGACACGGTTCACTCCATATTACGACGATGACGATTTAGTGACGTTGGTATAGAACGAGAACGTAAACAGAATGTAGGACGATTATTGGAAGCGGTTACACCGGAATTATTAATATGATTTGAAAGGGGCAAATACGAATGGGTTATAAAAAATTATTGTCAATTTTATTAGTTTTTGTTGTGATGTTATTGGCGGCTTGTTCAGCTAATGATAGTAGTGGAGATTCGGATTCATCAAATCAAGCTTCAAGCGGAGAAACATTTGAATGGAGATTGGCGGCACCTTGGGGCGGCGGCGGGCTGCACATTGGGCAAGACGAACGGTTTGCTGATCTTGTTGAAAAATTGAGTAATGGTCGTCTTAGTATTAACGTTCACCAAGTTGGTGAGATAACAGAAGCGACAGGTGTACTTGAAGCAGTTCGTGATGGAGTTGTAGAAATGGGTAGTGATACACCTCTGTATTGGTCAAACATAAATCCAGCATTTGACTTGCTAAGTTCTCAAGTAGTTGGTTTAACTAACATGGACTATCTATTGTGGATGTATAATGGTGGTGGTTTAGATATGTATAATGAAATTTACGGTCAACAAAATGCAGTTTATTTCCCTCATACAGTTATGGGTATGGAATCAGGTATTCGGTCTACTAAACCAATTAATACGTTAGATGACTTACAAGGAATGAATATTCGTTTTGTTGGTCTAATGCAATCTCGTATTATTAGCGAATTTGGTGCAAACCCAGTAGGGATACCAACCGTTGAGATCTATGAAGGTTTACAACGTGGCGTAATTGATGCTGCAGAATTTGCTACACCATCGGCTGATGAGATGATGGGACTTCATGAAGTAACAGATTATTGGTCAGTTCCAGGTTGGCACCAAACAGCAACTGTTTTTGGTGTAATGATTAATAAAGATGCATGGAATTCGCTTCCAGACGACTTAAAAGAAATTGTCGCTATTGCTGCAGAAACTGCTATGCTTCAAAACACAACGAAGTCAATGTATGACGATGCTGTAACTACAAATTCTATGATAGATGACCATGGGATTACGGTTACTACATTACCTGACTCAGACATGACACGAATTGAAGAAACGACAAAACGAGTACGCGATGAAATTGCTGCAGAAAGTGAAGATTTCGCAATGGTATTAGAAAGTCAAATTTCTTATTTAGAAATGTATTCTAGATATCGTGAAATTCAAGGTGATTGGGGTCATGGGTCCCATTATAAATCATTGCTAGATTGAGATTGATAGAAGGAGTAGGTAGGCATAGCTTACCTACTCACTTTATTCATTTAAAAATACAAAGATAGGAGAATGGGAATGAAAGTAATCAGAGCAATTATCAAGAGCATTGATACACTAAACAGCTTTATCGGAAAAATAGGTGCTTGGTCTGTCATTCTTCTAACATTCGTTGTTGTTTTTGAGGTTATCAGTCGTCGTTTCCTAAATTCACCGACGATTTGGGCATATGAGACGATCACTATGCTTTATGGGTTTCATTTTATGATCGTTGCAGCGTATGCCCTTATACAAAAGAGTATGGTTTCAGTTGATATTTTGTATCAAAAACTGCCGTTAAAAAAACAAGCGATATTAGATATTATAACGTACCTTGTTTTATTTTTTCCTTTTGTTACCAGTTTGTTTTGGATTGGCATAGATTACGCAACCTATTCATGGGGAATTAAAGAGGTTTCAACATCATTATTTCAAGCACCAGTTTATCCAATAAAGACAGTTATTCCTGTTGCGTTTGGTATGCTTTTATTACAAGGGATTTCTGAAATATTAAAGCGAGTTTATATTTTGATTAAGGGGGTGCATTATGAGTCCTGAAGTATTTATTGTACTTATATTTGTCGCTCTTATAGTAGCATTAGCAACAGGTCATCCACTAGCTTTTGCATTAGGTGGTATCGGATTTATATTTGGTTATGTGGGCTTTGGTCCCCAAATTATAAACATCTTTATTGGTCGTACTTTTGGTGTCATGAATAATTATGCGTTAGTAGCCATACCTTTATTTACGTTGATGGCAAATTTATTAGCAAGGTCTAAAATAGCAGATGGACTATTTGAATCACTACGTTATTTACTTGGAGGTTTACGAGGTGGTATTGCTTTAGCAATTGTTATTGTATCTACAGTATTTGCGGCAACGACAGGTGTTGTTGGGGCATCAGTTGTTACAATGGGACTAATAGGTCTTCCTGTCTTATTAAAATATGGATATAACAAAGAGCTTGCAACAGGTGTCGTTGCGGCTGGAGGAACATTAGGAATTTTAATTCCGCCGAGTATTATGCTGGTTGTAATGGGAGCACAGTCTCAAGTGTCTGTCGGCGATTTATTTAAAGCAACGTTAGTTCCAGGCTTATTATTAGCCTCAGCTTATTGTGTTTATATATTGTTTATTTGCTGGAAAAATCCAAGTTATGGCCCGGCTTTATCGGCTGAGGAATCAGCGGCTATGCCAATGAGGCAAAAGATTATAGGGAGTCTAGTAAATTTAGTTCCACCTATGATATTAGTTATTGCTGTTTTGGGTTCAATCTTTGCCGGTGTAGCGACTCCTACCGAAGCATCTGGTGTCGGTGCTTTTGTTGCATTGATCATGACATTTGTATATCGTCAATTCAGTTTCAAGATGCTCAGTGAATCCGTATATGATACTGCAAAAACAACTGCAATGGTTATGATTATACTTGTTGGAGCGACAGCTTTTGCATCTATGTTTATGGCACTTGGAGCCGATAAGGCTATTCAAAATTTTGTAGAGTCTATGGGCTTTGGCAAATGGGGCATATTTATACTTCTTATGCTAGTCACGTTTATACTTGGTATGTTTATTGACTGGATTGGTATTGTCATGATTGTATTTCCAATATTTTTACCACTTATGGCAGTGTATGACTTTGATATGATCTGGGTTGTAACGTGTATGGCATTGATGTTACAAACATCATTTTTAACGCCACCATTTGGTTATTCATTGTTTTATGTAAAAGGAATTGTTCCCCCGGACATTCAAATGGGAACCATTTATAAAGGAATAATGCCATTTGTAATTATTATTGTTTTTGTCATAGTCTTAGTGGCTATTTTTCCTCAACTAGCTTTATGGTTACCTTCTGTTTTGAACAAATAAAACTAAAAGCTTCTATATTAAAAGAAGCTTTTTTTACCACTTTTAAGAGACTGCAGTCTGTTGATTGAAAAGGAGTATTGAAAAGAGACAAACTACCGACTTAGATATAGTTTAAGAGTGCTTAAAATGAAATAGGTATATTGATATTCGAAAAAATGATATGGGGTGGAGTAATGCGTAGTGTTTCAGTTATTGGAATAGGTGAAACGAAAATAGGTAAGTATCCTGACAAATCGATAAGAGACCTTATTTTTGAAGCGGGTACGAAGGCATTAGAGGATTCAAAAATTGATAAAAAGAAAATTGAAGCATTGTATATTGGAAACTTTAACGCTTCTCAATTAGTAGGTCAAAGTCACGTAAATGCATTGGCTTCAGAGGTCCTTGAGTTGGGATCGATTCCGACATTGCGTACTGAAGGAGCATGCGCATCAGGAAGTTTAGCATTTAGACAAGGTTTGATTGCAATAGCGGCAGGATTGTATGATGTTGTCATTGTTGGTGGAGTAGAAAAAATGACTCATCAAGAAACAAATACAGTTACTTCGGCAATTGCTGGTGCTGCTGACGCAGAATTAGAAGTTAACTTAGGGACGACTTTCCCTTCTATATTTGCGATGATTGCTAATCGTTATATGTATGAGTATGGTGATGTTCGGGACGCTATGGCTACATGTGCAGTACAAAATCATGACAACGCTATATTAAATCCCGATGCCCAACTTCATAAAAAAATTAATATAGAAAAAGTTAAATCTGGGATTCCTGTAGCAGATCCATTCACAGTATATGATTGTTCATTAATTAGTGATGGAGCAGCATTTGTAGTTCTTGCAGCAACCGAAGTCGCTAAAAAACTTACTGATCAACCATTGATAGAAGTAATCGGCTCTGGTCATGCAGGTGATACATTAACTTTATCCTCAAAACCTTCCCTTACTACTTTTAATGCTACAGTACATGCGGCAAAAGAGGCTTATAAAATGGCTGGAATCAATCCCACAGATATTGACTTTGCTGAAGTACACGACTGCTTTACAATTACACAAATTATAAATACTGAAGACCTAGGTTTCTTTGAAAAAGGAAAAGGTGCACAAGCGATCCTTGAAGGTGAAACAGCATTAAATGGTAGTATCCCTATTAACACTAGTGGTGGATTGAAAGCGAAAGGTCATCCAATAGGAGCGACTGGAATAAGCCAAATCTACGAAGCTGTCACTCAGTTAAGAGGACAGGCAGGAGAGCGTCAAGTCAAGGGAGCAGAAATAGGTCTTACTCATAATATTGGTGGTACAGGTGCAACTTGTGTAGTTAATATTTTTAAGAGGAGTGAGTGATTTTGTCTAAAAAAGCTAAAATATATACATATACAGTCATTCATATTGGTTCAGTAGAACATTCTAAACGTGTTCCTTATCTTATGGCGGTAGTTGAAGATGAGCAAAGTAGGTTCCTTACTCGGGTAGAAGGATATTCTAAGGACCAAGTCATTCAGATTGGGATGGAAGTAGAGTTTTTAAAAAATAATGAGAATGGAAAATCTATTTATTCATTAATAAAAGAGTAGGAGATCAAAAAATGAGGTTAAAAGATAAAGTATCAATTATTACTGGTGGTGGCTCTGGAATTGGGCAAGCAACAGCAATTAAATTCGCTAAAGAAGGTTCCGAAGTCATTATTGTTGATTTAAATGAAATTGGAATGGAAGAAACCGTTTCTAGTATTGTAGAATTTGGTGGAAAAATCATGAAATTTAAAGTGGATATTACTAATAAACAACAAATCACTGAAATGGTTGCTGAAATTATCAAAAAATATGCCCGAATCGATGTTTTAGTAAATAATGCTGGGATTATTGATGATGCCCAGTTAGACAAAATGACTGAAGATCAATTTGACAAGGTAATAGATGTCAATTTAAAAGGAACCTATAATACTACAAGAGCTATTGTAGATATTATGAAACAACAAAACTCTGGTGTTATCTTAAATGCTTCGTCTGTCGTTGGAATTTATGGTAATTTTGGTCAAACCAACTATGCAGCTACGAAGTTTGGTGTTATTGGAATGACCAAGACATGGGCGAAAGAACTCGGGAAGGATGGTATTCGCTCTAATGCAGTTTGTCCTGGATTTATTGCCACACCGATCATTGCACAAATGCCTGAAAAAGTAATTAAAGCAATGGAAGCGAAAGTACCCCTTCGTCGATTAGGTAAAGCTGAAGAAATTGCAAACGTCTACGCATTCTTAGCATCAGATGAAGCAAGTTATATCAATGGTGCAGTTATTGACGTTAGTGGTGGGTTAGTGATCTAAATTATTTACCATTTAATAGAATGAATTTCATTTAATATTATGATTTTGATGAGGTGAATGCATTGAGTAGAGTTGAATTTATTACTGCAAATGAAGCAGCGAAAATGATACCTGATGAAGCAAGTATTGGTACGTGTGGTTTTATGATGACAGGTGCGACAGAAGAACTTTTTATTGAGATCGAAAAACGTTATTTAGAAACTGGATATCCAAAAAATCTCTCTTTAATGTGGGCTTCAGGAATAGGAGATGTGGGATATGTTCGTGGCTTAAATCACTTTTGCCATGAAGGTCTTATTAAGAAAACGATTGGTGGATACTATGGTTTAACAAAAAAACTAGGTCCGCTTGTGGTCGCAAATAAAATTATTGCCTATAATTTTCCTCAAGGTGTACTTAGCCATATGTTTAGGGAAATGGCGGCTAAAAAGCCAGGTGTTCTAACCCATGTAGGACTAGGAACTTTTGTAGATCCAGATTATGAAGGGGGCAAACTCAATAGCATTACAACAGAAGCATTAGTACAAAAACTAGAGATTAATGATAAAGAGTTTTTATTTTATCCATCACAAAAAATTGATTATGCTCTTATACGCGGAACTGAAGCTGATGAGGATGGAAATATTGGTTTTTCAAAAGAGGCACTTACGTTAGAAAGTCTATCTGCAGCAATGGCGGCAAAAAATAATGGGGGCATAGTCATTGTTCAAGTTGAGCGTAAGTTGAAAAGTGGCAAACTGAATACGAAGGATGTTGTCATTCCGGGTATTTTTGTTGATTATGTTGTAGAGGTACAAGACATAAATAACCATATGCAAACAGCGGGCACGCTTTTTAACGAAGACTTTATATCTAATCATCGAATTTATGAGAACAGTCCAAGTGAATTCCAATTAACTGATCGAAAAATCATTGCCAGAAGAGCAGCTATGCAAATGACAAAGGACATGAGCGTTATTAATTATGGTATTGGAATCCCGGAGGGGGTTGCTGAAATTTTAAAAGAGGAAGGTATAGCTGGAAACTATACGGCCACAGTTGAACCAGGCGTAATCGGTGGTATACCATTAGTGGGGCTAAATTTTGGGAGCGCGTTATCTCCTCACGCTATTCTCGATGAACCTTATCAGTTTGATTTTTATAATGGTGGGGGAATAGATATTACCTTTTTAGGAATGGCACAATGTGATGAAAAAGCGAATTTCAATGTATCAAAATTTGGTGATAAGGTTACTGGTTGTGGTGGATTTATCGATATATCTCAAAATGCCAAAGAAGTTATATTTTGTGGCACTTTTACCGCCAGTGGCTTGAAAACCAAAGTTGAAAATGGAAAGTTGCTTATTCTTCAAGAGGGAAAGTCTAAAAAATTTATAAAAAAAGTCGAACAAATTACGTATAACGGATTATATGAAAGACAGAAGGACCCTGAGAAAATAGTTCTCTTGGTTACTGAAAGAGCGGTTTTTGAAATTCAAGAAAAAGGACTTGTCCTAACTGAAATAGCTCCAGGTATCGATCTAGAGAAAGATATTCTTTCACAAATGGATTTCATACCGATTATTTCCGACAGATTAAAGTTTATGGATGACCGAATTTTTAATGAGGATTTATTAGGTTTGAAAAGTTAAAGTGTTAAATGCATATAAACTGGTCGCGCCTTTACAGTAAAAGAACTAGCGACTTCTGAACATGGACATTCCCATGAGATTTCATCATCGATTCAAAGTGTTTCACCTGCATTAGATAACCTTCAAGAAATGTCACAAAGGTTTAGGTGATTCAATAAGTTTTAGATGAAATCTGTTTAAAAATATAAATAAGGAGAGTGAAGCTGTTGAAATTAATTCATACTTCCTTTGTTGAGGCAGTTAAGGATGTTCAAGATGGTGCGACGCTAATGGTAGGAGGATTCGGCCTATGTGGAATACCAGAAAACCTCATTAAAGCTTTGCTAGAGCGTGAGGTCAAAGATCTAATTATTATCTCAAATAATTGTGGTGTTGATGACTGGGGCTTAGGCTTGCTGTTAAAAAACAAGCAAGTTAAAAAAATGATTTCATCATATGTCGGTGAAAATAAAGAGTTTGAACGGCAAGTATTATCGGGAGAGCTTGAGGTGGAATTAGTTCCCCAAGGTACGCTAGCAGAGAAAATCCGTGCTGGTGGGGCGGGTATTCCAGCATTTTATACACCAGCTGGAGTTGGAACACCAATTGCTGAAGGAAAGGAAAAAAAGGTATTTAATGGTAAAGAATATTTGTTAGAAGAAGCTCTTGTTGCAGATTTCAGTTTGGTTAAAGCAATGAAAGGCGATAAGATGGGAAATCTCATTTATAATAAAACGGCCCAAAATTTTAATCCGATGGTTGCAACAGCCGGTAAGGTAACGATTGCAGAACTGGAAGAGCTTTATGAAATAGGAGAATTACCACCCGACCAAATTCACACTCCGAGTATTTATGTGCAGCGACTAATTGTTGGTAAGCAGGAGAAGCGGATTGAACGACTAACAGTGAGCGAATAAGGGGAAGTCAAATCCGGCAATTAAGCTTGCGGTTCTCTTCGTTGGCTCTGATTATTCGTAACACGCATGAATAGTTAAATTTTTTCTGAGTTTTAAAATGATTATTCTTTTTTAACTAATATATTGGAGGAGGCGCTAAATAGTGAATACTCGTGAACGAATTGCGCGACGTGCTGAAAAAGAAATTGAAGATGGTTTCTTCGTTAATTTAGGTATCGGAATGCCGACACTTGTAGCAAATTTTATTTCTGACAATAAGCAAGTGGTCCTACAATCGGAAAATGGTTTGTTAGGAATTGGTCCATATCCAACTAAAGATAAAGTAGATGCAGATTTAATAAATGCAGGAAAAGAAACGGTGACAACGATAGAAGGAGCATCGTATTTTAGTAGTGCAGAATCATTTGCGATGATCCGCGGAGGCCATATAGATCTAGCTATACTAGGGGCAATGGAAGTAGCTGAGAATGGTGATTTGGCAAACTGGATGATTCCAGGAAAAATGATTAAAGGGATGGGTGGGGCAATGGATTTAGTTCATGGCGCCCGTAGAGTTGTTATCATCATGGATCATGTCAATCGAAACGGCGAACCGAAAATTTTAAAGCAATGTAGTCTCCCGCTTACAGGCAAAGCTGTTGTAAATAGAATTATCACGGATCGAGCAGTTATTGATGTGACAGATAAGGGCTTGATGCTAATTGAAGTCATGGATGGATTCACAGTTGAGGATATTCAAAATTCAACCGAACCAGAATTGATTATTGCTGTTGGTAACTGATGAAAGGGGGAAACGAATATGAATATCAAAAATAAGGTTGTCTTTATTACTGGAGCTGCAAGCGGGATCGGCTTAGAAATTGCCGAGAGCTTTGCTGAGAAAGGTGCAAAAGTTATCCTTACAGACTTGAATGAGGAACTTGTTCAGAAGCAAACCTTGTCTTTGAAAAATAGAGGCTTTGAAGTAATCGGATTGAAGTGTAACGTTAGCTCTGAAGAAGAAATTAAATCAACTATAAATGAAGCCTACGAGCACTATGGTAGATTAGACATTTTAATCAATAATGCAGGATTTCAGCATGTTTCACCACTAGAAGACTTTCCAACAGAAAAATTTGAACTATTACTTAAAGTTATGGTTACTGGAGCATTTTTAGGAATAAAACACGCTTTTCCAATAATGAAACAGCAAAAATTTGGGCGAATTATTAATGTTGCATCTATTAATGGGCTGGTTGGATTTGCTGGGAAAGCAGGATATAACACCGCTAAGCACGGGGTAATTGGATTAACAAAAGTAGCTGCTTTAGAGGGAGCTGAGCATGGTATTACTGTAAATGCTCTTTGCCCCGGGTATGTGGACACACCATTAGTACGAAATCAATTAAACGATCTAGCTACTACAAGAAACGTTCCACTAGATAAAGTTTTGGAAGAAGTAATTTACCCGTTAGTCCCACAAAAAAGATTATTACAATCAAAAGAAATTGCTGATTATGCAATGTTTCTAGCAAGCGATATGGGGAAATCCATCACTGGTCAAGCGGTTGTTATCGATGGTGGCTATACTGCACAATAGGGTCATAGATGTAACTCAACCTTCCACCTTTAAATGGATCTTTGTGTATATTTAGCTAAGCTTTAAGGTCTATTAACGCAGCTACTGACATGTGTTTTAAAACAAGAAGAGTATTCATTTTGGATAGTGGGAAGCCAAAAAGTAATAATTTTTATTAAGAGCCAAGTTAACATCTACTTGGCTCTTTTATTACGTTCATCAACCATGCAAAAACATTATAAGTCTAATAATAATTATGCATTTCCTTTATTGTTAAAACTAAAATACAATAAATCTGAAGGTAAAGTTATTAACAAAAGCATTACTAAAAAATTGAAATTAGTCCTATTTAGCATTAGTTTATTTATTGGTGGGATTTGGAAACTGAATGGAAATAAGTTAAGACAAATTTAATTAAAAAACCAGCCACCGTTACCTTTTTGAACAAAAGTAATGGTGGCTATTTTGAAAGGATGGAATGGAATGGCTTTATTTAACAAATCCGCATCTGATTATGATCAGTGGTGTCAGACGCCATTGGGGTCCTTTGTTGACAAACTAGAAAAGAACCTTATTAAAGAAGTTGCTCGTCCGACAAGGGGAGAAGTGGCGTTGGATATAGGTTGCGGCACAGGAATTTATTCTTATTGGTTGTCAGAACTAGGTCTTGAAGTTACTGGAATTGATCTATCAACAGAAATGTTAGCTAAAGCAAATGAAAAAGCAAATGCAGAAAAGATCCAGTTCATTCAAGGTGATATTCACAAACTTCCATTTGCAGATGGTTCATTTGATTTGGTTGTATCAAATATTGTCATGGAATTTGTGGAAAATCCAAAACAGGTTGTAAATGAAGCGTTACGTGTATTAAAACCTGGGGGACGATTTGTTTGTGGTTTTATTGGGAAGGAAAGTTTTTGGGGGGAAATGTATCAGGAAAAGGGAAAAGGGGATAAAGATAGTGTATTCCATAAAGCTTCATTTTTTAATGTAGATGAAATTAAAAAAATGTACAAACAATTGCCTATTGAAATAAAATATGGGTTATTCGTTACAATGGATGACTTTGAAAATGAAGTTGAAGCGAAAAAGCTAGAAGCAGAGCGAAGAAAAACATATTCATTTGAAAAAGCAGGTTACATAGTAGCAAAGTGGGAGAATTAGTTTGTGCTGTTACGAGTTTGAGATATTGAAAACATAATATGAAAAAGAGGTAGTCTCTAAAATATATATTTTTGGGACTACCTCTTTTTTTATATTATTTTACCGGAACAACAAGCCCAGAAGCCAAGTCAACTGAAAACGATATACACACGAAGAAGTGTTGTCAGATTTAAGAGCAAGGCTTACTAAAAAGCTGGATAAAGGTGATGTATAAAATTAAGTATTATGTCGTTAATAATGATGAGGTAGAAATACACAGAATAATTTATGCAAAAAAGAAGAAAAAATCGGCTTAATATCAACCTATGTAAATTCCCAAAGAAAACAAGCTTTATAGCAACCACAGCCAATAGCCAGAGCCTATAACAAAACAACCGAGTAGCCGTGTTAGGCTACTCGGTTGTTTTTGATCGTGACTTCACCCATATTTTTCGGAAAGCGCGATTATGTCCGAAGGGGTGCCATGTTCGGACAGGGCGATGAGTGGAAAGTACGATCCTGTCCGAAGGGGTGCCATGTTCGGACAGGGCGATGAGTGGAAAGTGCGATCCTGTCCGAAGGGGTGCCTTGTTCGGACAGGGCGATGAGTGGAAAGTGCGATCCTGTCCGAAGGGGTGCCATGTTCGGACAGGCTGATGAGTGGAAAGCGCGATCTTGTCCGAAGGGGTGCCATGTTCGGACAGGCCGTTGAGTGGAAAGCGCGATCTTGTCCGAAGGGGTGCCATGTTCGGACAGGGCGATGAGTGGAAAGTGCGATCCTGTCCGAAGGGGTGCCTTGATCGGACAGGGCGATGAGTGGAAAGTGCGATCCTGTCCGAAGGGGTGCCTTGATTTAACTTAATAAAGGGCTATTAGAAAAAATATTAATTATAATCGATCCCGAAGCTGTGTTTCAGCTCCTGATGATTCTGAAAAAGTTGGTAAATTTTGATTGTGAACATTTTTTGCTAATAGTGATCAATATGTACATAATTTCTTAAATGTTTCTTCATAAACTTCCTCTATTCTATAAATAATAAGTAGTTAGAAATTGGAGGAAAAAAAATGAAAAATAGAATAAGAGTATTAAATGTATTATTTTTTATTCTCTTGTTGGCACTGCCATTTCAGGTGTTTGCCGCTGAACAGGAAGATGATCATAGTCATGATGAAGAGATTGACGAAGGTCATGAGGAAATGGATCAAGCTGAAATGGATGCTCATGGTCATGGAGAAACAGATGACCACGGAGACGACGGTCATGGAGATGATGGCCATGAATATGAAGAAACAGGAGCTAATTGGTCTTTGTTAGGTTCATTTGCAGCTATAAATGGAGGCTTTATGCTTTTCGGAGCTGTTCGGAAGTTTAATAAGAAAAGAAAGAGCGGTGTTAACTAATGGGAATTCCAAAGCATATACCATCTTCACCACCACCTAAAAAACCATACAACTTTCTAGATATTCCCGCCGTAAAGAAATTCATAAAAAGCAAATGGTATCCTGGCATTTTTCAGTGGCTTGGAATGGCGATCTTTGCCTTAATTATCGTTGAACTAATGACAGGAACAGTAAATTCTCATCGAAATTGGGGAACGGCAATGACTTGGGTATTATGGTGGCCGTTGGTTCCTATTTTATTCGTTGCCTTAGGACGCTTTTGGTGTGCCGTATGTCCGTTTGGAAAAGTAAGTGATATTGTTCGTCGGTTAGTCGGTAGTCAAAAACCAATGCCGAAATTTTTAAAGAAGTACGGGATTTGGTTAATTGATGCTACATTTATATTGATTACTTGGTTTGATCACGTTGCTGGAATTGTTCACTCTCCAAGAGGGTCAGGGATTTTACTTTTATTACTTTTGACAATGGTTGTCATTACATCGGTCTTTTATGAGAGAAGAACGTTCTGTAAATCACTATGTTTCCTTGGTGGATTAGCAGGTAACTATTCAAGAGCTGGGATGTTAGAGTTAAGAGGTAATGAGGATGTCTGTCGAACGTGTAAAACACAATCTTGCTACAAAGGTAGTGAAAAGGCAGAAGCATGTAACATGTTTCAGTACGTGCGCACAATGGATTCCATGGATGAATGTAACCTTTGTGGTGATTGTGTGAAAAACTGTCCAAACGACTCGATCCGTATTTCACCAAGAAAACCGACGATGGAACTTTGGGGAATTAAGAAGCCAATCTTAGAGCACTCATTCTTAGCGGCGGTTATTATGGGTATCGTACTCGTTCAAAATGTTACGATGCTTGCAGTTTGGAATGATATTCTAGCGGGAATCGGAACGGTTACTCGTACTGAAAATTTTATCGTTAACTTTACGATCGCCTTTATTATCGCGATGGCGATCCCGATCGGTACGCTTTGGTACGCTTCAAAAATAGCAACGAAAACATATCTGAATACGACAACATTACTTAACTTCACGCGATTCGGATATGCTTATATTCCAATCGATTTAGCTGGTCATATCGGCCACAATTTATTCCATCTCTTAACTGAAACAAAATCTATCTATTTTAATACAATGGGGTTATTCGGAGTTGAAATGTCAGGAGATTTAGCTATTGTGTCTGATGGAACGGTTCAAATCTTCCAGTTTATCTTAGTTGCTTTAGGTACTTGGCTCTCAATGTATGCTGTTTACCGCATTGGTGAGAAAAAATCTGTGAAACAATTATGGCCATTTTACTTATTAATGCTTATCTTCGGTATTGTCAATTTCTATCTATTCTCATTACCGATGGATCACCGCGTGCATTAAAAAGAGTAATTTATTTAAAATTTCAAGAGAAACTCATGTTAACTATGGGTTTCTTTTTTTTACAAAAAGAAAGAAAATCATAAGGAGAGTGAGTGACCGATGGATATTTTAACAACATCTTTAAACTATTTTGTTATCGTAGTACTTTTGATTTTGACAGTTTCTTCAATTAGAATGCTGAGAAAAGAAAGTAAAGAAGCTAAAAATGCTAAAAAAGGTAAAAAGGAGTGTTGTGGCGGAAAAGGAGACAATTGTTGTAGTGGAGATAATAAAAAAGAGTGTTCTTGTCAAGGTGAAAAAAAATGAACGATCGTCTCTTTAAAAACTTTTAGACAGTTTAAAAAGTAGAATAGTCATAGCTGTCGAATTTCTTCGTTGGCTGTGATTATCTTTTTTTTGTTCTCCTAAAACTTTTTTAACAGAGGCTTTTATTTTTGTCATAGATGGTGGTTTTTGGAACGAGACTTATTTTATGCCTCCTTAATCTCTACAGGGTTGTTTTCCATGAATGAATTAAAATTACAAGATTTTTTCGGTGAAATAGCTTGATATATTGAGGTTTCAGAGATTTCTATAATGTAAAGCTAATGTTAGCGCATATAGTTTAGTTGTGATAATGTATTATCATCTATCTGAGAATGTCATTTAACGAAATGAGGCATTTTATCCCTATGATTAAGAGATTTTTTAGCTATTATCGACCACACCAAAGGTTATTTTATATAGATTTTTCTTGCGCTGTGCTAGTTGGATTATTGGAGCTGGGATTTCCTCTTGCTGTTTCTTGGTTTATCGATGATCTGCTTCCGGAAGGGAATTGGAGTGCGATTACTGCAGTAAGTATTGGTTTATTAGTCCTATATCTAATGAGCTCAGGCATGCAATACGTGGTGAATTATTGGGGGCACAAGTTAGGTATAAATATTGAGACTGACTTGCGGCGTGAGCTGTTCAATCATGTTCAACGTCAATCCTTTAGCTTTTTTGACAATACGAAAACAGGTAATATTATGAGTCGCATTACAAACGACCTTATGGATATCGGCGAGTTGGCCCACCATGGACCAGAGGATTTCTTTATCGCAATTATGACATTCATAGGTGCATTCTGGATCATGCTTACGATCAATGTAAATCTAGCACTAGTTGCTATCATTATTGTTCCATTTCTTGTTTGGTTAATTTCGTATTCTAATATTAAAATGAATGCGGCATGGACACGAATGTTTGGTAATATTGCTGATGTGAATGCACAGGTAGAGGATAGTGTGTCAGGAGTTCGGGTTGTACAATCCTTCACTAATGAGCAGAATGAAATGGATCGATTTAACAAGAATAATCAGTTTTTTCGTAAGACAAAATTAAGTGCTTATAAGGTAATGAGTTTGAACCTATCAGGTATTTATATTACAACTCGACTAATGACGATCCTAATTTTGGTATATGGATCTTGGCTTAGCTATTCTGGAGAGTTATCCTATGGACAGTTAGTAGCCTTTATTCTTTATTTAAATGTTTTATTCAAACCGATTGAAAAGATTAGTGCCTTACTCGAGCTTTATCCAAAAGGCATGGCAGGTTTTAAGCGTTTTATCGAAATGATGGATACCAAGCCAGATATACAAAACCATCCCGATGCGATTAATGTGCCATCTTTAAAAGGTGATATTCGTTTTCAAAATGTTAACTTTGGGTATGAAAATAATCGTAACATCTTAAACGATTTAACTGTTTCGATTGAGGCAGGAAAAACAGTAGCATTTGTAGGGCCTTCTGGTGCAGGGAAAACTACGATTTGCTCTTTAATTCCTCGTTTTTATGATGTTGAAGATGGAGCGATTACAATAGATGGTATAGATATTCGCAACATGACAAAAGAATCTTTACGCTCTAACATTGGGATCGTTCAGCAGGATGTATTCTTATTTACAGGTACCTTGAAGGAAAATATTGCGTATGGCAGGTTGAATGCAACGCATGATGAAATTGAAGAAGCGGCTAGAAAAGCGCATTTAACAGATCTCATCACTTCTCTTCCAGAGGGTTATGAGACGCAAATTGGTGAAAGAGGATTAAAGCTTTCTGGAGGACAGAAACAACGATTAGCGATTGCCAGAATGTTTTTGAAAAATCCACCAATTTTAATCTTGGATGAGGCCACATCAGCCCTAGATACTGAAACAGAAACCATAATACAAGAAGCTTTGAATGATCTCTCAAAGGATCGGACCACTCTTATTATTGCTCACCGGTTGGGAACGATAAAAAAAGCTGACCGAATTCTCGTTATTACTGAAGAAGGAATTGCTGAAGATGGGACCCATTTGGAGCTTCTTGCACAAGAAAACGGCATTTTTGCGAAGCTTCACGCTCTTCAATATTAGCTAAAAGACGTATCAATATTTTAATAGCCTTATTGTAAATGGTTTATAAGATTAATAAGTAAATGAATGAATTTCACAATGCAGATTCCGCACCACTAGATGTAAATTAATGTGGCTAGTTTTTGGTATTATGAAGTTCATTCAAATACAAAGTTAAAAATTAAAAGTATAATTATCGATGGAGCCCATTAAAAAATTTAATTAATAATTGAGCAATCTGAGTTGAAAGTTCAGATTGCTTTTTTTGTTTTTTCAAGGGATTGGGGCAGATGAGTTGCTTGTCTAGCCGCATTATAGATTATAGAGGGCCGTGATTATCCTTTTTTTGATCAAAAAACCTTAGAATAATAGTTTTTCACTATAATTAACATACAAATAGTGTTTTTGTCATACTTTCTTCAAAGTTTCTTCATTTAATGTTGGTATCTTTATTTTATTGGAAAAAATGGAGGGGTTAGCAATGAAGAAGATAGTAATGCTCATAATCATGATTGGACTTTTAGCAGTGGTTTTATTAGCTTGCAGTGATGAATCTGCAATAAAAGAACAGAATGCTGAGGAAACAATGACAAAGGATGAAAAAACGGAAGATAGTTTAGTAGAAAGTGAATCCGATGGCAAAGTGATTTTTACGATTGAGGCAGTAGAAGGACAATGGCAGTACTCAAGTGATCAAGTTGCAACGGCGTGGATGTATAACGGCAAGCTCCCAGGAGAAGAAATTAGAGTAAATGAAGGCGATGAAGTTGAACTTCACTTTCTGAATTCTTTACCTGTAACGACTGCATTACATTTACATGGTTTACCAATTACAAATGAAATGGATGGCGTTCCAGGGGTTACCCAAAATGTCATTCAACCAGGGGAAGAATTTGTATACTCATTTAAGGCAACATTGCCTGGGACCTATTGGTACCATTCACATGATAATAGCGCCGAACAGCTATTTCGAGGGATGTATGGAGCGATTATAGTAGAGGAAACTAATAAAAAAGACTATGCAATCGATCAAACCGTATTTATAAGTGAGTGGTCAGCGATGATGGAGGACATGTATCAGAATGCGGATCCAGATGAAAATGCTCATGGTGGTCACGGCGCCCATGGTGAATCTACAACAGAAGACAGCGACGAAACTAATAATAGTACTGAAATGAATAGTACTGAAATGCCCCACAATGAGATGATGGACGAAATGTTTGATACAGTTGTAATTAATGGTAAAGCTGGAGCTGAAATTAACGATATCGTTGTGGCAGAAGGAGATTCTATTCGTCTAAGATTTATTAATTCAGGTTTATATACACAGACAATTGTTATTCCTAATCACGAATTTAAGGTTACTCATTATGATGGTCAACCCGTTAATGAACCTACTTTGATTTCAAGTCACTCAGTTCTTATTGCTCCTGGTGAAAGATATGACGTTGAAATTGACTTAAACAATCCAGGTGCATGGGGGATTGAAATTTTTGCGGAAAAAAATAAAGAAAAGTTAGCTACTGTCTTACCGATTGTGTATCAGGGTCATGAAGATGATCGTCTTGAAGTAAATGGCGGACCACTAACTACTTTTGCTATGACTAATTATGGTCAAAGTAAACAAATTGAATTAATCAATCAGGTAACAAAAGATTATCAAATGGTCTTAGATTCAAATGATGGAGACGAGACATTCACTATTAATGATAAAAAAGCCCCGGATTTAGAGGTATATGAATTCGAAGCAGGCGATGTTGTTAAGATGACTGTAACGAATGAAAGTGGTGTTGACCACCCGATGCATAGTCACGGGCACTTATTTTATGTTATTTCTAAAAATGGAGTAGCGGTAACAGGCTCACCAATTTTAAAAGACACCTTAAACGTTAAACCAGATGAAACATACGAAATTGTTTTTATTGCTGACAATCCTGGTAAATGGGTATTTCATTGTCATGAACTTCATCATGCAGATGGTGGAATGATTGCTTTAATTGACTATCCAGAATATGAAGCTGATTTTCAGAATTAGTATCAAGAAAAATTCTCCAACGTCATTGATGTTGGAGAATTTTTTTGATTAAAACACAAGGCAGCATTAAACGTGTTAATAGAAAATTATAATTAAGGAAGTTGTTAAATTATACAAACTTTCTTAATTGTTTCTTCATAAGTTTATTGCATCATTAAAAGAAGATAAATAATTTTTAAGGTGTCGTGGATATGAAATTCAGTCACTTAAATAGGTATACAAGGAGGAATTAAGTTGCGTAAATTGCCTTTAGTAGCTATGTTACTATTATTGTTAAGTATAGCAGGTTGTTATTCTTCAGATAAAGACGAACCAGAAGAAGAGTTTGCAGAAACAGGAACGTGTAGTCTATGTGATGATGAACCGAAATTTGATTTTCAAAATAATTAAGTTAGGGGAATTAAACTATGAAAATGGTTATAAGTTCTTTTTTTAAAACTTTTACATGTCATTGATGTTGGAGAAGTTTTTTGATTTATTACTTTTATGAATGAATTTCATAATGAAGAATCCGCACCACTAGGATACTACATCTAGTTGAATTAAAACATTTTCAACTAGGGAGTTGAAATGAACCGTTTTCAACTTTGTAGATTGATGTGGCTGGTTTTTGGTATTATGAAATTCATTCTTATCTATTAAAATTAAAAAGGTGCTATCTCTTTATTGAGATAACACCTTTAACTTTAGAGATTTATAATCCTTTTAGCGTTGACTATTCATCATATTTTTCATTCCTTCAAAGTTACCTTTCGTCATTCCTTGCATCATACCACCCATACGTCCATTCATAATGCCATCTTCGCCATGATGAAGCTCGTACATCTCTTCTAATTGTTCCTGATCGATGTCAGGGTGCATTTCTTGCATAAATGGCAGCATTTCTTTGAAATTAACATTTTCGAAAACATCTCTATCTGAATTCGCCATGGCTACTGAGCCAATCCCTAAAACTAGTGCGGTTGCTGTAATCACTGCTATCAATTTTTTCTTCATTCTAAAACATCTGCTACTAAAAACATAGACAAACGTCCACATCTTAGAGTGTTCCTGCTTCAACGTGTCCGATTTGGCGCTTACTGTTGGTAAGTCACTACTCTCGTTTGATGTAACACTCCACAGGCGTAAATTCCGACGATAGCCCGCCGTACATATATACGTCCTCTTTAAGTGAGGAGTGTATATTCTTTTGCATGCATTAAGTTAACAGCCGCATTTAAATCTCGATCCATCTTGTTCCCACAATTGCATTCATATGTGCGATCTTTCAGTGTTAAGTCATTCTTGAGTTGACCGCAACACGAACACAACTTGCTTGATGGATACCAGAGGCTAACTTCCCTTAATTCAATACCTCGTTGGACGCATTTGTTGATCAACCACTTCTTGAACGTGTAGAAACACTGTTCCGCTATCGCTTTTGATAAGTGGCGATTCTTCATCATGCCTTTGACGTTCAAATCTTCAATCGTAATGTAACGTGGTTTGGTTTTTACCACGCTAGTCACCACGGATTTGACGTACTCCAAACGGATATCGGCAAGTCTTTGGTGGAGTCTTTGCACTCTACAAATATTTTTGTCGACGTTTGCTCTCGTTTTAGTAGCAGATTCACCACCCTTCATTTTGGATTTTTTTACCGATTCGTACTTACGGGAGAGGGAACGCTGCTCTCGCTTTAATTTTTTTGTTAGTTTTTTTACTCTTGGTGTTTTGTTTACGTTTTTAAATTCTTGGTTGTCGCTGCATACCGCAAAGGTTTTGATACCTAGGTCTATGCCTTTACCTTTTTCAGACATTAACTTCGGTTGTTGTGGTACGTTTTCTAACTCACATAAAACAGATACAAAGTATCGTCCTGCTTTTTTGCTGACTGTTCCACTTGTCACTTTCATAGTTGTAGGAATGTAACCAAATTCTTTTAGTCGTACCCAACCAAATGTCGGGATTTTGATGCGGTGCCTCTCGACTGTCCAATCACCTTTGTTGTTCTTTGGAAAGTAAGCTTTGACATCTTGGTTTTTCTTCTTCTTGAAACGAGGGAAGTCTGATTCTCCTTTAAAAAACCGTTGGAACGCGGTATCCGCATTCATAATTGCTTTTTTTCGTGCTTTTGAACCAACATCTTTGATCCACTCGTAACCTTCTTGCTTGGAGAGTTCGTTGTTGACGTACTGATCAAAGTCCATACCACTGACAAATCCGTAGGGCTGTTTTCCTTCAAGAGACTCTCTGTAGCGTTGTTGATTGTAGGAAAGGAATTTATTATACAAAAATCGGCACACACCCAGGGTTTGATGAAGTTTGATGCGCCCTGCTTCGGCTAGTTTGATCTCCGTCTTGAAAGCCCGTTTCATTCGTTCACCTCCATTTTTGTAGCAACTATTTCATCACTATTATACTACAAAATGGAAAATTATACGAACAAAAGTTCCCTTAAAAAGAGAAACTTATAGGAAAACCCTAAAGCGACTTTTCTTATAAGCAATTCGCTGCGCTACTGATTGTTTTAAAGCGAGTGAGGGTTAGTGATATTTATTTATGATTGTCTATGATTGTCAAAATTTTTAGTCGCTGTTATTCATCTCCTTTTCTTTATCTACTTACAGTGTAACTTCCCGATGTAAAGAAGTTATGAAGATGGTATAGAGTTGTTGTGAAGAACTAGGAAATTCATTATTCTAAATGAGAAATTAGAGAATGGGGTGTTCACTGAAGACACAAGTTCGTTAAATAATGAAGCTTGTTTTTTCGTAAGTATCCAAGTTTGAATGCGAAGAAGGATCATGATTTTCATGTTTTGATGAAAATGAAAACTGGTGAGTTAGATAAAAGGCGAGGACAATGGCAAGAAATAGCGGTAAACGTCTAACAAAGAAAAAATTCTTGATGCCCTTTTCTTTAATGGTGATTTCACTTTGCATCATTAAAAATAAGATAAACAAAGCGCCCCCTGAAAAGACAATGATCACATTCATCGTATTATTTATCGCTTCACCTGAAACCATCAAACCTAACATAGCTCCCATCATTCCGCCCATTGCACCTGAAAGAAACCCGTCTAAAACAGCCATAATACTAATTGGAAAACCAGCAACTGTCCCCATCAAGGCCCCAAATAAAATGCTAATGACGGTGACTTCAAAAAAATGATCTGGATTCGCCAAGGCGATGATCGTACCAAAAGATAATCCGAGTACCATACCTACAGTCATAGCAACCATCATTCCAGCCATACAAGAGATTTTTTTGCGAAACAAAACTATAAAACTGAATATCCAAATAATAATTAAGGTGTAAAGAAGGACTAGGATAATTTCTAAGCTCAATGTCATCAACTCCTATTTTTATTATGGTTATGTAGAAATCGAATAAAAAGTACAAGTTTAATTTTTTCATGAATATTCTTTAAAACATCTAAATTCAAATCGTCTACTTCCATAGAAATATCAAGAAAGTCTGAAGAAAGGATGACGTTTAGTTGACGATTACACGATCTGTTTTTCTGAAAGTGACCTTTATCACCCCCATACTGAGGCTCTCTTTTTATAATAAGGCTATACCATTCAACAGGGGGACACATATAATGAAAACATCATTTAGATGGTTTGCTACAATTGCAGTTTTAGCTTTATTACTGATCTTAGCTGCATGTGGTGAGCAACAGGAAAATGAAGTAGTTAAAGAAGAGGAAACCGGTTCGGTGGAGATAGAGGAAAATAAGGAAGTAGAAGGAGAGGAAAGTTATATTGTTGCAGTAGCCAACGAAAAGGATCAAACAATTTCAATTATTTACTTTCCAGAGCAAAGACAAGAAATCATTGAATTAGAAGGCCAAGCACATAATCTTGAAGTGAATGTAGAGACAGGACTTGTCTGGGCAACGATCAATCCACCCCATGGTGACGATGATGATGGGGACGGAGATAAAGAAGATCATGGGCACGGACATGGGGATGATGAAGAGGAAAAAATAGAGAAAGTAGTCGCCTATGATCTTAACACTTTAGAAAAAATTGAGGAATATGATGTAGGGAGCCATCCTGCACATGTAACAATTTCCAAGGACGGACAAACAGTTGTAGCAAGCAATTCAGGAGATGGTACGATTTCTATTATTAACCGAACAACTGCTGAAATTGCAACAGTATCTGTTGGTGAATACCCTCATGGTGCTCGAATTTCTCCAGACCAACAATTTGTTTATGTCGCTAATATGGATAGTGCCGACATGAGCATTGTTGACTTAAAAACAAAAGAAGAAGTAAACCGTATTGAAGTAGGGAATGGAGCAGTTCAAACAGGATTCTCACATAATGGAAAGTATGCATTTGTCGGTTTGCATCTTGATAATCAATTAGCAGTTGTCGACGTTGAGACTCAAGAGCTAATTAAGAAAATTGATGTTGGTGTCGGACCAGTACAAATGTATGCAAGTTATGATGATCGTTATGTAATTGTTGCTAACCAAGGAAGTGATTCGGATCCCTCGGATACGATTTCGATTATTAGTATTGAAGATTTAGAGGTAGTGAAGGAACTACAACTTGGACAAGGTGCGCATGGTATTGTTATCTCAAAAGATAGCCGCTATGCATTTGTCACAAATATGTTTGAAGATACAGTTTCAGTTGTTGATCTTGAAACTCTAGAGGAAACAACTCGAATTGACGTTGGATTTTTCCCGAATGGAATTTCGATTAATTAAAAAAAAGGCACTTATTAGTAGAGTTCGTTAATTAATTGGAGAATATTTCAATGACGTTAAAGCAGTTTACGCTATATATATTTTTCTTTTCTACACACTTTCTTCAAAAGTACAAATTATAATAATTGTAGATTGATAATAATAAGGAGGTAATAATTTGTTTAAAATGAGAAAAATTATAGTTTTAGTTATATTAGTCTTAACCCTAGGTGTTTTAGCTGCTTGTTCAAATGAGGGTGTCAATGAACCAGAGGCAACTGATCCTGAGGTTAATACAGAAACAGGTCAAGAAAACGAACAAGAACAAGCGTTAGATGGTGGTTTGCTACATTTGAATACGAAAAATGTAACAAGATTAAATAGTGCTGATCCATACGAAGTATCGATTTTAACAGCTCAAACAATTTGGCCAGCAACTCATGAGGCAAACCGTCCAGGGACAATTATTTTAGCGCCTTTAGATAAGTGGCAGCTGTCTTTAGCAAGTTTAACTTTAGTTCATCATCCCAATGATGGGCCGTTATTATTTACAAACGAAGGGAGTATCCCAGATTCTATTTTAAATGAAGTTGAGCGACTTAATCCTAAGGGAAATGTTGAAGGAACCCAAATTATGGTGTTAGGCCAATTAAATGAAGGTGAACTAGAGAAATTAAGCGATTATGAAATTTTTCAAATTGAAGAAGAAGATCCAGCAGCATTTGCTAGTGAGATTGATGAGTTTTATGCGAAATTGATTAACGATGTAACAGAAAGTATTATCATTGGATCACTTGATGAAACTGCAAAAGCTTACACAACGATAGCTGGAAGTTGGATTACTCATATGAATGAGTCGCTGTTATATGTCTCTGAAAATGAAATACCTGCGGAGACAATTATATCTTTAGAAAAAAGAAGTGGAAATGCTTCTATTTACGTTGTTGGTCCTGAAAGTATTATTTCGAATGAAGTACTTAATCAATTAAGTGATTACGGAGAGGTAACACGAATTAGTGGTGAGTCACCGGCTCAAGTTTCAATAGAATTTGCAATGTTTAAAGATCCAGTAACGAATTTTGGTTGGGGTATTACAAGTCCTGGTCATGGGATTGTCATGGTTCCAACTTCTAACACAGAATTAGCAATAGCTTCTGCTCCATTTGCACATTTAGGGAAACATGCACCAATGGTTTGGTTAGAAGGTGGAGAGTTTACTGAGGAAATGCACGAATATTTAGCGATACTTAAACCAATGTTTGAAAACGATCCGACAGAAGGCCCTTACAATCATGTCTATTTAATTGGGAGTGAGCAGCTGGTTTCATTTAAAACACAAGGTTTTATTGATGAAATGCTTGAAATAGTACCAGCGGATAGTGATGGCGCTGGTGGTCATGGTACGCATTAAACTAGATCTGTAAATAAATAGACTGATTATTAATGAATTATATTAAAAATAAAAACTTCTACAATAACACTAGCTGTTATTGTAGAAGTTTTTAGATTGGTATTATGGAATTTACTCCTTTACTTTAAAAATAAAAAACCTTAATTTATTCATATTTTCTTGTTTAAATCTTCATAAATTTCGTGCATTATTAAATGATAGAGGTTTCGATAGTTGTTTAGAAATTTTTCGCCTCAAGGTTCTTGCACTGCTATTATTTGAAAGCTCAAAATTCTAGAAATGAGGGATAGTATGAAAAAAATAGTGATTGCTAGTAGTATTATTATTTTTATTGTAATGGTCGTCTTTATATCTTCTTTTTCAATGGAAGACGATGCTTTATCACACGCCGGTGGTCATATTCCAGATGATATCGGAGCATTTACTTTGATAAATAAAATTGAAGGTGAAGAAGCGAACCGAATAGTGAATCAACTTCATGGTAGAGAAGTTGAGCTTGATGTTGCTTATGCTATTGAGTATCAGACCCGTGGTGGTTCATTTGCGCTTGTCTGGATTTCGGAATCTAATCAAGAAGGAAAGCCAACAAAATTATTCGAAGAAATGAAACAAATAATGGCAGTAAACAACGCTTATTCCAATAATAGTGAAAAGTTGATTAATGATAAAGTAGTCCAATATGCTCTTGGAGTGGAGCGGGATACTTACTATTTTGTCAGTAATAACCGTTTTATTTTTGTAGAAACATTTGAAGATACGAGAGATCGTTTTATTAAAAATGCAGTGAAGATATTCTAACAGAGGTTGTTCATAAAAAATGACGATTTAGTCATCGCACTAAGCTGACATTAAACGGTGAAATCAGAGATTATGGTGTGTAGTATATATAGTAAATGGTTGTGAATTGATCGATGTAGATTAGGAGAAGAATAAAACATTACCGTGGACGGCCTACATAGGCCGTTTTTGGGTTTTAAAGTTTTTTTTCTGAAGGGTTTCTTAGTTTACTCTTTTTAATTTAAAGGTGAATGAATTTTATTCAGGTACAAAAACTTCATAAATTCTTGACAAATATATTTTATAATACATCTAATACCCATGAGTGGTATCTTAATTGCCTGTAAATAAAACCTCATTTATAAGGATTAAATATTCAATTATAGCAATACCCCATCTATATAGCAGGAGGGATCATTATGGACATCGAAACGAAAGAATTTACTGTAAAAGGGATGACCTGTGCATCGTGTGTAAACCGTGTTGAAAAAGCAGTTAAAAAAGTAAATGGCATCCAGTCGGTAAGTGTAAATTTAGCGACAAATCAGGCACAGGTAAAATATCAAGCAAACGATGTATTGGATGAGCAAATAGTAGAGGCAATTAATAAATTAGGCTTTGAGGCAAAGTTAAAGGGCGATAATCCTAAGAAAAAATTCCTTTATTCTGTAAAAGGGATGACCTGCTCATCATGTGTTAATCGGGTAGAGAAAATGATTGCCAAAGTTGAAGGGGTAGAAAGCGTTACTGTAAACTTGGCTTCTAATCAGGCGCAAGTTCAAGTAATAAATGATGATTTTAATAGTCAAGCAGTTATTGATGCGGTAACAAAGCTAGGTTATGAAGCTGCTTTATTAGATGAAGTAGACGGAGAAACGGATGAAGATGAGCAAGAAAAGGCATCTCAAAAGCTAAAGAAAGATTTTACGATCAGTGCAATTGTAACTAGTATTGTTGTCATAGGTAGTATCCCCCATATGATGTCAGGCTGGGGTGCTTGGGTTCCAGGTTCCTTATCTGAACCTTATTTGTTGTTACTATTAACAACGTACGTTCAACTTGTTCCAGGTTGGAGATTCTATCGAAATAG
Source organism: Bacillaceae bacterium IKA-2 (assembly GCA_031761875.1). Classification (GTDB taxonomy): domain Bacteria; phylum Bacillota; class Bacilli; order Bacillales; family Anaerobacillaceae; genus Anaerobacillus. The sequence continues at coordinate 3,900,613 of CP134492.1, read as the reverse complement.
TTACAAAATATTAAAAAATAAATCTGCAGATATGAATGTTCTTGTCGCAATGGGTACAACATCGGCTTGGCTTTACAGTGGTGCGATGACCTTATTTCCAGAGACATTGACGACAATGGGTTTTCCGTACCAATTATACTATGATGTCACAACCGTCATCACAACGTTAATCTTATTGGGGCGTTATTTTGAGGCGAAGGCAAAAGGGAAAACATCAACAGCAATAAAAAAATTGATGGGTTTACAAGCGAAAACGGCAAAAGTAATTAGAGCTGGCAAAGAACTAGAGTTACCAATTGCAGAGGTCCTTACTGGTGATGAAATTATTGTCAAACCAGGTGAGCGGATTCCTGTTGATGGCGTTGTTATCAAAGGAAAGTCTTCAGTGGACGAATCGATGCTTACTGGTGAATCTCTTCCAGTAACAAAAGCTAGCGGAGATGAAGTTATCGGAGCAACGATTAATAAATCTGGTTCATTTACTTTTCGGGCCACAAAGGTTGGCAAAGATACGGCGCTTGCACAAATAATTAGAATGGTAAATGAGGCTCAAGGTTCAAAGGCGCCAATTCAAAGGATCGTTGATGTTATCTCAGCTTACTTTGTTCCAGCTGTTTTAGTAATGGCAACAACTTCAGCTGTTGTCTGGTATATTATTGGACCAGAGCCAGCATTGATCTTTTCACTAACCACATTTATTGCCGTGTTAATAATTGCTTGTCCATGCGCGCTCGGACTAGCAACACCAACTGCAATTATGGTAGGAACTGAAAAAGGTGCAGAAAATGGAGTTTTAATTAAAGATGCAGAAAGTCTAGAAAAGGCTCATAAAACAACAACGGTTATCTTAGATAAAACAGGAACAATTACCGAAGGAAAACCAAAGGTAACCGATATCATCGTATTATCAACTTTTTCAGAGGATGATTTATTGACGATTACAGCTTCAGTTGAAACTGCTTCAGAGCACCCCTTAGGTGAGGCAATTGTCCAAGGGGCAAAAGAAAAAAATCTGCCACTAATTGAACCAGAAGAGTTTGAAGCAATAATAGGTCATGGCATTGAAGCTACAGTTGAGGGAAAAAAAGTACATGTTGGTAACTTAAAGCTAATGAAAGAGAAAAATATTAACTATGAGGTAGCGATAGAATTTGCTGAAAAGTTGGCAGGTCAAGGGAAAACGCCAATGTATGTAGCTATTGATGGAATTTGTGTCGGAGTCGTTGCAGTTGCAGATACGATCAAAAAAGACTCTGTAAAAGCGATTAAGGAAATGAAAAAGATGGGCTTAGAAGTCATTATGATTACAGGTGACCACTTTAAAACTGCGCAAGCAATTGCAAAGGAAACAGGAGTTGACCGTTTTATTGCTGAAGTGTTGCCAGAAGACAAAGCAAAAGAAGTGAAACTTCTTCAAGATGAAGGCAAAATGGTTGCGATGGTTGGCGATGGAATTAATGATGCGCCAGCATTAGCACAAGCTGATGTAGGCATTGCAATTGGGACAGGTACAGATATTGCCATGGAAACAGCAAATGTCACTTTAATGCGCGGAGATCTCATGAGTGTTGTTACGGCACTTAGATTATCAAAAGCAACAATGAGAATGATATGGCAAAATCTCGGCTGGGCATTTGGTTATAATATAATTTTGATTCCGGTTGCAGCAGGAATGTTCTACCCACTTTTCGGAATTTTATTAAATCCGATGTTAGCTGGAGCGGCGATGGCCTTTAGCTCAGTATCCGTTGTCCTAAATACGTTACGATTAAGAAAATTTAAAGCGATTTAAGAGAGATGTTCAAAAAGTTAGGTAGTCAAGTAAGTGAATTTTTGTAATGGCCTGCTTCTTGGCTTAGATTATCTCCCTTTTGAACAAGTACTTTAAGAGAAAGGTGATCGGATGAAAAACAAATTTTCTTTTGGACTATTGACTCTATTAGTTTTTTTAGCTTTTTATCAAGTAACTGAAGTAAATGCGAATCTAAATCAGGAAATTCCGGCGGTTGATGAATTCGAAGAATCAGAATCCGCTGATTGGTTTACTGAGGAAAATAACTATTATGATGATGAATTTGATGAAAGTAATTATGTTACAGAAACAACAAAAGGACGAATTGTTGAAATTATTGAAAGAAGCCTTGATATTGATCCTTTTAGTGGAGTAGAAATGGAGCATCACATTGTTAAGGTGGAGATTACCGAAGGGGACTATAAAGGTAATGTCATTAGAGCTGAAAGCTATAAATACCCTGGAGATGGAAGTGGATATGGTAAATTTCAACTAAAAGAAAATGATGAAGTATTCGTTCAAATTCAATTTGTAAGTGGGACAATGTCATCGGCAGAAATTATGGACTATACCCGCGATTTTCCGACAATTATCTTAATTGTGATATTTATTGCTTTATTGATATTGGTTGGCCAGAAACAAGGACTGAAAGCGGTAGTAACTTTAGGCATTACACTTTTGGTCATCTTTAAATTTATGATCCCAGCTTTATTTGCAGGTTATAATCCTGTGTACTTAGCAATCCTTACAGGAGCGATTGTTACAGCATCGACTTTTATTCTGATAAGTGGATTTACAATTAAAACATTAGCCGCCGTGTCTGGAACAATAGGTGGATTAGCGTCCGCTGCTTTTATTTCAATCATCTTTTCAAATGCCATGAAGCTTTCTGGGCTTCACGGCGAAGAAGAACGAATGTTGCAGCTTTTTCATGGCGAAATTAGTATTGATTTTCAAGGATTGTTATTAGCAGGAATAATTATTGGAGCGTTAGGAGCTGTTATGGATGTTGCTATTTCGATTGCTTCTTCAATGGATGAAGTACAGAAAGCGGATCCGACTATTAAGCGAAAACAATTATTTAAGTCAGGTATGAACGTTGGAAAAGACATTATGGGGACAATGGCTAACACCTTAATACTTGCTTATGTAGGGGCCGCCTTACCTTTATTGTTACTACTTTACGCTTATGAAAACAAGGTTTCAGAACTGATCCAGATGGAATTTTTAGTAGTTGAAATCTTAAGAACTGCTGCAGGGAGCATTGGCTTGATTCTAGCTATCCCAATTACAGCATTAGTCGGTTCCCTGTTAATCAAAAATTTAAAAAAGAAAAGAATATAGAAAGCCAGATAATAGATTAGGAGAGAGATGATATGGAACCTTTTTTCAGTATCGGACCAATTAATATATACTTGTTTGGACTAATGGTAGCAATTGGAGCAGGAGTGGGAGTGTATTTATTTTTAAAAGCAGCTAAAAATAGAGGCTTTGATGAAAAAATATTACTGGACGGCATACTTTATGCCTTTATAGGAGGAGTTGTGGGGGCGCGCCTCATTTATGCTTTCGTTTATAATCCTGCCTTTTATTTATCGAACCCGTTACAATTATTTTTTATTCATAATGGCGGCTTGTCGATTCATGGTGGACTACTGGGTGGTTTTCTAGTTGGGATTCTATTTTTAAGAAAAAAGAAACTACCAATTTGGAAAACGTTAGATATAGCAGCACCATTTATTATTCTAGCGCAAGGAATTAGTAGAATTGGTTGTGACGTGTTCGGAGTTCCAACCTTGGGTGAGCCTTTATGGGCAATTAAAGTTGATGAGGTGCTTGTTCACCCTGTACAAGCATATGAATTCATATTAAACTACCTCTTATTTGGGTATTTGTGGTTAAGACTAAAGAGTAGAGCCTATGATGGCCAAGTTTTCTTCCATTATCTAATTGGATTTTTGACAATAAGAGGAATCGTTGAATTTTTTAGAGAAAATCCGCTTTTATTCGGAGCTATTAGCGTCAGTCATGCGATGAGTTTAGTTGGTATTATAGCCGCGATTTTTGTAATGAATTATCAGAAAAAAAGAACGCTATTGATTAAACCAAAAAGTATGGAAAGATCTGAAATTGCTAAGGTATCGATTTATATTTTCGGGTTAGCGCTAGTTTCATTACTTATTTACTATATGCTGCAAGGATAACGTGGAGAAAACCTAAAAACACGTATTAAACAACAAGATAATTTGTAGTGGAAATCACATAGTAATTAGCAAATCTAAGGCTTGAGGCAGGAAAGTCCCCAAGCATTAAATTTTTGTCCTCATGGGGCGTTCATGAGGTAAGGCATCTCCAAGAAAATAATGGATCAGTATGATAAATTTCATAATTATATTTTAGGACGCCATTAGGAAGCAGAATCTTGTTGAGCTAAAGCATTCTCAACTAAATTCTGCTCTTATATGGCTAATTAATTGATATTATGAAATTTACTCGATGGTCTATTTTGCATCATACTTCGTTGATAGCCCCCCCCGGAAGCCCACTACCGGAGGAACCCATCGCCTTGTCTGACGCAAAAAATCCTTGTTATCTTTGATCCGTTATTTTCTTTACAATGCCTAAAAAGTACAATAACAAATAGGCAGCACCTCTATTTGAGATACCACCTTGATAACTTACTCACTTATCAACTATAACTTACCCGAAATCTTCAAACAAATCACTAATCGGAATAAGTCTCTACTAATCAATGTATATGTTCGTTAAAATTTATTTCCATTCTGACCATTCATCATATTTTTAAATCCTTCAGAGTTACCTTTCATCATTCCGTGCATAAAACCACCAGATCGACCGCTCATCATGCCGCCTTGACCATGACAACTTTCGTACATTTCTTCAAGTTCAGCTTCGTCAAAATCAGGGTGCATTTCTTGCATAAAGGGTATCATCTCTTTGAAATTAACGTTTTCAAATACTTCACTATCCGAATTTGCCATGGCCACTGTCCCGATTCCTAAAACTAGCGCTGCCGCTGTTATCACTGCGATCAATTTCTTTTTCATCTAAAATCATCTCCCTTTTCTTTAACTAATTTCAGTATAGCCTGCAGATGTAAAGAAGTTATGAAGATGGTATAGGTTTCGTGTGAATAATTAAAAACAATGAAGTTAATATGCTATAATTTTTGCAAATGAAAGAATGGATGTGATGGTATGGCGTTAAAAATTCTTGTCGTTGACGATGAACCGATGATTATAGATGTTATTAAAGCGTATCTTGAACGGGCTGGATATCTCGTATATTCTGCTATAAATGGATCTGAAGCATTAAGATTAATCGAAGAAGTAAGTTTTGATTTTTTGATTCTTGACTTAATGCTGCCAGATTTTTCAGGCGAAGAAATATGTAAGCGAGTCCGTGAAACGAGTGATGTGCCAATTATGATGCTAACAGCAAAAACGGCAGAGGAAGATCGAATTAATGGGATTGTGATTGGTGCAGATGACTATTTAACAAAACCATTTAGCCCTCGTGAAGTAGTTGTTCGAGTAGAGGCAATTTTACGGAGGACAAATCAAGGAAGTAACAAGGGTTTATTATCTTTTAACAATCAACAATTAACTATTGATTTGCTGAAAAAAGAAGTACAGGTGAAGGGGGAACTACCTAATTTAACGCCAATTGAAATGAATTTATTAGTGGCAATCGCTGAGCATCCAGGTCGTGTATATAGCCGTCTTGATCTCCTTGAAAAATTACAAAATGAAAGTTATGAAGGCTATGAACGCAGTATTGATGTTCACATAAAAAACTTACGCAAAAAGATCGAGCAAGACACGAAAAATCCCGAATACGTCTTAACAGTTTTTGGTATGGGCTATAAGTTTGGAGGGAAACGCGATGTTTCGAACTCTTCAGTCTAAACTTATGTTCTTTTTTTTGCTCGTCTCTTTAAGTGGAATTATCTTCGTTAGTTTGGCAATCCAATACAGTTTTTTTGGTAGCTTTAAAGACTATTTGGATACAAAACGAATGGAACAAGTTGAGGGAGTTATTGATAGATTGGAGCAGGAATACCGTGATAATGGCAAATTGACAGGCGAAACAATGGTGCCGATTTTTCACCAACATGCAATGGTCGATAAATTATTTTTTAAAATTTATGATGAGAATGACATCCTAATTTTTGATTCGACACAACACTTATTGATGAGGACTTCTGAGACAATGAAATCACATATGATGGATATGCCAACTTTGGAAGAGCTAGAAAGTAGTGGTGAATTCATTCTTAATATAGGTGGGGAAAAAAGAGTTTTTTTAGTAGTCCTCTACCCAAGCGAGTATGTAGATATTGATTCGCAGTTTTTAAATCAATTTAATAAATATATTGTTTGGGTAGCGGTAACAATGATTATTATTTCGATTGCGATAAGTTTTTTACTTTCGAAAAAGCTTACCCATGGGCTCCGTCAAGTTTCTAATGCGACCCGGGAGCTTCAAAAAAATAATTTCGACGTTAGAGTTCCTGACGAAAAGCATGTTGAGGAAATTGAACAGCTTGCAAAGTCGTTTAATGAGCTAGCCTTATCTTTAAAGAATCAAGAGAAGTTGCGAAAACAATTTACAAATGATCTTGCTCATGAATTACGAACACCGCTTGCGACACTTCGAAGTCAAAATGAGGCTTTTTTAGATGGTGTTTGGGAGCCGACACCAGAGCGATTGAAACAAAGTCATGGTGAATTAATGCGTTTAGTGCGCCTAGTAGATGAATTGGAGCAATTATTAGCGGCAGAAAATCCGCGAATACAATTGCAGCCAACAGAAATAGGTGCGAGGGATGTATTACAATCATTGCAGCTTTCTTTTGAGCCATTATTTAAACAAAAAGGAATTGAATTTTTGATTGAGGAACCAAATACAAATCTTCAATTTATTGCCGATCAGGATCGCTTCTTTCAAATAATGATCAACCTTCTAAATAATGCTTTGAAATATACAAGTGAAGGTGGAAAAGTTATTTTAAAGTCTCAGCAAGAAAATGAATATCTCGATTTTATTATTGAGGATAACGGTAATGGTATTTCAGAATTAGATTTACCACATATATATGAACGTTTTTACAGAGGTGAGAAATCTAGAAATCGAAAAACAGGTGGCGCTGGGATTGGACTTTCGATCGTAAAAGCGTTAGTAGAAGCTAATAAAGGAAGAATAATCATTGAAAGTCAACGAAATAGAGGAACAAAAGTAACAGTTGGCTTTAAAACAAATAAGAAGAATTAGCAGATTACAGAATACTAACTAAGCTAAAGACTTAGTGGCAGTTAAGCCGATTTCTATAAAAAAATTTTTTCAAAAAGTCTGGTAATCATTTGCCCAAAACTCATTTTTGCTCTGATTAGTCTCGTTTTTTTCGACGTGCACTAATCTAAAAATTCCATGTCACAATTTAACCATAGTTTCTTGATAATTTCTTCATTAATTGTTGCTAGACTATTAATAAAGTTACATCAAAGGAATTCAAAGGAGATGGGATCGTTGATACTTAAAAAAGTAATTACTACAATTGGCATTGTAAGCATTATAGCAATAGTTTCAGCATGTGGTTCGGATAGTAAAGCCCAAGTCGGTGGAGGGACCCCAGATAATCCAATATATATTGGGGAGACAGTAGAGAATCGAGAACAAGCAACTGAGTTTTCTCATATCCATGGTTTATCGAGACACCCAAGTGATAGCAACAAACTTCTGCTAGCAAGTCACTATGGGTTGATTGAATACGATCAACAGTCTAGCGAAGCCAGTTTTATTGGCAGTGAACGCTTTGATTTAATGGGATATGCTCGCATTCCTGGATCAAATATTATCATGACGAGTGGTCACCCTGGTGAAGGAAGCAACTTACCTGATCCGTTAGGATTTCTTTGGAGCGAGGACTTTGGTGAAACATGGGAAGTCCGCGGTTTACACGCGATGATAGATTTTCATTCATTAGCAGCAACTAGCGACGCATCGAAAATTTTAGGATACGGTTCTGACTTGAATAAAAGTGTTATTTTTGAATCGTATGATCAGGGATATACATGGAAAGTGGTTAAATCAAAAGGTGTAACTTTAGACCATGAAGAGTTTTTTGCTTTAGGTATGGCACCAGATAATGGCGATATAGCTTATGCAGCTACGAGTAAAGGGCTCTTTTATTCGAGTGACGGTGGTGTGAATTGGGAAAAAATTATTGATGGATACATCACAGCTTTAAAGGTTATTGGAGAAGATGAGGTTGTCTTTTATGAGGCAAGCAAAAATGGTTTATTTAGATTACAAGGCGAAGAAAGTCACTCATATGATCTCTACTTAGGAGCGGATGCAGTTAATTATATAGTCGTTGCAGAGGATTCATCGGCAGTAACAGTTTCTACATTCCAAAATAATCTTTCAGAAACTACTAACCACGGAGAAACTTGGGAAACATTGCTCGAAGAAGGTATTTTTCGACAATAAGATTAGTAAAAATAGGAAAGATAAAAGAGCTTGAAAAATGCTATTTCAAGCTTTTCTTTTAACCATTTATGGCGTTAATCAAAAAAGACACTTGCACTTTTTGCTAGATAACCACTAATATTGGAGGAGAGGAAATGAAGTGGCGGTTTAAATTTATTCATGTGTTATTTTTTATTTTCTTACTAGCATTACCAATCCAAGTTTTTGCTGATCCTGACCATGATCATAGCCCAAAAGATTCGCCTTGGCTTGCTGGAAATGATGACGCTGATCATGACCATGGTCCAGACGGTTCACCCTGGCTGACTGACGGCGATCATGATCATGAATATGAAGAACCGGGAGCTAATGTCCCTCTTTTAGGTGCGTTTGCAGTCATTAATGGTGGTTTTATCTTATTTGGAGCTATTCGGAAGTATCGCAAAAATAAAGCGCTTTAATAGGAGCTGAGCTTATGGCAGATAGAGTTCTAATAGTTGATGATGAGAAAGAGATGCGTAATCTTTTGAAAATTTGTCTAAAACCTTATGGATATAATATAGAGGAAGCTCAAACTGGTTTTGATGCAATGCAAAAAATAATGGATCATAAGTATGATCTAATCATCTTGGATGTGATGATGCCAACGGTGGATGGATTCGAAGTATTAACCAATGTTCGTGAAATGATTGATAAGGACGTCCCAATTATTTTGTTAACGGCATTAGGTGATACAGACCGGATTGTTGAGGGTTTACAGCTTGGAGCTGATGACTATATCGTCAAGCCTTTTGAGCCTAAAGAACTTGTTGCAAGAATTCAATTAATTATGCGGAGATCAAAGAAAATTGGTCAAGTGGAGAACGAAACTTTTACATTACATGAACTGCTTTTTGAGGAAAATAAGCTGAGAGTTTCTTACTATGGCAAGACAATTTCTCTTACAAAGAAAGAATATAAATTGTTGCTTCGATTAGCCAAAAATCCAGGAAGAGTATATAGTCGGGAGCAACTCGTTCAACTTGAATGGGATGATTTTTATGAAGGTGATGCAAGGATGATTGATACTCATATAAAAAATGTCAGGGAAAAGTTAAAAGCCTTTGGTCTAAGCAAACAAATAATTGAAACGGTGTGGGGAATTGGTTATCAGATGATTGAAGATCCTTCCTCTGTATAAAGGACGATAAAATGAAGTCAAAACTTTCTAGAAAAATAACCTTTTTTGTTTTACTTATTCTCTTAGTAGTTATTTGTACAATGATTTTTTTCTCCTATTATTTTTTTAAGAATTTTTATAAAGAGCAGTTAGCTCTTGAGGTAAATGAAGATTTAAGTGCATATACAATGATGATTGAACAAGGAATAGACGAAGATATTGTTTCTTATTTAGTGCTCGAAAAAAATCGAGAACGCCATGTTCATATGGTGTTCTTTGACGAAAAGATCGAACTAATTTATTCTTCCCAAGAGATTGGATATAATTGGTTAAGTGAATATCGAAACTGGATCGATAAACAGGAAGCAAGTAATGGTGAAACATTGCAGTATATAGATACAGGAATTGGTTTTCATATTCCACATATTTGGGCATATCAACCTGTTTTTAGAGATGGACAGTTAGTAGGGTTTTTCTTCATTGATAAAGATACAGGTGAATTTGAAAAGGCAAAACAGAAGTTAATCATTTTACTTCTCTCAATGGGCTTATTCGCGTTAGTAATTGGTCTTTTCTTAACCCACTATATAACAAAATTCATCTCTAAGCCGCTAATAAAAATTGGCGAAGCTACTAGGGAAATTGCTAAAGGTGATTTTGATATAAAACTGTTTATTTCTAGTGATGATGAGGTTGGTCAACTTGCTGATGATATCCGTGATATGACTAAGCAATTGAAGGAATATCGTGATTCAAAAAGGCAGTTCATCTCTCATGTTTCCCATGATTTACGGACACCGATTACTTATATAAAAGGATACTCAGCGATCATGAGAGACATGTCGGTCATAGATGACTTGGAGTTTCGCCGTAACTTGGATGTTATTTATAACGAAGCAAAAAGGATGGAGTATTTAGTAAGTGACCTTTTTCAGTTAACAAAGCTTGAAGAAGGTAAAATTTCACTTCAGAAGGAAGATATTAATATTGTAACGTGGCTTGAATCAATTGTCGCATCGAGGCAACTTATGCTGGATAATCTGTCGATTAGCTGTAACATAAACTCCAATAAAGCAGAGGTAATCGCTTCTGTTGATGAACAACGACTTGGCCAAGCGGTTATAAATATTATCGAAAATAGTATCCGCTACACTGCTAAAGGTGGTCATATTTTTATAAATGTTTCTGAAAAAGAAGTCGGGATAACAATTGAAATTAAAGATAATGGGATTGGGATTGGTAAAGAGGACTTACCACATGTATGGGAGCGCTTCTACCGAGTAGATAAATCTCGCACAAGTGAAAGTGGAGGTAGCGGGCTTGGGCTTGCTATCGTTAAAGAAATTGTTGAAGTCCATGGTGGCAGTGTTGATGTGAAAAGTACTGAAGGAAAAGGGACTAGTTTTTATTTACACATTCCGAAGCCCTAAATCAATTAACGAGGTTGACAGAGTTATTTCATAAGGGGTGTCTTTGAAATTTTATTTTCATGGACACCCTTTTTGTGTTGAAATATAAGCGAATTATGAAGTCATGGTGAAAATCTTGTGAAGTAAATGTAGATACGATGAACATAACAGCAATGCTATATACGGTACGAGGTGCACTAGTATATGATCAAAGTGCAAGCTTGCTTAGATGAAAAAAACTTGGTTTAATATCAAGTTGGTACCTATTAATGTTTAGCTAGCATAATAGGAAATGTGAAGAAATTTTATCTCAAAAAATAGAAGTTAATTATGAGGGGGATATAAAATGTTTAAAAAAGGTTATTCAAGTTTTTTAGCGGTGATGTTTTCACTAATACTTATGCTCAGTATGACAGCTTGTGGTTCGGATAATGCAAGTACTGAACCTGCCAATAATGAGCCAGTAGCGGCGGCAGAGCCTGCTGCAGAACCTGAGGTTATTGTAGAAGTTGAAGAATGTGACGAAGAAAAAGTGCTTCGTGATACTACTGTTGCCTATTTTAATAAAGTTTCAACAGACGGTAATAACATGCAGTCTGCAGTCGATTTCAAAGAGCAATTCGAATTAGCCAGAGATAGTGTGTTTGTCTTAGATATTCGTGACACTGAACATTTTGAAGAAGGTCACTTAGAAGGAGCAATAAATATCCCGATTGCACAAATCGGTCAAAAAATTGATGAGCTCCCATTAAATCAAGAAATTGCTATTGTTTGTTATTCAGGTCAAAATGCATCTCAAGCAGCTGGTGTGCTGAGAATAGCAGGATATAATGCAAAAATCATTACAGGTGGAATGAACGCAATTAATGAAGCTGAATATAATCTTGTAAACTAACATAGTACAAAAAAAGGACTTGCGCTAAATCTCAGTGCATGTCCTTTTTATAGAAAAAAATTATCACCTTGTCTAGTTTAAATTCCCATTTTATCGTTGCCCACAATGTTTAGAAACATTGTGGGCGAGTGTCTTTTTTAGTACAAAAACGGAAATAAACGAAAGCGGTGGCGGCACCAACCACTATAAATTTCTCCATATTTTTGTGAAAGTAGTTGTTCTTCAAGCGCCATACGATAATGCAAAATGCTTCCCATAATCGGAAAAACAATTAATACTGCGACGATATGACCACAGATAAATAAACAAAGTCCTAATGTGATTAGGAAAATCCCAACGTGAAAAGGATGCCTAGCAAAGCGATAAGGACCATAGCTTAACAGTGGTCGATCTTTGTGTGGGTGAATATTGCGTGTGAAATAATCCTTCATTACATAGTAAGCCCAATAGCGAATCATAATCCCGAATCCAAGTAAAAGAATACTAAATTGTCTTAAAATTGTACTTTCTGTTTCTAATGTAGATAAATTCGAGAGCAGAATACTAACAAAAACACATAGAAAAACTCCTCCTTGCAGCAATAGCAAGCTTGAGTCTTTATTAGCATGGTCCTCCTTTCTTTGTTGGTCTTTAAATAGTAGAAATTGAATAATCCAAAGCGCGACGGCAGTAAAAAAAATAATTTTGTCATTTTCCATATAGTTATTATGCTTCTATAAATTCCTTTTTATCCAAAGAGCAGGGTTTATTTTCTTAAAGATTGGGCTGGTCAAATACCTGAATTTATGAACATCGTTTACTCTCATCAAGAAAAGCTCCAACGGTCGACAGCCGCTGGAGCCAGACTATTATACTGATCCATTATTTTTTTAAAAATGACTAAGTAAGCCCCACAAAATTTGTGTTATGGGGCTTACTTGTTTTTATGTAAGGATTAATGATTATTAGGCTACAAAGAGTGAGATTGTGAACTCCGTGTTCGCTTTAAGCTGATGTTTGCCAAATAAGGATAATTATTTTCACTGAATTGCTCAATAAGTGTTATAAACTCAGCCGCCAAAATATTTTCGTTGTTTTGATACTGTATAAATAATGCTTCGGTATCAATTCTTAAAGTTCCTTGGAAAATAAAGTTTTGCTTAACTGCTTGTAGCGCTGAATTTTTGTCTTTGCTAGAAGATAAAATGCTTAAGATCATTGAGGCATAAATTTTACAATCTTTCATGAAGTAATAAACACTCCTTTTTATGAATCAACAACTATTAAAATAATTATACATTAAAAAACCAATAAAATGAATAAAATTTCCAAAAAAACTATATTTTTAGTTTATTTTACTGAGTGAATTTCATAATTATAATTAACTAGCTACAATTCAATAATTATTGAGTGAGTTATCATATAAGGCTTTCAGTAAATAGCAAAAGTTTTACGATTGAAATTGATAAAAGCTTGCCATAAAAGGCAAGCTTTAAAGATTATGAAATGGTGTTATTTGGATACGGGAATTGATTCGTGTATCCTGAAAACTGCTGAAATGACTGAGTAAGCTGTTGCTGATCAGCGGCATCAAAAGAATACCAGCCTTTTTTAAACATTACATTGAATAAGTTACGTTGGCACTCTTGAGTTTCATTGAAGATCTGACTCAAATCTTGATATAAGACTTGGTGACTGGCTTCGTTTAAAGCTGTGCTATATGAAGCGGTCATATATTTTTCAGTAGCAAGTTGATCATTAATGAAGTCACGATCCGACATTTGTGGTGTTTCAGGCACTTGGGTTTGCGGATTTTCAATTTTCATATTTTGATTAGTCATCATTTTTCCTCCTCTTATTGTAGCTGTGATTGTGAAGGCTGATTTTGATTTTGTAGGTGACCGATGATCTTTTGGTAATGACGTTGATGCATTTGTCCCGCTTGCTCAAGAGAAGTTTTTATTTCTGAATCAGTACATTGTTGCGCAAAAAAGTGTGCTTTTTTCGTTGCTAATAAATTCCAAGATAACATGTCGGTAATGTATAGTTGGTCTTTACTTGTTACAATGCTAGGTGGTTGGGGCATAATGCCCTGTTGTTGCATTTGATTTGTCTGCTGTTGCATGTAACTGCCTCCTTAAAAAATTTAGTTAAACTCAGATTCTTATTGAACTTCTTCGTTCAGCGTTATTGTTAGCAAAAAAAATGTTTGCTATGCTAGCTAAATTTTAAGAATTGAAAGCTAATGAATTTCACAATACTGTTCGACGGTTACAACTCACTTGCTACATCCCATGGGGACTTCTTTTAAGTTGATGCTATTTTAAAAGTTAAATTATTTAAAATAAATAATTTTTTTTGATATTTTATATTGCACTATTGAGGAAAATCTTTTATAGTTAGAATTGTAGATATATTGTTGGAATTTCGGCTTGCAAGTTGAGCAAAAATTTTTTCTTCAAAAAATGAATGAGTATTCATTCAAGGGAGAGAAGGAGGTACTAATGATCAGGAAAATAAACAAGGTCGCTATTTTAGGATCAGGAGTAATGGGATCTGGAATCGCTGCACATTTGGCGAATATTGGAATTCCGTCACTTTTGTTAGACATCGTTCCACGTGAATTAACAGATGAGGAAACGCAGAAAGGTCTTACATTAGAAGATGCGCAGGTACGTAATCGCTTAGCCCAAACTTCGAAACAAAAGTTGTTAAAGCAAAAGCCAGCACCTCTATCTGAAAAAGGTCATGTCGACCTAATTGAAGTAGGGAATATGCAAGACGATATGAAACGTCTTTCAGAAGTTGACTGGGTCATTGAAGTTGTTGTTGAAAATTTAGACATTAAAAAGAAAGTTTTTTCACAAGTAGATGAATTTCGTAAACAAGGAAGTATCGTTAGTTCAAATACTTCAGGTATTTCAATTGAGGCAATGGCTGAAGGCAGAAGTGATGATTTCCGTAAAAACTTTTTAGGTACTCACTTTTTCAATCCACCTAGATACTTAAAGCTTCTTGAAGTAATTCGGACAAAAGACACAAGTGAAGAAATATTCCAATATATTAAGCAGTTCGGCGAAGATGTTTTAGGTAAAGGTGTGGTCGAGGCGAAAGATACGCCTAACTTTATCGCAAACCGGATTGGAACATATGGTTTACTAGTAACCGTTGCTGAAATGGTTAAGGGTGGTTACTCTGTCGGTGAAGTTGACTCAGTTACTGGGCCTGCACTTGGTAGACCGAAAAGTGCAACATTCCGTACATTAGATGTTGTCGGCTTGGATACATTTTTACACGTTGCCAAAAACGTCTATGATCAAGTTGAAGGATCTGAAAAAGACGTCTTTGATCCACCACAATGGATGCACGAGATGGCTGAAAAGGGTTGGCTCGGAAGTAAGTCCGGTCAAGGTTTCTTTTTAAAGAAAAAAGGCGAAAAAGGCACTGAAATCCTTGAACTTGACTATACGACAATGGAGTATGTAGCCGGCAAAAAATTAAAAGCACCATCTGTACAAGCAAGTAAGCAAGCAAAAGGCAAGAGTGCAAAAATGAAAGCGCTTGTATATGCTAATGATCGTGCTGGAGAGCTTGTATGGAACATTTTAAAGCCAGTGTTACTTTATTCAGCAGAGAAAGCATTTGAAATTGCTGATGATATTATCTCGATTGACGAAGCAATGAGATGGGGCTTCGGCTGGGAACTAGGTCCATTCGAAACATGGGATGCGATCGGAGTTGAAAAATCAGTAAAACGTATGCAAGCGGAAGGCGATCAAGTTCCTACTTGGGTAACGGAAATGCTCGATAGTGGCAAAAAGTCTTTCTATGAAGCTCGTAATCTTTTCTATAAAAATGGTGAGTATGTTCAAAATGAGGAGAACCCTAAGGTTATTCACATTAAGACATTAAAAGAAAATGATCGTGTCATTAAAAAGAACTCGGGAGCATCATTAATCGATATTGGCGATGATATTGCTTGTTTAGAATTCACATCACCAAATAACTCTATCGGTTTAGATGTTATTCAAATGATTAACAACTCGATAACTGAAGTAGAAAAAAATTATCGCGGACTTGTCATTAATAATCAAGGTAAAAACTTCTGTGTTGGTGCCAACTTAATGATGATTTTAATGGAAGCTCAAGATGATAACTTCTTTGAAGTTGATCTAGTTGTTCGTCAATTCCAACAGGCAATGGCAAACATTCGCTATTCAGCTAAGCCAGTTGTCTCAGCACCGTTTGGCATGACTCTAGGTGGGGGAACAGAAATATGTTTGCCGTCTGCTAGAATACAAGCTTCTTCTGAAACATATATGGGATTAGTTGAGGTTGGTGTTGGTCTTATCCCTGGTGGTGGAGGAAACAAAGAGCTTTATCTGCGCTTAATAGAAGGATTGCCAGCAGGGGCAAAAATTGATTTACAAGCAATTGCTAACCAAACGTTTGAAACAATCGCAATGGCGAAAGTTTCAACTTCAGCTCACGAAGCAGGAAAGCTTGGTTTTATCCGAGCGCAAGATGAAATAAGCATGAATGGAGATCATTTATTGCATGATGCGAAAGAGCATGTACTTCACTTAGCTAACCAAGGTTACCAACCGCCGAAACGCAATAAAATTCCAGTTGTTGGTGAAAGTGGCTATGCAACAATGTTATTAGGGGCAAAGACGATGAAATTTGGTGGCATAATATCTGATCATGATTTAAAAATTGCTGAGAAGCTTGCCTTTACCATTGCAGGAGGAAGAGTACCTAAAGGAACCTATGTTGATGAACAGTACTTGCTAGACCTTGAACGAGAAGCATTTTTAAGCCTAGTTGGAGAACCAAAAACGCAAATGCGGATGCAACATATGCTCACCAAGGGTAAACCGTTGCGTAACTAACGGGTCAACTAAAAGGAGGGAAGATATCGTGAAAGAAGCGGTTATTGTTGCAGGTGCAAGAACACCTGTCGGAAAAGCAAACAAAGGGACATTAGCGAATGTACGTCCAGACGATTTAGGTGCAATTACAATTAAAGAAACTCTTCGTCGAGCAGGGAACTTTGACCCAAAACTTATCGATGATGTCATTATCGGTTGTGCAATGCCAGAAGCAGAACAAGGAATGAATATGGCAAGGAATATCGCTGCCTTAGCAGGACTTCCAAACACGGCGTCTGCAATCACAATCAATCGATACTGTTCTTCAGGTTTGCAAAGCATTGCCTATGGTGCCCAAAGTATTATGCTCGGGTCTGCCAATGCGGTTATCGCCGGGGGAGCGGAATCGATGTCAATGATCCCAATGGGAGGACACGTCATTGCTCCAAATCCGACGTTAGTTGTCAATGCTCCAGAGTATTATATGGGGATGGGTTTTACTGCTGAAGAAGTAGCACGACGGTTTGAAATCAGTCGAGCTGATCAAGATGCTTTTGCAGTTGAAAGTCATAGAAAAGCAGCAGAGGCAATTAAGACGGGTAAGTTTGCCGATGAAATCGTTCCTGTTGAAGTGATGTTACGTTCAGTAGGGAGAGACAATAAGTTAAAAGAAAACAAAGTGATTTTCTCTCAAGATGAAGGAGTTCGTGCGGATAGTTCAGTTGCAGGGTTAAGTAAATTGAGACCTGCGTTTCATCCGAAAGGAACGGTTACAGCAGGAAATACATCACAAATGAGTGATGGTGCTGCAAGTGTTCTAATTATGGATCGTGCCATGGCTGAGGCAGAAGGATTAAAACCGTTAGTCCGTTTTCGTTCGTTTGCCGTTGCAGGTGTTCCACCTGAAATCATGGGAATTGGTCCAGTAGAAGCAATTCCAAAAGCATTGAAAATGGCAGGTTTACAACTATCAGATATCGGCTTATTTGAATTAAACGAAGCCTTTGCTTCGCAATCATTGCAAGTCATTAGACATTTAAACCTAGATATTAATAAGGTAAATGTTAATGGAGGAGCAATTGCGTTAGGGCATCCGCTTGGATGTACAGGAACAAAGCTGACATTATCGTTAATCCACGAAATGAAGCGTCGCGGTGAACAGTTTGGTGTCGTTACGATGTGTATCGGTGGCGGAATGGGAGCAGCGGGAGTATTCGAACTAATTTAGTATGTAGGAATAAAAGCAAAAGAATTAGTTGATCGTCTCTACTGGAAAAGATTCTTTTCAACTAATTCAAGTTTTAAATATGAGGAGGTTTTTAAATGTCAACAACTGATAAAGTAATTAAAGGTGGTAGCTATTTACTAGAAGATATTGATGCAGAAATGGTATTTACGCCAGAAGATTTTACTGACGAGCAAATTATGATCGCCCGTACAACGGAAGATTTTGTAGTTGAGCAAGTAGTGCCAGAACTTGAGTTTATTGAAAAACACGAGTTTGATCGTTCTGTAAAACTTTTAAAACAAGCAGGAGAGCTTGGACTTTTAGGTGCCGATGTACCTGAAGAGTACGGTGGTATTGGTTTAGATAAAATTAGTTCTTCATTAATTACCGAAAAGTTTTCTTTGTCTGGATCATTTTCTTTAAGTTTCGGAGCTCACGTTGGAATCGGTTCACTTCCGATTGTTTTCTTCGGTAATCACGAGCAAAAAACGAAATATTTACCGGGCTTAGCTTCTGGGGAACTTCTTAGTGCATATGCGTTAACAGAGCCGAGTTCAGGTTCTGATGCACTAGGTGCAAAAGCAACAGCAAAGCTAAATGATGCAGGTACTCATTATGTACTAAATGGTGAAAAACAATGGATTACAAACGCTGGTTTTGCAGATGTATTCGTTGTTTATGCAAAAATTGATGGAGAGCACTTCTCTACTTTCATCGTTGAAAAAGACTATGAAGGCGTTTCAGTTGGTCCAGAAGAAAAGAAAATGGGTATAAAAGGCTCTTCTACACGTACATTGATTTTAGAAGATGCTTTAGTACCAGTAGAAAACTTACTTGGTGAAATTGGTAAAGGTCATGTTATTGCTTTCAACATTTTAAACGTCGGTCGTTATAAACTTGGAGTTGGTTGTGTTGGTGGTGCAAAGCGTGCTATTCAATTATCTGTTAAATATGCCAACGAACGTCATCAGTTTAAACAGCCGATATCTAGTTTTACACTGATCCAAGAAAAGCTTGGAACAATGGCAGCGGCAACCTATGCATCTGAAAGTTCAATTTATCGTACAGGTGGTTTAATTGAAGAAAGCTTTAATAGACTTTCTGAAGCAGAACAAAAAGACGGTAAAGCTGTTGCAACAGCAATTGCTGAATATGCAGTTGAGTGTTCATTAAATAAAATATTTGGATCAGAAGTGTTAGATTATGTTGTTGACGAAGGAGTTCAAATTCATGGTGGTAACGGTTTCATGGCTGAGTATGAAATTGAAGCTATGTACCGTAACTCTCGTATTAACCGGATTTTTGAAGGCACAAACGAAATTAATCGGATGTTAGTTCCGGCAACAATTTTACGTAAAGCAATGAAAGGTGAACTGCCTTTCCTAGAAAAAGCAACAGCGCTTCAAGGAGAATTATTGTCGATGATGCCTCAAGAAATTGACGATGAGCCATTATCTCAAGAAAAATATTTAGTATCAATGGCAAAAAAAGTCTTTTTAATGATCGCTGGAACGGGCGCTCAAAAATATGGTAAAGATTTACAAAAGGAGCAAGAAGTTTTAGCGAAAATTGCTGATCTTGCAAACGAAGTATACGCAATGGAATCGTCAGTACTAAGAACAGAAAAGGCGATAAATAAAAATGGTGTAGACCAAAATGAGCAAAAGTTATTAATGACACAAGTATTCTGTCAAGAATCATTTAATCGTATTGAAGGTGTTGCGAAAGTATCATTAGTTGCAATGGAAGAAGGAGACACGCTTCGTACAATGCTAGCTATGATACGTAAGCTTACTCGCCACACACCGGTAAACGTTGTTGCACTTAAGCGCAAAATTGCTGAAAAATTAATTAAAGCAGAGCGCTATGTAGTTTAATAAAGACTAGCTTAATTGTAGGCACCAAGAGAGATCTCTGAGTTAATTCTTAAAGGGTGCTTACGCTTTTCGTTTTGTTATCAAATTTGGAGCTTAAGTTCCAAAAATAAATAATCCTCCTTTCTAAAGAAAGGGCATTCTCCTCTCTACTATATAAAAAAGTCCCATTTTGGGGCTTTTTTATATTGATTAAAAAATTTCGTGTCTGTCTAGCTTCAAGACACATCATTGTGTTATTTCATAGCAGGTTTTGCGAAGAGTAACCGCAGGAGCAGGCGACATCGGCTCGAGGGCTCTAGTCCTTTTCGGAAATCCAAAAGCGACTTCTGTCAAAGGTCTTCCACCGATTTTCGCTGATAGGCGGTCGCCTTGCGCTTTTCTTAACGAAATATCAATTCACGATTATTTGTATGTTCAGAAGCTCTTTTTCGAATAATAAATAAGAGTAATCAAAAATTAGCATAGGGGTGTTTTTTAATGAAAAAGCCAGAAAGTGAATTTTTAAAAGACGGAACAATAAAGGGCGTAGATGAATTTCCGAAAGAATTTGACGGTATTAACAAAGAGGTTCAAAAAGGTATTCAAGAAGTTTGGGAAAGTGGCTTAATCGAAGAGGATATAAACGAGCAGCGAGTAGAAGATGTATGAAATGGGTTAAAATCATAGTATGATAAAGGTACCTGTTTTCTTTTAGAGGATATTCAAAACGTTCGGTAATCACCGTAGTCGAATCTCATCGTTGGCTCACTTCTATGGAGAGCTGCTCCTGCGATTACTCGTAGCAAGGTAGCAAGGCTATTGCAAGTTAGTAGCCTTGCTCATGTATTGAATGCATACATACTGCTGCTCGCGGCCAGGATCTTCTCGGCTCTGATTATCTTCATTTTTGAACTGTCTTTTAAAAGCTTCGAAAAATCGATACTCGAAATTGATGATCGATTTTGATGTTTATTAAACAGCTCAATAATAAATGGAGGGAGACATAAAAATATGGCATTGAAAATTTACTCATACCCGAAATGTGGAACATGCAGGAATGCAAAAAAGTGGCTAGAAAAAAATGATATCTCTTTTGAAGAAGTACATATTGTTGAAACCCCACCATCAAAGGATGAGGTGAAAAGTCTTTATCAAAAAAGTAATTTAGATTTAAAGAAATTTTTCAATACTAGTGGCGGACGATATCGTGAACTAGGAATGAAGGATAAGATTAAAATAGCTTCTGAGGAAGAATTGTTGGAGCTTTTAGGTTCTGATGGTATGTTGTTAAAACGACCAATCGTAACTAACGGGGAAACAGTAACAGTGGGTTTTAAAGAAGAGCTGTTCGAAGAAACTTGGAAATAGTCTAGGATTTTGAATGCTGATATTCGAAACAGCAAACTTTTTTTGATATAATATAAATTGGAAAGTTTTTCTGAAACAAGTATCTACTTTTATATTTTAATAAACTATGCCTTGGAGGGATAAGAAATGAATTTACCAAAAGAATTTAAGTATTCTGAGGAACACGAGTGGGTAAAAACAGAAGGAAATCAAGTCCGTATTGGAATTACAGATTTTGCACAAGCAGAGTTAGGAGATATCGTATTTGTAGAACTACCAGAAGTTGGCGATGATATTCAGGCTGATGAGCCTTTTGGTAGTGTCGAATCAGTAAAAACAGTCTCAGAACTATACGCACCAATTAGCGGTAAAGTAGTTGCAATTAACGAAGATCTAGATGATTCACCTGAATTTGTAAACGAATCTCCATATGAGAAAGCTTGGATGATTATTGTCGAGCCAAGTGATGCTTCAGAACTTGATAAATTAATGACTGCCGAGCAATATGAGAAAATGACAAAAGAAGATTAATATTAAGCTCTCGCCGAGTATATGGCGAGAGCTTTTTTTTTTGGCTAAATATTTTTTCTTAACACCAACCCATATCGCAGTTTTCTACATATTTTTCTGGATAATTAATTCTGTCATCATCTTTTTTAAAAATTTTATCATTTTCAAATTCAAAGCCTTCAGCCATTTCGTAACTGTTTCCTTGATTGGTCATTATGATTTGGCCAACTTTTTTTTCATCAAGAAAAAGACTCATTTTACTTGCTTCATCAAACTTAGCTTGAACTTTAGCTGTTATATCGGTTTTCTTTTCCATCGCATTTACCTCCTCTAAATAGTAGGTTACCCAATCCAAAGGAAATTTTTTAAGGAATTTATTGGCGAGAAAGTCGAAGGAATTTTATTATGCAGAGTCAACGCCACTAGGTAATTTGAGGTGGCTAATGTAATGGTGTTATGAAATTCATTCATTCCTGAAAATATTAATGAAAAACTCTTTCAAATTCAGAGACGATCGATTATTATATTTAGAGAGACGAAATATATGTTGAGAGGAAGTCGACCACGTGGGGAAATTTATTGGAGATTGGTCCACCCAACTTAAAGGATATAACAAGAATGTGCGACTTTTTTTACTTTCATCAATCTTCGGACATATCGGTATGGGTATTTTTATGATCATCTATAATTATTACATTCGTGAGCTTGGTTTTGATGATCAAGTAAACGGCAAGATAATTGCAATGACGGCCACAGCTCAAGCGGTGATGCTTTTGCCAGCCGGTATAATTAGTGACCGTGTAGGAAGAAAGAAAATCATATTCGGGGGAGCAATCCTTTTCGCACTAACATTGTTTGCAAGGTCTATTTTTATTGACGAATCGCTACTTTTAACAGCGGCTTTTTTAAGCGGACTTTTTATGGCTTTTATCATGGTTTCAACAATACCACTTCTAGCTGAAAACTCGAATGAGAAGCAAAGGGTTCACTTATTTAGCTTTAACTTTGCGATCATGATGGTGGCGAATGTAGTTGGTAATTTATTAGGTGGAGGGCTTAGTGACTTTTTTCAAATGGCCTTTTCTTTAGACCCAGTTACGAGTATTCGGATAACCCTTTTAATTGGCGCAGCATTTTTCTTTGCATCAGTCATACCTTTAGCAAAAATTCATGAACACAAGAAAACAGCTAAACAGGTAAAAGAACGGAAATCATATTTCAAACTCATCAAAACAAATAAAAAAGCTGTGAAAATTATCTTACTCTTTGCTGTTGCCCAAATTATTATTGGGTTTGGCTCTGGATTGGTCATTCCGTATTTAAATCTTTATTTTTCTGATCGTTTTGAAGTGAGTAATTCCTTAGTTGGAGTTATTTTATCGTTGGGGCAAGCAATGACAGCAGTGGCATTACTGATCGGTCCAAGTGTAGTAGCACGTGTTGGCGAGGTTCGAGCGGTAGTGTTTTTACAACTTGCATCAATTCCATTTTTACTACTTACTGCCTTTACAGAAAATTTAACTTTAGCTGTACTAGGTTTTTTATTCCGACAAGCATTAATGAATGCTGGGAATCCAATCCAAATGTCGCTAATGATGCGAAGTGTTGATGATTCAATGAAAGGTCTAGCAAATTCAGTAGGTCAAATGGTATTTAGTTTAGGGTGGGCAGTAATGGGTCCAGTCTCTACAGGTATTGTGATGATTTACGGTGCTTATTATGGTTATGCAATCGTTTTTTCAATCACAGGCGGATTATATGTAATTGCTTCAGTTTACTTCTTTCTTATTTTTAGAAACATTGATAAACAAAGGATGGAAGAAGTGTCGGTAACGACAAAACCAGCGGGATAAAATTCTTTCTGTTACCCCCAATAAACGACTCATTATAGACACAGTTTTCTTGAGGGATTTATGTTACTTTTAGTGTAAGAGTAAAGTAAATCCTTTGAAATGGGGGGGCGATTGCAATGCCTCAAGAAACACGAGATAATATTTTAGCAGCGGCAATTGATCTTATGAGTTTGAAAGGTTACTCTGCAGCAACAACGAAGGAAATTGCCCAACTAGCAGGTGTATCTGAAATGACAGTGTTTAGAAAGTTTAAGTCTAAGCAGGAAATTTTGGATAACCTTATTGAAAAGTACACATCTTCCTTTCGATCCAAAAAGATATTTGTGGATAATACTTTGACATATGATCTTGAAGTAGATCTTGCAAATGTAAGTGAAACATATCAAACTTTTATGAATGAAAATAGAAAAATTGTCCTTCTAGCCTATAAAGAGAGTGGAATACATGATGAAATTTCTGAGCGACTTACAGCTAACCCGAGGTTATTGAAGGGTTTTCTTGTCGATTATTTAATAGAGATGAAAGCAAGAGGAAAAGTTAGCGTTGATATAGAACTCGAACCTACAGTTTTAAGCTTTATGACGATGAACTTAGGTTACTTTTCAGCCCAATTTATTTCAGTGAAAAAGTTTGCGCCAGTACCAGTAGAATCATTCATTAAAAGTAGTGTAAAAGTGTTTGCAAGAGGATTAAGGCCATAAAAGAGGACGACGGTGTTAATAAGGTACACCTAAGGAAGTTGGCGTAATCATATGCGGGCTTCTTTTTTTCGTTCGCATACGCATAGGTGTCAGTAGTAATTACAACCTTTAAATTTCACAATCTAAACTCAATCGAGCGAAATGGTGGCAGACACCATTATAAAATTGATAATTCCTTTCAATGATACTCATACTAGTAATGTGTGTATTAAATGAAGGGAGCTGATATTAAATGGATGAAATGAATGTGAATTCTTTAGAAATGGATCTTCATGATTATAAAATGGGGTTAGGCCATTTTACTGAGAAAATGCCGGATATTGCTAGTAAGTATAATGCTTTTACTGAAGCTTGTTTTGCTGAAGGAAAGTTAGGTCAAAAAGAAAAACAACTAATTGCCCTGGGGATTAGCATCTATTCTCAAGATGAATATTGTATGATCTATCATACTAAAGGTTGTATAGACCATGGTTGTTCTGAAGAGGAAATTTTAGAAGCAATTGGAGTTACTGGAGCTTTTGGGGGCGGAGCAGCAATGAGTCAGGCCGTTACGTTAGTTCAAGATTGTATAGAGGAATTTAGTCAGACGACAAATTAGGTCGCGTAAGAAAGCTTGGACCATCTTTTTTTACAGATCAATTATTTTTTGTAGTTACCTTAATAGCAAGCAAACATTATGAACAACAACAGAGGAGAAGTAGTATAAAGCTATTTCTCTTTTTTTTGTAAGTCTCCAATATACTCGCTGTTACCAAGATGCTTGCGCTTATCTTGTCTATCCCTAAAGCAAGCACAAAACAAAGTTTTTCACTTGTCTGAATATTGGTACTATCCGGAAATCTAAGGTATTTGGAGTTATTTAAGTAATTATTATGGTGAGAGAATGTGACAACTGCTGAGTCTTAAATGTTAGATGATTTAACGGCAGAGCGACTTTGCGGCATAAAACCTAGCGTGGTAAACTTAAAAATGTAGAAAAAATAAAAATTAATTTTGAAAGGGTTGATTTATTATTCATCGGATTGAAACTAATCACACGGATGAAATGGAAAAAGCAATGCAACAGAGTCACGGAATCGGGTACGCTGAGTATAACCGAAACCTAGATAAACGATTGATGGTGGAAAAACAAAGAGATAATGATCATCGTAAAAGCTTAGAGATCACGTCTAGCTTGGTGTCAAAAATTCATAGACAATAAAATGTAAATATTAGCTAGAAAGTGTGTTGGGAAAGTCCTAACATGCTTTCTTTGATTATAGAGAATAAAAATACATATATTACCTTTCAACTTTGGTTAATGATAACATTACAAAGTAAACCTCTAAAAAACCATTCAAATAGGTGGACTTTTCTCAATTAAACCTTGATAATTGATTATTAGTTGTAGAAGGCTAATTGAGAATGGCTGGTTGAGTGTTTTTTTAAAAAAATTAATAGCTAAATGAATACATGTTTTAAATTAGAATACGCAAACTAATAAGTGAAAACGCGTATTTTCTGAATTTTTTTACTGAAAAAATCTATTTTAAGACTTTCTAAACAAAAATGTATAAAAAGTTTTAGAAAATAGATCTTTTCACTTGAAACAACTTTCTATTTAGTATAAGATTAGAATGAGAATAGATTGAGAATGCGAATACATTTTTTGTGTCTAGCTCACGCATTAGCTTCTTCAATATTTTCGAAGCTATCAAGGCGTTTGTGTTATTCATAGTACTCGACTCAAACTAAAGATTGTTTATTGGAGGGAAATATTATGACAGCACCAAAATTAACAGTTAAGGACCTTCATGTTGCTATTGAAGGCAAAGAAATCTTAAAAGGACTTAATATCGAAATAAACGGTGGCGAAATCCATGCGGTAATGGGACCAAACGGAACTGGTAAATCAACTCTTGCAGCGGCGTTAATGGGTCATCCTAAATATGAAGTAACAAGCGGTGAAGTATTATTTAATGGAAAAGATCTGCTAGAAATGGAAGTTGATGAAAGAGCACGTGAAGGACTTTTCTTAGGAATGCAGTACCCAAGTGAGATTCCTGGAATTACTACTGCTGACTTCTTACGTTCAGCTATTAACGCAAAGCGTGAAGAAGGTCAGGAAATTTCATTAATGAAGTTTATTCGTCAGATGGATGAAAAAATGAAGGTTTTAGAGATGGATGAAAAGTATTCACAGCGTTACTTAAATGAAGGCTTCTCAGGTGGAGAGAAAAAGCGTAACGAGATTCTACAACTGTTAATGACAGAACCAAAAATAGCTGTTTTAGATGAAATTGACTCAGGTCTAGATATTGATGCTCTAAAAGTAGTAGCGAAGGGCATTAACGAAATGCGCAGTCCGGACTTTGGTTGCTTAATCATCACTCACTACCAAAGACTTTTAAATTACATTACACCTGATAAAGTTCACGTCATTATGCAAGGTAAAATCGTTAAATCTGGTGGTCCTGAATTAGCGAAGCGTCTTGAAAAAGATGGCTATGATTGGATTAAAGCAGAATTAGGAATTGAAGACGAGCCAGTAGGCATGAAAGCATAATTGGTAATCTAGGAGGGATAAGTATGTCAGTGGATACAATGCAACAAAATGATCGTGAATATGTCACTAACCTCTCTAAAGACGCCAACGAGCCTGAATGGTTTTTAAAGCTTCGTCTTTCGTCTCTAGATTTAGTTAGCAGAAAAGAATTACCGAAACCTGATAAATCAAAAATTGTTAATTGGAATTTCAGTCAATTTAACTATAAAGCAGAGTCACTTATAGGAACTGAGTTACCTGAAGTAATTCAGGGACTTTTAGCAGAAAAAGAAGTTGAACAAAATGTTTTTGTGCAAAGAAATGGGCAAGTTGTTCATTCAAATTTATCAAAAACGTTAAAAGAGCAAGGCGTTATCTTTACTGATTTTCAAACTGCTCTAAGCGAACACGGCGAACTTGTCGAAAAGTACTTTATGAAGGAAGCAATTACACGAGACGAAAATAAGTTAACTGCACAAAATGCAGCTTTACTAAATGGTGGTACGTTTATTTACGTTCCAAAAAACGTGGAAGTAGAAATTCCACTTCAAGCAATTTATGCAGTTAGTGGCGGAGTTGGACTTTTCAACCATGTGTTAATCATCGCTGATGAAAATAGCTCAGTAACCTATGTGGAAAATCACGTTTCAGAAGATAAAGAAACGACAGTTGCAAACATTATTGCCGAAGTTTATGCCTTACAAGGAGCAAAAGTATCTTTTGGAGCAGTTGATAACTTTTCCACAGGTGTAACAACATATGTTGTTCGTCGTGGGCACGCTGAAAAAAACGCAAAAATTCTTTGGGCGTTAGGTCAATTTAACGACGGCAACACGGTTTCTGAAAATAAAACATTTTTAGTTGGTGATGGTTCTTTTACAGATAAAAAGACGGTTTCAATTGGAACAGGTGAGCAGCGTCAAAACTTCACATCTTATGTTGTCCATTACGGTAAGAATTCAGAAGGTTTAATCTTAACTCACGCAGTAATGAAAGATAGCGCCACTTCAATCTTTAATGGTATTTCAAAAATTGAACATGGTGCATCTAAATCAAACGGTGAACAAACAGAACGCGTTCTGATGTTAAGTGAAAAGGCTCGTGGCGATGCCAATCCGATCCTTCTAATTGACGAAGATGATGTAACTGCAGGACACGCAGCAAGTGTTGGGCGTATTGATCCGCTGCAAATGTTTTACCTAATGAGCCGTGGTATTCCGAAAAAAGAAGCAGAACGCCTTGTTATCCACGGGTTTTTAGCGCCAGTTGTGAAGGAAATGCCAGTAGAATCTGTAAAAGCTCGTTTAATCGAGGTAATAGAAAGGAAAGTAAATTAATGAATGTTCAAGAAGTCCGTAAGTTGTTCCCGATCCTTGATCAAAAGGTGAATGGCAATCCGTTAGTCTACCTTGATAGTGCCGCAACAAGCCAAAAGCCAATTCAAGTTATTGAAAAAATAAATGAATACTACCGAAAGTATAACTCAAACGTCCATCGTGGTGTTCATACATTAGGTACGCTTGCAACAGATGGCTATGAAGGCGCTAGAGAGAAAGTTAAAAACTTGATTAATGCAACGTCAACGGAAGAAGTCATCTTTACAAGAGGAACAACGACAGCAATTAATCTTGTTGCATCAAGCTACGGACGGGCAAAATTAGGGCCTGATGATGAAATTGTTATTACGCCTATGGAGCACCATTCAAATATTATTCCTTGGCAACAAGTTGCTCGTGCAACTGGGGCGACATTAAAATATATTCCACTACAAAAAGATGGGACCATCGCCTTAGCTGACGTTGAAACAACCATTACTAAAAATACAAAAATCGTTTCAGTAATGCAAGTTTCAAATGTACTAGGATCAATTAATCCTGTAAAAGAAATTGCGGCAATTGCTCACCGTAATGGTGCTATTATGGTAGTTGATGGCGCACAAAGCGCTCCGCATATGAAAATAGACGTTCAGGATTTAGATTGCGACTTTTTTGCTTTCTCTGGCCATAAAATGTGTGGGCCAACTGGTATCGGCGTCCTCTATGGAAAAAAAGCTTTACTAAATAAAATGGACCCTGTTGAATTTGGCGGCGAGATGATTGATTTTGTTGGTTTACAAGAGTCGACATGGAAAGAGCTGCCGTGGAAATTTGAAGGTGGTACACCGATTATCGCGGGTGCGATTGGACTTGGAGCGGCGATTGACTTTTTAGAAGAGCTTGGTATGGACGCAATTGAAAAGCATGAGCATAAGTTAGCTCAATATGCGCTTCAACGTTTAAGTGAAGTTGACGATGTTACGGTGTTTGGGCCTCAAAAACGAGCAGGTCTTGTAACATTTAATTGTGATGATGTTCACCCTCATGATGTGGCAACAGTTCTTGACACAGAAGGAATTGCCGTACGTGCAGGCCATCATTGTGCACAACCGTTAATGAAATGGCTAGAAGTATCAGCAACCGCAAGAGCTAGTTTCTACCTATACAATACAGAAGAAGAAATCGATGCTTTCGTAAAAGCATTAATAAAAACAAAGGAGTACTTCGGCAATGTCTTCAAGTAATAATTTAGATTCCCTTTATCGTCAAGTAATCATGGATCACTATAAAAACCCGCGTAACAGAGGGGAATTTGAAGGGGATTCACTTAAAATTAATATGAATAACCCAACTTGCGGTGATCGCATCCAACTTCAGATGAAGGTAGAAGACGGTAAGATTGCTGATGCAAAATTTGTTGGAGAAGGTTGTTCGATCAGTCTTTCATCAGCGTCGATGATGACGCAAACAGTGAAAGGCAAAACAGTTGAAGAAGCTCTAGGTTTATCAGATGTATTCTCGGCAATCATGCAAGGCAAAGATTATGATCATGAAAAGTATGATTTAGGTGATATAGAAGCACTGCAAGGTGTATGTAAATTTCCGGCCCGTATTAAATGTGCAACATTAGCATGGAAGGCAATGGAAAAGGGACTTAACGAAGAGTAAGGATTAAATATTGAAGTAAAATCCAAGCCACTCATTCATCTTGCGTTTGTAGTAAGCAGACCTTTACGTTAACTGCTCGAAAGTTAAGATTAAGGTTGAGGTAAAAAAAAGGAGGGTTTCTCATGGCGAAAAAAATGCCTGAAATAGGAGAATATCAATACGGTTTTTCGGATAAAGACGTCTCGATTTTCCGTGCTGGAAAAGGCTTAACAAAGGAAATTGTTATGCAAATTTCGAAAATTAAAAATGAACCTGAGTGGATGTTGAAATTCCGCTTAAAGTCATTAGAGCAATTTTATAAAATGCCGATGCCATCATTTGGCGGAGATATGTCTGATTTAGTTTTTGATGATATTACGTATTACGTAAAGCCGTCAGAAAGATCAGAGAAGTCTTGGGATGAAGTTCCAGAAGAAATTAAAAATACGTTTGATAAACTTGGAATTCCAGAAGCTGAGCAAAAGTATTTAGCTGGGGTATCAGCTCAATATGAATCTGAAGTTGTTTATCACAATATGCAAGAAGACTTACAGGATTTAGGGGTTATCTTTAAAGATACAGATTCTGCTATGCGTGAAAACGAGGAAATCTTCAGAAAATATTTTGCGACAATTATTCCGCCGTCAGACAATAAATTCGCAGCATTAAACTCAGCAGTTTGGTCAGGTGGCTCATTCATATACGTTCCAAAAGGAGTAAAGTGTGACACGCCACTTCAAGCATATTTCCGAATTAACTCGGAAAATATGGGTCAATTTGAGCGTACATTAATTATTGCTGATGAAGATAGTTCAATTCACTACGTTGAAGGTTGTACAGCGCCGACGTATTCAACAAATTCACTTCATAGTGCCGTAGTCGAAATTGTTGTTAATAAAAATGCATACTGTCGTTACACGACAATCCAAAACTGGGCACCTAATATTTTCAACTTAGTGACAAAACGTGCCGTTGCCTATGAAAATGCAACAATGGAATGGGTTGATGGTAACATTGGTTCGAAGCTGACGATGAAATATCCAGCGGTTATTATGAAAGGCGAAGGCGCAAAAGGAACAATCCTTTCAATCGCGATCGCTGGTAAAGGACAGCACCAGGATGCCGGAGCAAAAGTAACACACTTGGCACCAAACTGTTCATCAACAATCATCTCTAAATCGATTTCAAAGCACGGCGGAAAAGTAACCTATCGTGGTGTCTGTCACTTCGGTCGTAAATCTGAAGGCTCAATGTCAAAAATTGAGTGTGACACATTAATTATGGATAACGAGTCAACTTCAGATACAATTCCGTACAATGAAATCCTTAACAATAACATTACGTTAGAGCATGAAGCTACCGTATCGAAAGTGTCGGAAGAACAATTGTTCTACTTGATGAGCCGTGGGATTTCAATGCAAGAAGCAACTGAAATGATCGTTATGGGCTTTATTGAGCCATTTACAAAAGAATTACCAATGGAATATGCAGTAGAAATGAATCGACTAATTAAGTTCGAAATGGAAGGTAGTATCGGTTAACACCTTATAAACGTTGATGTAACAGCCTTTATAAGGCATTTAAAAAGAAAGAAAAAACATTCGTGCCGATATCGTGCCGATCAGGATTTTCTTTTAGTGTAAGAGGCGAACTTTTCTAGTTCGTCTTTTTCTATTTTATCTGTGATATCCAGATAAGTGTCAGCCGTTGTTTTGATCGTCTTGTGACCTAATCGACTGGATACATACTTAATGCTTGCGCCGGCTTCTATTAGCAAGACAGCGTGCGTGTGCCTAAATCCATGTGTACCTTTATAATCAACTCCAGCTTTATGACAATAATCCTTGATTGAGTCACGTACTGTGGAAGGCGTCAAATAGTTCCCTAAAAAATTTTGAAAAATAATACTCTCTCCATTTTTACTAAAAGATTTATCACCTAAAATCATTTCATTTTGCTTTAGTTTGAATTTTTTTAATTCACGTACCAAGTCCTCATTAAGTCCGATCGTTCTGTATGATGATGTGTTTTTAAGGGTTGTGATCTTTAATTCGTTGTTATTCCCCCTACTGGTTTGTCTTTCGACTGTCAATTTATCCCCGTTAACATCCGTCCATTTTAGTGCTAAAGCTTCACTGATCCGCAGACCTGTTTGAGATAAAAAGTACATCAATACATAATAAATTTGATAATTTTTAAAACGTTGGTGGTTATATGTTTTCATGAAATCAAGTAACTTGTTTAATTCGCTTAGGCCATAGTATTTCGTATCTTTATTAACGCTTACCTTGTCCTGTACTGGAACTTGTAAACGATCAGCTGGGTTTTTTTCCAGCACCTCCAACTCGTGGACGGCATAGTGAAAAATACTTTTTAAAACAGATAAATATTTTAACTGTGAACCATGCGAATAATTGATGTCGCCAGGAGTATTGTCAGCATATTTTTTAAGCCAGCGTTTTATATCCGCCCGATTGATACTCATAATGCGCTTATGAATAAACGGGGGTAGGATGTGAATCCGAACAATCACTTCCAATTGTTCAAAAGTAGATTCTTTAACCGTGGATTTTTTATGTTCATGCAGCCATTCATTTGCTACTTCTAAAAATAACATATTTCTATCATTGAGCGCTTGACCATAATAAATTCGCTCTTCGACCTTACCAGCTTCAATCCTCGCTTCTTTTTTTGTTCTAAACGTACCTATGCTAAATTCCTGGCCTTCTCTCGACACTCGAGCTTGCCATTTACCACTTTTTAATTCTCTGAATGTGGCCATCTTTATCACTTCTTTCTTTTTGTCGAAATTTGTTTAAAAAAGACAACTTTTAAAATAATTTGTAGGATTTTTTAGGTATTTTTGTCGAAAGTATAGATTAATTTATTAAACCATACTAAAATGATATTATAAGTAAATAAGAACGCTTGTTTGTATTTTATCAAAAAAAATAATATTACGCAATTTTCTAAATCAGATACTGGTTATTGGAAATGAGCACCGTTATCGGCATTAAGTAATCAAACTTGGTTACTTTTGTCGCAGAGTAGACATAAAATCTACCCTTATACCTACTTCAATCCCCACTCGTACAAGTCGTCTATGTCACAGTTTAAAATTTCCGCTATATTTTTAGCGGTTTTTAATGTCATTACGTGCTCTTTTTTTACATATTTATTTACTTGTTGTTTTGTGATACCCAGACGATTAGCGAGTTCTTGTTGTGTCATATTAACTTTTCTAAGCTGTTCACGAAGTAGGCACCTTTCGACATTGTAAGCCAAAAAGACACCGTACCTTTCATTATTTATTTAGGGGGAATTTTTATTATGAGTGATAAAAAAATAAACATCGAGCTAAATGACGTATTTAAAAAACTAATAAAAGAAATTATTTCATCAACCGTAAAGAACGGATCAAAGCAATAGCGTTTTTAAGTTCTTCATCTGTTGTTTCTTTTCCGTCTAGCGTGACATTATACTTTTTTCTTAACTCTTCTAAAGAAAAAACGTTATCTTGTATAAACTGATCCTTTTTTGACAAAGTAGTTTCATCTGAATGCCCGATTAAATAGTCAACAGATACCTCAAAGAAATTTGCAATTTTACACAAAGTACTATAATCGGGCTCTCTGCTACCTTGCTCATAATTAGATAGTTGTCCTCTCGAATAGTCTAACCTCTCCGCCAATTCGTATTGACTCAGCTTTTTTAACTTCCTTAATTCTGCAAGCCTCTTGCCGAACATAAAATCACCTCGTTTGATGTTTCTGATGTAATAAGCAGTCACGATTCTATTATAAGAAACTTTTCGTTTCTATTTCTACACAAGAAACAAAAAGTTTCTAAAAAAAACTGTTGACAGAAACGATCTGTTTCCTTTATGATGTTTATAGAAGGAAACACGTTGTTTCTGAAAGAGGGTGAATAAGACAAAATGAGAATAAAACTTATACAACTAAGAAACAATCGACCGCTAGTCGAGATTGCCTTAACTATCGGAATAACGCCTCAAATGCTCGGCGCGGTTGAAAGAGGGGATCGTACACCTTCGTTACATTTAGCAAAAAAAATTGCAGACTTTTATAAAGTTTCTATTGACGAACTTTTTTTTGCAGATATTAGAAACGATACGTTTCTAATATAATCTAACCAGGTAGTCGCTATTTTATGCGAGAGGTGAAAAAAGTGATTAATATCAGTACGGACGAGAAGAAAGCCCCTGCTGGAACAGAGGCTAAAATTTTTTGATAAATATAGCTATATTTTTTCTTCACCTATTAACAATTGACTAATTTCAACATTAAGACAATTAGCTAATTTATCGACATGTTCATGATCAATTTTTTGCATCTCACATCGTTCTAGTTTAGAAACGAAACTGTTGCTTTTAAAACCAAGACAATCTGATAACTGTTTCTGTGTTAATTTTTTATCTCTTTTTATCTCTAATATATTTTTGCGTATCGAGAAGAAATCTTCACCTGTATAAACACTATTAAGTGATATAGGTTTTGGTATTGAAGTATAACTCGTAACACTTACGGTCACATTATTTGGTTTCTTTTTAAATAATTTTTTTATGAAGTTCATAGTAATCACCTCCCTTCCTTTCCATAATTCGACAGATAGAGAGATAAATCCTTTAAAAACAAATTCAACCTAACAGAAAGGAGAGAGAACCTTGATAAATATTTCTGTTGATGAAAAAAAGATTGAAGCGCTTTACATGCAAGAAATAAAAAAACGGTTGGATCTGTTAGATAACAAAACGTTGTTCTGGGACAGAAAAGAATTGCTGAAGCAAACGAGAATGAGTTGGAGCACCATTCAAGAGCAATTCTTTTTCCATCCTGATTTTCCTAAACAAAAAGTAGGGGCAAAGTGGTACTTTCCAGCGCGGAAAGCTGAATTTTTTTTGCTGAATTGGCTTGAAGAAAATCCAAAATATCAAAATTGGAAAGATAGAAAGGAGGCTTGACCATGAGCTCAACAGTTTTTTCGAAAATTAAAGGGTTTTCAAAGTTAACAGAGCAGCAGCAACAGCTGTTTGTACGTGTCTATAAAAGCCACTTAGCTGCAATGGGAACTGAAATGAGAAAAAAGTATGAACCTAAACAATTAAAAGAAATCAAGTGGATTTCTAAAGAGAGGTGCTTACACGTTTTCTGGAAGGGTAAAACTGATTGGTTTCATTACGACACGAGGGGGTGCTGGTACTAATGCAAAAAATAAAAATTGAAATCACCGAACAAGAACTTTTTTAAAATTTTGCACGGTATTACAAAACAAAAAGAAAGATCGGATTTAAAAATTAAAGAATATGAACAAGGTCTTGAAAGCGGCCATTATTCAGAAAAATATAAAGAAGGTTATGAAGAAACGATTAAGGGTTATATCGCTGAAGAAAAAAACGACGTCAAAGGTTTCCAAAAGCTAAACGACGATTTAATATCTCGTTTTGTAAGAGCAAAAATAATTAATTAAAGGCTCTCACCGAGCCATTATTTTTTACCATAACGGCGAAATTTGTTGTCAATATTAGTAATTTTATAACACAAAAGGGCGATCATTAAATTTACTGTCGTTCTGTGAAAGGTTTAAACATGACAGAAGAATTACTCAAACAACTATGGCAAGCGTTAACGGAAGCAGAAAGTGCTTATGATTACGCAATTATCTTTAATTACTCAAATTTAAAAGGGGGATTTACAAATGAAGACACAAACACTTAGACCGTTCAATTCAATTAATTTCGGCAGAATACTCCATGCTATTCACGCCCGGCGCTCGGAACTAAAAGGTAGCTACCGACAATTATTTGATGTTATGTATAAAAAAGTTTTTGGCCAAGGAAAAGAAGTTGAACTTGATGGAATGGAAATGAAGCTAATCGTCACATCGTTGATGAAGCGCGGCGATTTTCTAGAAATGATAGGGAAACCTTACGAAGCTGATAATTTTTATAAGATTGCGTCTGAGGTTACGTTAATTCGAATTAATTTCCAAAGACAACACGGTCCGAAAATAGTAAAAGCACCAACTGCTGTAACAGTTAGTGCCATGGCTTACAAAGCCGTTTAAATCGATTAATTAAATTTTAGCATCTAGATATACATAATGCAAGTCGGATAGGCTAAGGCCTTCCGTTGAGCTCGCGATTTAAGGGTATTCCCCCTATCACATCGCAGAAATTTCATAAACAAATCGTGTGCTCAACGGTGTGTCGGTATCCTGCACCAAGAAAGGGAGTGAAAAAACACCATTCTCACTAAGGTCGTCGGAAAAAAGTGAATGCCACCATCATTCATTTATTGTTGTAATAGCTAAATGTGGATACCAATTTTTTGAAAGGAGATTGAGTATGGAAGAAGCAGAGAAGTATGAAGTTAAAAAAAGCCTCTCCTAGAACAGATACTGAAAGTGTCAACCATATGGAAATGGATGTGTATGAGTGTGGTGAATGCAACAGATCATTTGCAACTGAAAAAGATGAAGAGGTAAAAAGTTGTCCGAATTGTATGTCCGAACTGTTTGAATTTTCGCATGAAATAGTAGCGGTACAGAAAGTGAAAAGACCTCTCACGATGCAACGTGAAAAGGTCACTTAAGAAATTCTTATTTAACTCTATTATATGCAATTCATTTAAAAATATCCAGTAGGAGGTTTTTAATGGCTAAAGGTGGATATGAACCAAAAAAGCAAACTAAAAATATTTGTATGGTTATGTTACCAGCTACTGAAATGAGCAAAGCGACAAGAGCATCTTTTCAAAGCTTAGTTTCGCAATTAGAAAAACGTTTTACTGGTGATCAGGTTGTCAGAAACATTAATTTAGTAGATGTATCAAACATGAAAAATATTATTCTAGTAATCGATAGCGATCCACCAGTAAAGGTTGAATTAAACGAAAATCAACTATGTTCCGGAGTGACTGTAAACGACTTTATTTATCAACTAAAACAACTAGAACAAGCTATTTCAAAACGAAATAAAGACTTAATACTCGTTAGTTCGAAATCTAATTTCATTTCGATCACATATAAACCAATTATCGAAGTCGTACCTAAGCAGAATAAAAACATCGAGCGCTTAATCTTGATCGATGGCAGCAACGTCCTCACAACTGGCTACCATGCCACTAAAAAGAGCATGTTAAAGAGTAGTGACGGACTTTATACAAATGGTGTTTACATCATGGCTCAAAAGATCATGGATATTATAAGCCGTTCTAACCCTTCTCACCTTGCAATTTGTTGGGATAAAGGGAGAGACAAAACGTTTAGGAGAAAGTTATATCCTGAATACAAGGCGAATCGTAAGGAGTCAGATCCAGAACTAAAACAACAATTCGTGACCGCTCAAAAGCTTTTTTCAAACTTAGGGATAGCACAATATTCACACGAAGAAATAGAAGCTGACGACGCGATCGGAACCATAAACGCAATGTGGAGACGCGAAAAAGGTAATTCAATCGTCGGGATGATTTCTAATGATAAAGATTTATTTCAACTTTTGTCTGAAAATACAAGTCAGTTAATAAGAAAAGGTAATGACGAACAAAGAATAACCCCGGACCATCTTAAAGAAAAGTTTAATATAACTCCAGAACAGTGGGTTGATTGCAAAGCATTACTTGGAGATACAAGCGATAACATTCCTGGGGTAAAAGGAGTAGGGGAAAAGGCGGTGTATCCTTTAATCGCTTTACACGGAAACTTAGAAACTCTTTTCGAAAAGATTGATGAGTTGAAAGACTCAGATTTCAAGAGATATTTTTCTAAGCTTCAGGAAGGTAAGGACCTAGCTTTTTTAAGTAAACAACTAGCTAAAATTCATTGTGAAGCAGAAAATTTACTTGATATTTCTTCATTGGATGATATGAAACTAAGTTTAGAAAAATCAGTAATTACACACCACTTTAAATTATTAGGTTTTAAAACCATTGTAAATTCTATTGATAAAGGGATGTATAGAATCAGCTAGAAAGGAGGACAAGCAGTGCTAGCGTCTATTGAAAATAAGCTTGTATTTATTGAAAACGAAAAGCCGGTGACGGATAGTCTGATAATTGCAGAAGCTTTTCAAAAAGGACACGACAAAGTATTGAGAGATATCCGCAACTTAAAATGTTCCGATCAATTTCGACTCACCAATTTTGGAGAGTCCACTTATAGAAACAAACAAAGTCGCGTAATGCCAATGTTTATTGTTACATTCGATGGATTTTCTATGTTAGCGATGGGGTACTCTGGCGACAAAGCGATGCAATTTAAAGAGCGCTATATCAATGAATTTAATAGGACTCGTCAAATCTTGGAGAGTCAACATAACACACTATTATCAACTGAACAAAAACAATTGCGACGAGTTGTGGCGGCGAGAATTCATACTCGGTTTCACCACATTAAAGATAATGCACGTAGAAAGTATTTTTCAAAATTGTATAGCGAGTTAAAAAAGCAATTTAAGGTTACGTCTTATCGAGATATACCTCGATCTAAACTAAATGAAGCTATTGCTTTTGTAAATCAACACGACTCTCCAAAATTGGTGAGTCCAAGAATGGATGTGTATGAGTGTGGCGGAAGTAAAGTGGATAAAGCTATCAACACACATGTTTGACGATGAAAAAATTCGTTTAATTGAAGCGCTACCGGAAGCTGATGCGATATTAATTGTCTGGATAAAACTATTATCTCAAGCAGGAAAAACCAATGTTAATGGATATATTTTTTTAAGTGAAAACATCCCTTACACAGATGAAATGTTATCGGCGATATTTAATCGCCCCTTAAATATCGTTAGGTTAGCGCTCAGTACATTTAAACAATTTGGGATGATTGAAATCGATGAAAATGATTTCATTAGCATAACGAATTGGGAAAAACACCAAAACATAGCTGGCTTGGATAATATCAGAGAACAAAATAGGTTAAGAAAACAAAAAGAACGAGAAAGATTAAAGTTACCTATGTCACGTGACAGTCACGTGACTGTCACACCATGTCACGAAACAGAACTAGAACTAGAACTAGATAAAGAACTAGATAAAGAACTAGATAAAGAACTAATACCTTACGTCGAGATAGTAACCTATCTCAACAATGTAACTAACAAGAAATATCGTAAATCCGCCAAAGCTACACAACGATTGATTAAAGCCAGGTGGAACGATGGGTTTAGGATAAATGACTTTAAAAAGGTTATTGATAACAAATCTAGTCAATGGCTTAAAGATCTAAACATGAATAAATACTTGCGACCGGAAACTTTATTCGGAACTAGGTTTGAAAGTTACCTAAACGAAAATGAGGTGAAACATGAAGAACCAGCTAAACCAGTTGATGACAAGTTTAGGGGCATCGAACTCTTTAAGTAAAATTAATTGCGAAAAGTGCGGCAAAGAAAGAAAACAAATACAAGTTGATCATCCTTTTGAAGATCGTAAAGTATGGGTACCGGTAGCTTGCGAATGTGTAATAAAAGCACTGGATGATGTTAGCAAGAATGAAGCGAGCAGATACAAGCAAAACAAGATTAATAGAGCGCTCAAATTAAGCAGTAGTTACAAAGAATTGAGGGAATTAACATTCGATAACTACAAGCATAGACCAGGGAACGAAACGGCTTACAAAGAGGTTGTAGACGCGGTTAATAACTTTGGTCACAGAAACAAATTAGGGGTATTTATCTTTGGAGAAACCGGTAACGGTAAAAGTCATCTAACGGCAGCTGGAGGAAACAGATTAATAGAGCTAGGGTTTTCTGTTGTATTCATGACTGAAAAGGATTTGTTAAGCCGTTTTAATGCTACAAAAAATTTCAATAATGAGGAAAGTTTTCACGAAATCATGACCGCTTGCGTAACTGCTGATTTATTAATATGGGATGACTTTATGAGTAGCCAGAAGCTAAGCAACGAAGAAAAAGATTGGATGTTTCAAATTGTGAATGGTAGAGAGCGAGCGAACAAGCCGATATGGGCGACATCTAACTTAACTGTACAAGAATTCAAAGATGAACGAACAGCCTTCAAATTGGATGATAAGGGGCGCACCTGGTGGCGACTAATCGGTAACATGAATTGCGTGTTCAACAAATCATCCAACTATCGACAAGTTAAAGCTATGGCACGAGTTACGGGGGTGACAGCAGATGAATATGATATGTCCTAAGTGTTACGACCGTGGGATCATATATCAGATCGACGGCAGCATGACGCTTGTAAAACCTTGCAATTGCCCAGTAGCTAAACGAAAACAGAAAAATTTTAATACACGGACTAAAAATTTTAAAAAAGAGCTCGATGAAAGTTTGCTAAGAGTGGGATCGTGAGCGGTTCCTCAATAAAAAAACGTTTTATCTTAGCGGATTGCGATTTTTTATTCACGGAAATCGAAATCGAAAACTTTAAATTTCTTTGGAGTGAAGGACGCTCTTTGGAGGATATATTCAGATTTCTAAAAAATAAGAACCCGCAAAGAATTTACGACGAAGTATGTCTGCTACTCTTTGAATTATCTCGAAATGGAGAAGTAGAAAGGCGTAAAAATGGTATTTGGGAGAGTGGATGAAATGGAATTAAAAGATTTTATTAATGAAAAAATAGTTGAATTAGGAAAAGAATATCGTTCGGTTAAATTTGAAGATGCGGAAAGCGTTATGTTAGGTAAAAACAGCACTTGCTCAGAATTTAACTCTAAACAAACTTCATTATCTCAAAAAGGTAAAGAAGTTAATTTACATGAAATTGAAAGTGCTACATCTGTCCCTTTTAAACCGAACGGAACAATTGTTGCTTTTAAGATTTTGCTACCAAGAAAAAGAAAGGAGATAACAAAAGGCTATTATTTTTTGTGGGATATTTGAAAAGGGGAGTGAAACAAATGGCAAACTCACAAGCTAATAGATTACGAGAAGCGGTCGAAGCGAAGAAAAAAGAGCTCGTTGAATATTTTAAAAACAAGGGGCAAGAAACGCTACCATGTGGCAGGGCGATAGAGGAATTAGTTTTAACTGAGCTCCAAGAATTACAGAAACATGGGTTAAAAAATGAGTAAAAGGTATTCGAAAAAACATGACGATGATCAGGAACTCAGTCAAGATGACATTAAATCTATTAACAAACTAATTATCTGCATATGCGTATCATCTTTAGTTGTAGCGTTTTTAATACTATTAAATTTATAGTCGAGATGTTATACGCAGTAAAAAATGAAAAGGGGTAAAAATAATGGACTTAAATTTAATCGTAAATGATACTCTTTCTGAATTGAAAAAAGAAGGTTATGTTGAAAAAATTGCAAAGGAACACCTTAAATCAACCATTAACGATATTGTCAAAGACTCACTAAGAAGTTATAGCGATTTCGGTAAAGGGTTAAAAGAACAAGTGCAAAATAAAATGCAATTCAACTTAGAAAATCTTGACATTCCCTCTTATAACCAAGTTGTAATGAACATAATTAAATCTGAATTAGAACATTCAATACATGAAGAAGGAGCAAAGCGCATCCAGGAAAGTATTCAAAAAATCTTAGGTACTTCAAAAGAAGAATATAAGTTATCCGATCTGATAAAAGAGATCGTTGAAGATGATTGCGAATTAAATGAATTGAGTTATGAGGAATTTCAAGAAATAACGGTGGTTATTGAAAATAAATACAACAACATTTACATCTATATTGATGCAGAGGAAGATAAAAGTTGGCACGAATGTAAATATAAAGTTGTACTAAATGAAGATGGAACGGTTTGGAGAGCGGAAATTGGCGCTAAAAGTTTTGACAATAAAGTAATAATGGGTGGATTATACGGAGCTGATGCAACCATTTTCAAAATGTGGACTCGAAAAGCAAAGTTGATCGTCGACAGGTATGAAACGAGTTTTGCAAACCCTGAATACGATTGATGCGTAGTTATTGCAGCGGTAAAAGGAATGAAAATTTATGAATGACGTTAATGTTTTTAAAAACCCATGTCCAATATGCAAAGTAAGAGAAGCGACTAGGTTATGTGATTATGTTATTAACTACAATTTTCACCCTATTTTTATGCGTAATTACAAAGAATTTATGGAAACGAACTGGAGATCAAGACATGAAACTTGTGATCTACCTTTATGCACAGAATGTCGCCATAAAATAAATGGAGCTGACCTTTGCCCTCATCACCATGAATTACACAAGCAAGTTGCATTACCATCAAAATTAAGAAAATTACAATTGCGTTCAAAAGCCAATTTACTCAAGTAAATATGACGACCATTAAGTAATTAAGAGAAAAGTAAAGGATGATAAAACATGTTAAACAGAGTAGTTCTTGTTGGGCGCCTGGTTAGAGATCCTGAGCTCAGGTATACACCGAACGGTATTGCGGTTGGAAGTTTTACACTAGCAGTAAATCGTCCATTTTCTAGTTCGGACGGAAATAAGGAAGCTGATTTTTTAAATATAATCGTTTGGCGAAAACAAGCGGAAAATGTTGCGAACTTCTTACGAAAAGGCAGCCTTACGGGTGTTGATGGTCGTTTGCAAAGCCGCTCATACGAAAACAACGAAGGGAAAAAAGTATTCGTGGTTGAAGTTGTAGCGGACAGTGTGCAATTTCTTGAACCAAAGAGTAGCCAAAGTAGAGGCGACAATCAACAAAACCACCACCAAGGCACAAACGGTTACAATTCTAATCAAAATAATAACGATCCATTCATAAGATGACAACAACCAAGGACTATCACCGAGGGATTGAAAATGTAAACGAGAGGGTGGTCGATATTAATGGCTGATAACTATAATCT
Source organism: Bacillaceae bacterium IKA-2 (assembly GCA_031761875.1). Classification (GTDB taxonomy): domain Bacteria; phylum Bacillota; class Bacilli; order Bacillales; family Anaerobacillaceae; genus Anaerobacillus. The sequence goes on along the minus strand of CP134492.1, from coordinate 3,858,234 downwards.
AGCAAAACTATTCGAAGCTCAGAAAGTGTTGGAGGAACGGATCGTTAAAGAACACAATCTCCAAGGGTGCAATTTATTACCGCATAAATTTTTAGCTCTGCAAGTGGAGCTTGGGGAGCTCGCAAACGAACAGCGCACATGGAAGTATTGGAGTAAGGATCAGAAACCTAGAAAATCAATACCTAAAGTTGAATGGGCGAACGGTAAACCTAATAAAGTTATTAAAAACCCATTATTAGAAGAATACGTTGATTGCTTACATTGTGTCTTAGATATCGGCTTGGAGATAGACGCAAACATAAATCGAGTTTTTACAACAGAGGTATATCCTGAAACGGTAACTCAATTCAATAGACTGTATCGAGAAATAGGTTCTTTGTGGGATTATGGAAGATTACCAAGGTATTACTGGATAGTAGAAATGTTTATAGGGTTAGGAAGCATACTTGGGTTTACCTGGGAGCAGATCGAGGACGCTTACTTTGAAAAAAACGAAACAAATCACAAACGTCAAGAACAAGGATATTAATGCCGATGGCTAGGAAAATGAAGCGAAAGCCAAAATGGTACTTGCTCTTTAGAAAAGAAGAAAATCAACGTGTATTTTTGTTTGAACCATTACAAAAACATGAGTTGAATAGTCGAACTAGAAAAGGTTGGAAAGTCATTACTTAATGTTTAATAATTATTAAAATAAAAAGGGGTTAGGTAATTTTGATCAATCCAAAACCACAAAAAAAGTCAGTTGAAATAGATTTAACAAATAATTGTTTGTACATTGTTGGAGATGGAGAATTAACGCCGGTCGAAGCTCCAGTTTCAGGTTTCGGAGAACAAATTGCCGTTTGGGTAAATGGGAAAGTTGATCGAATTGAAATAAAGACTATTAAAAAAATATAAGTTTCCAGGAGGAATAAAATGAAAGGCCTATGTGTTGACGATAGAGAAAGCACAACACTTCAAAAAGGAAAGTCGTATTTTATTTTTGAGAATGGACCTCATCACGTTTACGTTAGTCGCTTCAATAATAAAAATGCACATATGGGTTGTTATAAGATGCAACGGTTTCAGGTGATTGAAGAGGAAGAGGTCAAAATTAAAGAGGCGCCACTACTTCCTCTCGAAGAATGGCAGCAGATGAGTTTGTTTTAAATTAAACGCTGAATAATTTGATTTTACTAAACTTAATTTGGAAAAGAGAGGAGAAATTCAAATGTCAGAGTCTGCTTTTTCAGGAACTATATTAGAAGGTAGAGAACGCAAGTATACTATTTTAAATGAAAAAGATATTGAAAAGTATGGCGATAAAAGAGAAGTAGAAAAAATGAACAGAGCCATAGAAAATGTGATAATTGACATTGAAATAGGAAGAGTTAAAGACGGTAAGCAACCCTTTAACTCTTATATTGTAATAAATGTAGACGAACCATATGTTAATGAAATTGTTGAGATTATGAAACGTCATGGTCATTTTCGTTAATAGGTTAGATACATGAAGCGAAATAAGAGAGGAAGATGAATATGGAAGTTGAAAAAGCGTTAGAATTAATAAACTCAATTGATTTTACTGAAAGCGATGCTGACGGTGTCATTTGCAATTATGTCCTAATCGAAAATAATGAGGATAACCGAAAAATAATCAATGAAATCATTAATAAATCAGACAAAAAGACGGAAGATAGATTTAATAATTATTTAGTTGATTATCTAAGTAGTGACACAGAAAGTATCGATATCGCGCCGCTTGCTTTTGTATTTGGTGATTGGTGGGACGGGGAGTCAGATCAATTTTTATTAGAAGGACCTGATGATAATTTTTAGTAATGTCACAATTCAACCAAACTTGCAACGAAAGGATGTTAAGCGATGAGTGCAGCAGTAGTGAAAATTAAAGAAGAAATGAGCAAAAATAGTAACAATCCTTATTTTCAAATAGTTGGAGGATTTTTACTTGATCATATTGATAATAACCCTCAAGACAACGATAAAGTAACACCTAAAGATAAAACAATTGCTAAAAGTCTAGACGCAATGAGGGCGGCAGCTGAAAAGAAAAAAGTCGGAAATTGCGCGGTTCTCACCGATCAAGAAGGTTTTGAGGTTGTTCTTAAATATTTCGAAATTGATACAAAAGCAGCTAAAAGCGTTACTAAAACCGCACAAACTGTAATTAAAACAAAGGAAACCGGTACTAAATCTAATGATTTCGATGTAAAGCTTGGAGATTTTATGTAAGGAGGCGACTATCCTATGGAGCTTTGTAAAAAAGAGCAAGAAGAAATACATGCTCACTTTCCAGATAAAGTGAGCAAGGAAATAATGGATTACGTTAACGATGAAGTCCTATTAGGTAGCAGATACATTTTCACTCAACGAAGCGGATCAGGTCAACAGTATGGTTATTGTACGCATTGTAAAAAGACATTCAGAACAGACAATCATAAGCACAATGAAAGAGTACGCTGTACAGAATGTGAGTCCGAATGCGTTGCTAAATCAAGCGGTAGAGGCAGGGGCAAAATGTATGATGAAGCGTATTTTGTCTGGTACGAAAAGTCTCTTACAAGTCCTAACGCTATCACCGCAAGAGGTATCCATGTAATAAGGGATTACAGAGAATGTTATAGAAGTGCAGAAACTAAATTTAGAGTAACTGCAATGTACGTTTTTGAACCTGGTAAAAGTGTGATGATAGACCAGGAATGGAAGGGAAATTGGCGCAAAAGGCGATCAATTTATTCTGAAAGTACTGGGGTTATGAGGTACAAGAATTGCTACTACTCACGAAAAAGCATTTCAAAAGCGGTTGAGGGAACTTTGTTTCAGTATTGTACATGGGAGCAGTACCATTTTGACGACATGCTTAACTTTTTTGATCTTGCTGCTAAATATCCGTGTGTGGAGTATTTAACAAAACTAGGATTATCAAATTTTGTAAAAGAAAAGATTTATGGAAATAACATGTATAGGGTAATAAATTGGAATGGAAAAACTCTAAATAAGGTTTTAAGACTTAATAAGCAAGACATTAAAACGCTTAGGGATTTAATGAGTATCAATAGGGGCATTAATCCTTTCACTCTTTATTTGTATCAACAATCAAAAAAAGACGAATCAAATATTTCGTTTATAGAATCTTATGAACTTAGTGAAATGTGTTCCTATAATAACGATGAAGCGATTAAAATACTAAAAAAATATACAACGATCGGTAAAATATATCGTTATATGAAAAAGCAATTTGAAAGTAAAGGGGCAAAGTGTTTATGATACTCTAAAAGTGGCCCATTAATAGAATAATATCAATTGAAAAACGGTCCAGTACTTTAACACTAATCTCTTACTGTTATGATGGCAGTAAAGGGGTGGGATGGAGTGATTGAGATAATGGACAAACATGCAATAATAAAACTAAAGCAGCAAGGTGTATCCAATAGAAAAGCTGCCAAGCTTTTAAACATCAATCGGAAAACAGTCGCAATCTATTGGAATGAGTACCAGAAGAACAATACTCTGTTGAATGCCTTAGACGTTAATAAAAAAGAAGTACAAGAAGTACAAGAAAAAATATGCGAGGCACCAAAGTATAATGCTCAAAATAGAAAGCCAAGAAAGTACACAGCAGAAATCGATACCAGATTAGACGAAATCCTAGAGAGTGAATCTGAAAAGTGTAAAGAGTTAGGTCGACATAAACAACAGCTGACTAATTTGCAAATTCACCAAATGCTAGTCAATGAAAAGTTTGATATTGGATATACAACTATTACAAATAAAATCAGAGAAAAAAGAAACAAACCTAAGGAATGCTTTATTAAACAATCATATGATTTAGGGCAAAGACTTGAATATGATTTTGGCGAAGTGAAGTTAGAAATAAACGGGGAGATCAATACCTATCATCTAGCTGTACTATCTTCACCAGCTGCTGATTTCAGATGGGCGTATTTATATAAGAATCAAAAGCAAGACGTCTTTATGGATTCTCATGTGCGTTTCTTCGATATGTTAGGTGGCGTTTATTCAGAGATTGTGTACGACAATATGAGAAATGTAGTATCAAAATTCATAGGTAAAACTGAAAAAGTCCTCAATGAGAATTTGCTAAAATTGTCACTCTACTACGGATTCGATATCAACGTCACTAATTGTTTCAGTGGAAACGAGAAGGGTAATGAAAAGTATATGATAATGTAAAGTAAGGCTGTTAGATAACTATAAACAAAGTGATTCTAGTTGTTTTACTTTACATTTTCAATGGCTATATTTAATATAGGCGAGGTCGCCTACGTTAAATATAGGAGGTTATGATTATGGAACAAAAATATCAAACATTTGAACAACTGTCCTCAGAAGTAGTTAAATCCCTTCGGGATATGTCCTATTCCGAATCAAGGATAAGCCAATATCGTTCCGCGTGGCAAAAACTGGCTACTTTTATGGAAAACAATCAGATTGAGTATTATTCAGCGTCAGTAGGTGGAGCATTTATAGCTGACTTTATTGGTACTGGGAAATACGAGGAATTTAGCCATTGGGAAAAGAGCATAATCCGGTGTGTGGATGTTCTAACTGAATTTCAGTCTACAGGAACGTTCCAATACAGAAGGGCAAAGAAATCCTACCAATTTTATGGTTGCATCGGTAATCCTATGGTGGATTTCCTTAATCACCGAAAATCTTTGGGTATTACAGAAAATACGCTTGGTCATTACCGATTAAATCTTCATCGCTTTCTTAGTTTTTTTAATGAAGAAGGAGTCATGGAAACCGAAGCAATTAAAAAACAACACATTTTAGGATTTGTGAATCAGCTTGGTTTTTATACACCTGCAACGCGCCACAGCATGCTTACCACTTTACGTGGGTTTATGAGATATCTACATGACAATGGGTATACAGGGATTGACTTTTCATACCTAATTCCAAAAGACAATTACAAGAAGCAATGTAAACTACCCACGACATATACGAAAAATGAAGTTGAATCATTAATCAATACTGTTGACAGAAGTAGCCCAAAAGGGAAGCGTGATGCTGCTATGATACTATTGGCTGCACGATTGGGATTGAGGGCTTCTGACATCTGTCTGTTGAAGTTTGAAAACATACACTGGGAAAAGAATACAATTACACTTGTTCAACAAAAGACTAAAAATAAGATTGAGCATCCACTTTTAATAGAAATAGGAGAGGCTATTATCGATTATCTGAAGTATGGACGGCCTAAATCTGATCTTCCTTATGTCTTCCTACATGCAATCCCGCCATATAACTGCCTAAATAGATCGACTTTGCATAGCATTGTTACTTTTTATCTCCGTCGTGCTGGCATTAAAAACATAACAGAAAAGAAACATGGTCCTCATGCTTTGAGGCACAGTCTTGCTGGGCAACTACTGGAACAAAAAATACCCATCCATGTTATATCAGAAGTGCTAGGTCACAAGAATACCGAAAGCACAAAAACTTATTTACGAATAGACTTAACATCTTTGAGCCAATGCGCATTAGATGTTCCACTCTTAAAAACGCCATTTTATGCCAAGGAGGTGGAATGATGCCGAACTATTGTGGTATTTATGCTGGTTTAATCGAACAGTACATTGATTTCAAAAGAAACCTCGGTTACAAGTTTGTTGATGCCACTTACACACTTTCGTTATTTGACAGATTTACAATAGATAATGCCGTATTAAAACTCGGTCTATCAAAGGAGATTGTTGATAAATGGAGTGAGAAGCGTCCAAATGAATCAGACAAGACACGTTATGCGAGGATTCATTATATTGCAAAATTTTCCGCCTATTTAAATGATATGGGATATCCATCACATATACCGAGATTGCCTAAAAAGTACAGCAGTACGTTTGTACCACATATTTTCTCGAAAAAGGAAGTGAATGCATTCTTCGATGCATGTGATACGCTTAAAGTTAATAGACGATTTGAAACAACTGTGTATGTACTCCCCGCTTTATTTAGAATGCTATATGGCTGTGGCATCCGTATCAGCGAAGCGTTATCCCTAACATGTAAGGATGTTGATCTTGATGCAAAAAATATTATTGTCAGGGAAACGAAAAACGGCAAAGACCGAATACTCCCATTATCTGAAACACTAACTGAGGTGTGTATTCAATATAGGAATGTTCGTCCCGGCAAATATGAACCGAAAGGTTATTTTTTTATCAAGAACAATGGGCAAAAATGTAATGCCAAGGCAATATATGAATGGTTCAGAAAAATACTCTGGAATGCAGGAATTCCACATGGTGGGAAGGGTTTTGGCCCAAGAATGCATGACTTTCGTCACACTTTCAGTGTACACTCTCTTGTGAAAATGTCAGAAGCTGGGCTAGATTTATACTACTCACTCCCAATATTATCAAAATATCTTGGGCATCAGTCATTAGAGGCTACAGATAAGTATGTAAGGCTAACATCTGACATGTACCCTGATTTAATTAGAGAAGTAGATAACGTTTGTGCCTATGTATTTCCGGAGGTTGACCATTATGAAGCCGACTGATTTCTCTCGCTATCTGACAGGATTTCTTACAAAATACCTGCCAGGAGAAATGGGGTTCAGTATAAATACGATTGCCTCTTATAGAGACACATTTGTACTTTTCCTTACATTTATCAAGGATAAAAAAGGAATAAAAACAAATTCTCTGACGCTGGGCATGATTAATAAGGAAATGGTTATTCACTTTCTTGACTGGATAGAAACAGAGCGTGGCTGTAGTACAGCCACAAGGAACGTCCGCCTTGCGGCATTACACTCTTTCTTCCAATATCTCCAGTATCAGAGCCCCGATAATCTTTTGGAATGGCAGAGAATCCTTGGAATCCGGGTTAAGAAAACAGAAACAAAATCAATCAGTTACCTAACGCTTAATGGGATCAGACTACTTTTGGAAATGCCTGATCAGTCAACTAAAATAGGACGAAGAGATCTTGCTCTTTTGTCAATTATGTATGAAAGCGGTGGAAGAGTACAGGAAATCATTGACCTCACTCCGTCACAAGTACGTTTTGACAGACCATGTACTGTAAAGTTAATTGGTAAGGGGAATAAAGCCCGGATAGTCCCTCTGATGGATGCTCCGTTAGATTTATTAAATCGATATATGGATGAGCAGGGGCTGTTAAGTTTGTCAGCAAACATGTACCCATTGTTCTGTAACAAAAGAGGAGAAAAACTGACCCGGGCAGGGGTGAATTACATACTAGATAAATATGCACGCAAGGCTCGTATTAAAGATCAAATATTAATCCCAGAACGATTTAGCTGTCATTGTCTGAGACATTCAAAAGCTATGCACTTACTCCAAGCAGGAGTTAATCTCATATACATCCGTGATATACTAGGTCACCGTTCTGTCCAAACAACTGAAATTTACGCTAAGGTAGATTCAAAACAAAAAAGAGAAGCAATTGAAAAAGCATATACAGATGTTGTACCAAAAGGTGCACCTTCTTGGCAAAAAAGTGGAGATTTATTGGAATGGCTAAAAAGATTTGATAAATAAAATAGTGTTTGCGTTGCAGATAATGTAAAGTAAAACAGCGAGGGATCCTTTACTTACGGTTATTTAACAGCCTTACTTTACATTATCATATACTTTTCATTACCCTTCTAATGTAAAGCTTTGCATTAGAAGGGTCATGTGGAGGGCAGCGTGAAGATAATTAGGAACAAAGCATTTGCGTTAACTTATAAGTTTAAGACATTCGATGATGCACGTGAATACTTGAATACTATATTGATAGAACTCAATAAAGACAGCACTATTTCTGAAGAAATAAAACATCTTCAACCTACAAAACCAAAGCTTGATCTTGCAACAGTTACAGTGCAAAAACCAAATAAATATAGTTTTGTACGAGTTGATAACAACCACTATTCAGTACCGGAGTATCTTGTAGGACGCTTAATAACAATCAAGAAATATTACGACACAATAGGCTTTTATTCAAACAACATACTCGTTTGTGAACACAAAAAAATAGATGGTACTAACGAGATAAGTATTAAAATTAAACATTACTTAAACTCATTAAACAAAAAACCAGGTGCAATCAAGAACTCCCACGCTCTAAAAAGCATACCAAGGTTAAAAGCCATCTATGATACTAATTTTAGCAGAAACAAGAAAAAATTCATAGAGATCATTCAAGAAAATGATGATAAACCAATCGAAGAAATACTATTGATTCTAGAAACATACAATAAATCTCATATCGATATTATTCCATCTATGCACATAGATAAAACTGCACTTAGCAACATCGCTACAAGGCAAGTATCTAGATATAACGAATTATGTTTCTCGGAGGTGGAATAAATGCAAATACAAGAAATGGCCCATATACTAAAATTACCCTATATAAAAACCAATTATCAAATGCTTCTTGATGAAGCAAACCATACAAACATGACCCACCGAGAGCTGATAAGTCGTCTACTCGAAAGAGAATTAGAACTAAGGCTTGAGAATGGTTTAAAACATAGACTCAGAAGGGCTAAATTCCCTCTTAACAAGTACTTAGAAGACTTCGACAAGAGTAAGTACCATAAGAAATTTATACCGAAATTCGAAGAACTAGAAACGTTGCAGTTCATTGAAAATAAAGAAAATATAATCTTAATAGGATCTCCTGGCTGCGGGAAATCACATTATAGTATTGGGCTTGGTATTAAGGCGTGTTTGGAAGGCAAAAGTGTATTGTTTATCTCTGTACCTAACTTAATAATAGAGTTAAAAGAAGCAATGAGTGAAAGCAAACTATCGCAATATAAAACCAAATTTGAAAAGTACAGTCTTGTCGTTTTAGATGAACTGGGATACGTATCATTTGACAAAATTGGTTGTGAAATACTATTTAATTTATTATCAAATAGAAACGATAAAGGATCAATAATCATAACAACAAACTTGGCTTTTGATCGCTGGGAAGAGATTTTTAAAGACCCGATGCTTACTGGTGCAATTGTAGATAGACTTGCTCACAAATCACATATCTTAGATATTTCACGAGAAGTAAGTCACCGATTTGAAGAGACAATGTCATGGCTAAAACCAACTAAATAAGTGGACCTTTTTTCAACTGATTCGTGGACCGCTTTTGAGTTGACAAATACAGCAAAGAAGAAATTTAATCGTGGAGATTATGTTATTGGAACTTGGAGAGATTACATTGCTGATTGCGAGAAGTTGAATATGGACACAAGTCAAGACAGCATTTTGTTTCCGTCTAACCTTTACAAAGCCCACCAAGAGACTATCAAAAAAGTGAAATACAAAGAAGATCAGGAGCTAAACGCCAAGATCGAGGCTAGATTAAAAGAACTAAGCAAACTTACCTTTAAGCAGGGTGAATGTCTAATTCGACCAGCTTCAAGCTCTAAAGAATTAATAGACGAAGGTAATGCCTTAACTCATTGTGTTGGTGGTTACGCTAAGAAGTATGCAGAAGGGAAAATAGACCTCTTTGTGCTTCGAAAAGCATCTAATCCAGATAAACCTTTTTACACTGTAGAAATAAACGGCAAGCATATTACCCAAGTTCGCGGTAATAAAAATTGTAGTCCAACTAAAGAAGTAAAACTTTTTATTGCGGAATTTGAAAAAGAAAAATTGGCCAAGAAGACACAGAAAAAGAAAACCGCTCAACTAGCATAGGGGGGAAGAATATGAACCAGGTATCAACCAGAACAACTGAAATAATTGCAGCTGAAATAAATAGTATTAAAGAGCAAACAAGAAAGATGTTTTTGTACAACAGTATTGAAATTGGACGAAGATTAACTGAAGCGAAGATCATGGTGCCACACGGCGAATGGGGCAAGTGGTTAGAGGGAAATGTAGATTATTCTCAATCAACGGCCACTAACTTGCTTAGAATTTTTGAACAGTTTTCCTCGGATCAGTTATCTATCTTTGGAGCTAATGTAAAATCGCAAGCGTTTGAGAAGTTGTCTTATAGCCAAGCGGTAGCGCTTCTTGGAGTGCCAGAAGAACAGCGAGAAGCCTTTGTCAAAGAGAAAGATGTAGAAAATATGTCTACTAGAGAACTTAATAAAGTGATTAAAGAGAAAAAAGAATTAGAACTGAAATTATTGGAAAGTGAACAAAAAAATGATAAAGAACGCGATACCAGGGAAAAGATTTCTACCAAATATGACGATTTAGAAAAACAAAGTAAAACTCACGCTGAATTATCAAACCGATTACAAAAGGAACTTGATAAAAAGGAATCTGGTGGAGTAGATAAAGAAAAACTTAAAAAACTTCAGGATTCGTTTTTATATTCACAAACCGAACTTGAAAAATATAAATCACAAATTACTACTCTTGAAGAGGAATTGAAGAAGAAACCTATCGATGTTCCAGCAACGGTAGAAGTTATTCCTGAAGAAGTGCAAAAAGAGTTGAATGAACTAAGAGAAAAAGCCAAGAAAAAGGATAATAAATCTGAGGTCAAATTTTCCTTTTGTTTTGAGATATTAGTTACTAACTTTCAGAGTTTGTTAGCATCCTTAGATGAAATAAAAGAAGCCGATGAACTTGTGCATGAAAAGTATAAGGGTGCTGTCACAGGGCTAATAAATAAAATGTCTGAACGACTTTAGAAGGGGATTTTATGGACCGTCTAGTAATTGAGCAGTTGACTATATTCGAAACATTTAATACGTTTGATGAAGGTAAGGCTTATTGGAAGGACAATTCATGTTGTTACATAAGCGGTTTTGTCCCAAAGGACGCTTTGTCACCAGTCGAAAGTGATCTTTATCCAGGATGTGTAAAGAAGAAAAACTTTCATTACGAGTTATGGGAGCACCACGCATATGGGATTTGGAGTTACATTAACAAAACAAAAAAGTTTGATTGGGCGGAAGCGATAAAAATTTTAGAAGAACATAGAGACAATAAAATTCCAATAAAAATGAAAATATGTTATGAATTAAAGGAATGGTTCATTTATACTCAAGTAAATGAATACTTAGTCTGACCGAACTCGGAGGACACTAAACAAGCAGAAATTTTGTTTGTTTAGTGTCCTCTTTTTGTTTATCTGTACAGAGTGATGACAAAAAGATCATTCGTTAAAATTAAAGGGAGGTTTTTGATAATGTTATTTCAATTACCAGAGATAAATAGAGAAAAGACTAAAGAAGCCGTCGAGAAGGCGCTTGAACAATATCGCGTATGTTTACTTACCGTTGACGAAAGAAGAACTCCAAAAGTAACTCAGACTTTTTCACTGGTACCCCCTACTAATACTAACGAATTTCATTCAAGTACAGAAGATATAGCGGTAGCAAATGTAGATGGAGAGAAAAGAAAGTTATCTTTTATAGAGCAGGTCCGAAAAGCGGTTAATAGGATTAGAATCCAAGAAAGAGAAATTATTATAAGACGATACATTAATGAAGATACGGAATTTGACTATCAAATATATACAAGCGTAGGGCTGAGTGAGCGCCAGTATTATCGCATAAAAGCTAGAGCTTTTTATAACTTAGCTTTTGCTCTTAAAATAGAAGTAATTAAAGAAGATTTAACATAATGGCAGACATTAGGCAGAAACATGGCAGTAACTAGGCAGAGCAAACACTAATCTCTGTTGTATTATGTTAGTAACAAATAATATTTAGTGGGTGCAAGGAGGGATAGACGATGAAGTTTGTCCAACCAATTCGAGATATGGAAAAAGTAGCTGAAATAATGGAGTTTTTATTGGAACAAAGTGACCGGAATCATATGTTGTTTCTAACTGGTATTTACACAGGATTAAGGATATCGGACATCTTATCCCTCAAGTCCAAAGATGTGCAAGGGAAATATATTGATATAAAAGAAAAGAAAACAAGGAAGTCGAAAATAATCCCCATTATCCCCGAGTACAGAAGAGAGATTAAAAAGTATATTGCAGACAAGGATGATGATGAATATTTATTCAAATCTAGAAAAGGACTGAATAAGCCTATTCATCGGGGGATGGCTTATAAAATACTCAGAAGTGCAGCTTATGTTTGCGGACTCGAAAACATCGGAACGCATACATTGAGGAAGACGTTCGGTTACCATATGTACTCGTCTACTAAAGATGTAGCTATGCTTCAAAACATTTTTAATCATTCTACTCCCGAGCACACGTTACGATATATCGGCATTACACAAGACTCGATAGAAAAGGCAATGATGAAATTAAGTTATAAGAAAAATCGGTAACAAAGCAGCTCGCTATGAGGTGCTTTTTAATTTTCTGAAAAAAGGGGTGAGTTTGTTATGAAACTGATCGATCACCTAGATAAAAACACACAAGAGAAACTTAAGAAAATCAGAATTAGTAAGCAGAGAAAAAATAAGCCTGTTAATAATGACCCGCTTAGATCAAACGAAAAGTTTTCTGAGAGGGAAATCAAAAGTCTAATGGGTATGGATCGTGATCGCTATGAGCGTCGTGGTGGGGCGGTTAGGAGGAGGTGACCATTAATGGGTGAATCGTTTTTAATTATTGTATATATAGATCAAATCTTAAAAGGGTTAGCTTTTATATGGTTTATATTGATGATCATTGTATCCTTAAAGGAACTCAAGAACGAGCGAAGAAGAAAGGTTCTATTCGATAGGATAGAAGCTGATAGCGCTGGCATTGAAAAGATATTAGGCAAGCCTTGGAAAGAGGCTCGTAAACTACTAAAAGATGACTAGTAAGATTATTAGGCGGTAATATTTAAGTAGTTTAATAGCTTAATACTTAAAGATTCACACTTGACTTATGACACATAAATATAGAGTTGTATCATTCAAAAACAGAAGTGGCCTTAATGCAGCAGTAGCAATAGGTTGCAGACTTGTTCGAAAGAGACACAATATGTATTGAAGTTCATTGGTGGATAAGTAAGAAAACTGTGGATAACATGAGGAATTATAGAAAATTCATTACGTTTTTAAAATTTCATGAATTAGCTCATCGATACACTCGAGACATAGCTTGAAGTACTGATAACACTGAGTTTTAAAGGTGTATATAACTAATTGGGTCCTCCTGGAGCTTTGTAATCAGTACGGGTGCATACGAGCCCGAGAGTGCTCTAGTTTCTGTGCGAGAAAGTTTATTTCGCATTCAGTTAAAAAAATAGTGGGAAATAATTTAAGGGAGGGAGTCAAAGGTATGTCAGACAAGGGTTTGCAAGAAAAAAAGTTTATTGTAACGACAAAGGAAATTAGCGAAATCTTAAGCTTAAGTACAAGAAGAATCCAACAATTAGCTAACGAAAATGCCCTTATTAAAGCGTCTCATGGCAAATTTGACCTCCCTGCTTCCATTACAGCTTATACAAGTTATTTAATTGACCGCGAAAAACCAGATACGGAAATTGATAAATATGAGGAAGAAGCATTATGGGTGCGCGCTCGCCGACAAAAAACAGAGCTTGAATTAAAAATAATGATGGGCGAACTCCACCGTTCGGAAGATGTAAAACGAGTCATGAATGATATGCTCGGTTCTTTTAGAGCTAAATTACTATCTTTGCCTACAAAAACCGCGCCTCAGATATTAGGGAAAACGGAAATATCAACCATTAAAGAAAAATTAAAAGAAGAGGTTTTTGAAATGATGGATGAACTGTCAGATTATGATCCTCACATTTTCTATGATTACAGTAAAGATAAATTGTATCTAGAGGATGAGGATGAAATAGAGGAGGGTCTAAAAGAAATCGAACCTGTCAAGGAGAGTAATAAGCGTGGTCGAAAAAAGAAAAAAGAATAATACTGAAAATCTTTTTAGAGATCTCGCAAAACAAATCCTTTCCCCACCTCCTGATTTGACAGTATCAGAATGGGCAGATGCATATAGAAAACTTTCAAGTGAGTCGTCAGCTGAATCGGGACAATGGAGAACAGATCGTGCTCCTTACCAACGAGAAATATTAGACTCTGTTAATGATCCTGAAATTGAAAAAATTATTATTATGGCAAGCGCTCAAGTCGGAAAGACAGAAATAATATTAAATGCAGTTGGGTACCATATTGATTTTGATCCAGCACCTATTTTATTATTGCAACCGACAGAATCGTTAGCCAAAAATTTTTCTAAAGAACGGTTAGCACCGATGTTAAGAGACTCACCAACATTAAGAAACAAAGTAGCAGATGTAAAAACACGTGATGGCGGCAACACTACTTTGCAAAAATCTTTCGCAGGTGGTTATATTGCTCTTGTTGGAGCGAACGCACCATCAGGATTAGCATCTAGACCAATTCGAGTTTTGTTAGCGGATGAAATAGATCGATTTCCTATCAGCGCTGGTAAAGAGGGAGATCCACTCGCGCTCGCTGAAAAAAGAACTAATAACTTCTATAACAGAAAGAAAATTTTTGTGTCTACACCTACCACTAAAGGCGCTTCGAGAATTGAGGCTGAGTTTGAATTAAGTACACAAGAGCATTGGCATTTGCCTTGTCCTTCTTGCGGTGAATTTCAACCATTACGTTGGTCGCAAATAATTTTCGATTCTATTACACATGCTTGTAAGCATTGCGGTTCAACACACAATGAATATGAGTGGAAAGAAGGAAAAGGGAAATGGATTTCCGAAAATCCGGAAGCTAGTAGTAGAGGATTTCACTTAAATGAGTTAGTTAGCCCGTGGCGCAAGTGGAAAGAAATTATTCAGGATTTCTTGGATGCAAAACGTAAAGGCCCTGAGGCAATGAAAGTGTGGGTTAATACTTCGCTAGGCGAATCGTGGGAGGAAGAAGGAGAACAACTTGAACAAGATGAGTTATTAGATCGTTGCGAAAATTACGAAGCTAGTGTTCCAGACAACGTAAAATTACTAACCGCAGCAGTCGATGTCCAGGACAATCGCTTTGAAATCGAGGTTATTGGATGGGGTATAGAAAAAGAATCGTGGGGCATTCAGTATCACACGCTCTTTGGAGATTTGAAACAAAAACAAATATGGAATGAACTAGATGAATTCTTATCTAGAACGTGGGAAAAGGCAGACGGGACAAAATACTCGATCGCTTGCTGTTGTATTGACACAGGTGGACATTTTACGACAGAGGTATATCGTTTTTGTGCACCGCGTGAAGTTCGTCGCATATTCGCCATAAAAGGTCAAGGCAAGGTGGATGGAGAGTATGTACCTTTTATCAACGGTGTCACAAAAATAAAGAGAGAAGCTGTTAATTTATTTAAAATTGGAGTAGATGAAGGAAAAGCAAACGTAATGTCTCGTTTGCAAATCAAAGAAGAAGGTCCTGGTTATTGTCACTTCCCGAAAGGTAGCGGGTATAGCCAAGAGTACTTTAATGGTCTAACGGCAGAGAAGTTAGTCAAACGTTTTAAACAAGGTATTGCCTATTTAGTATGGAAGAAGGTTCGTGAAAGGAACGAACCGCTCGATTTAAGAGTTTATAACACAGCGGCGCTTGAAATATTTAATCCTAATTTAGAAATTGATTATTCAATTGACAAAAAACTTAAAAAAGCGGTAAAAAAACGTAGAAGAACATTGTCAAAAGGGGTCAAAGTTTAACATCCATAAACGTGGTTGTTTTTTAATTGAAAGGGTGATGTTATGTCTGTTTTAAACAGGTTAAAAATAGCCGAGGAAAGACTGGCAACTTATTACGAAGCTGAAATCAAAGTTCTTTCTGGCCAAGAGTATCGTATCGGTACACGATCCCTTAAAAGAGCGGATCTAAATCAAATCAAAACGTCGATAAAAGAATTAGAAATCCAAGTCAGTAAATTAAAAAGAATGAAATCAGGTGGAGGCGCTTTAAATATACAAAGGCCGAGGTTAAGAGACTGGTAAGGAGGTGATTAGTAGATGAGTATAAATAGAGTCCGATCGCCTAGTGGTCGTCGAAAGGCTAAAGTAGTTAATCAAGGTTATGGAAGTCACGGAGCTAGCACTCGAAAGAAAAGTTTAGAAGGCTGGTATTCAGCTTCGGGATCTGTCCTTGAAGATATTGAAAAAAATATACCTAAGTTAAGAGAAAGATCACGAGATTTATTTATGGGAGCTCCTCTTGCTACCGGAGCGATAAAAGCAATTCGGACAAGCGTTATTGGTACAGGCCTTAAATTAAACACACAAATTGACTATGAATTTTTAGGGATGACACTCGAAGAAGCTGATGCTTGGGAAACAAAAGTCGAAAGAGAGTTTGATTTGTGGGCGGATAGTGTTCATTGTGATGCTCAACGTATGAATAATTTCTATGAGCTTCAGCAATTGGCTTTTATTTCATGGTTAATGAGTGGAGATTGCTTTGTATTATTGCCGATCATACCCAGAACGAACATGCCTTATGATGTTCGAATACAAATTTTAGAAGCGGACAGAATATGTTCGCCAGTTACTCAATTCAGTGAAAAAATTGTTAACGGTGTCGAGATAGGAAAGTACGGAGAAGTCGTTGCTTATCATATCGCACAAAAGCACCCTCATTCAGCAATACTAAATAAGCAAGATTTTAAAAGAATACTCAAATTCGGTAAAACGACAGGAAGACCTAACATTATTCACTTAATGGAGTCAGAACGACCAGAACAACGTCGCGGAGTGCCAATACTCGCACCTGTAATTGAGTCTCTAAAGCAATTAGCTCGTTATTCTGAAGCTGAATTAATGGCAGCGGTGGTAAGTGGTATGTACACGGTATTTATTAAAAGTGCTAATCCAGAAGATACACAGGTAGGTCAATCTAGTTCAGGAGACCATCTTGAAAGTGATTATGACGAAGGATCTTATGAACTCGGAAACGGAGCGATAGTGGCGTTAGCTGAAAATGAAAGCATTGAAACAAGTAATCCTGGACGTCCCAACACTGCTTTTGACGGATTTGTAACATCTATATGTCGTCAAATTGGCGCGGCTTTAGAGCTCCCGTATGAAGTATTACTTAAACACTTCACATCGTCGTATTCAGCCAGTCGTGGTGCGTTGCTAGAAGCTTGGAAAATGTACCGCATGAGACGAGCTTGGATGGCGAATGATTTTTGTCAGCCGATCTATGAGGAATTTATAGCGGAAGGAGTAGCAAAAGGCAGAATTGAAGCTCCTGGTTTTTTCGATGATCCAATAATCAAGAAAGCTTATTGCGGTGCCGAGTGGAATGGTCCTTCTCAAGGACAACTTGATCCTCTTAAGGAGGTGAATGCAGCCGCTAAAAGAATTGACGAGGGACTAAGTACCAGGACTCAGGAAACTGTTGAATTTGGTAACGGAGACTTTTTCAGAAACCACAGTCTTAGAGTCGTAGAAGAAAGCTTAAGAAGGGAAGGAGGGGTAATTAGTAATGATCAAAAACAATATCCGCAACCTACTCAACAAAATCCGAATGGGAAAGATGACGATGACAGCGACGAAAAAGACGACAAATAATAAAAAGTCGTGGGAAATGAAGAATCTGTCTGAGACAAAGGCCGAAATCTTGATTTATGGAGATATTGAAGAATATCGCTGGATGGAAGAAGACGTAACGGCTTATAATTTTGCGAAAGAATTAAAGAACTTAGGTGATGTTTCAGAAATTGATATTCGTATCAATAGCGGTGGAGGAAGTGTCTATGCAGCAACAGCTATCCATAGTCAGATAAAAGCCCACAAAGCCTTTGTTACAGCTTACATTGACGGTTTGGCGGCCTCAGCAGCTTCATATATCCCTATGGCAGCGGATGTTATAAAAATTCCAGCCAATGGAATGATGATGGTCCACAATCCAATGACCATAGCAATTGGTAATGAAAAAGATTTCGAGAAGGCAATAAGTACTCTGGGTAAGGTTAAGGACACCATTATTGCGGCTTATCAAGCGAAAACAGGTCTTTCCTATGATGAAATATCACAAATGATGGATGACGAGACATGGTTAACTGGTGCTGAAGCTGTTGAAAAAGGGTTTGCCGATGAATTACTATATTCTGTTGATATAGTAGCTTCACTGAAAGGTAAGCATTTAATGGTTAACAGTGTTAAACATGATTTATCAGACTTTAAAAAACTGCCAACACTAGCAGATGATCAACAAGACTCAACAAATTCATTTAAAGATATGCTGAGTGAATTTTTTAATATGTTTAAAAATAGTGAAGGTAATTTTTCTGTCAAGGAAGCAAAAAACGTTAATAACGAGGAGGAAGAAGAATTGAAAACTGTTGAAGAGTTTAAGAACAAGTACCCTGATTTGTATAATCAAGCAATTAAAGATGTTACAAAAGCTGAAAACGCACGAATTCAAGAGATTGATGAGTACACAGAGCCAGGTTTCGAGAATATCATGAAAGAAGCTAAGGAAGATCCGACTATGACAGTTCAAGATGCTGTTATGAAGCAAATGAAGGCAATGCAAGAAGCTAGAAAGAATCAGCAAAAAGACGCTCAAAACAAGGGTAAGGATTATTTGGAAAATCGTAATCAAGATGCAGCTGATTTAGGCGGTATTGAAGGCGGTTCTGCTCCAGAGGTAAATTTAACCGAGCAGGAAGAGATTAACGCACATGCAAAAATGATGTCGGATGCAGTTAATAAAAATCGTGGAGGTGTTAAATAATGGGTAAAGATTTAGTTAATACTGTCGGAACTTTTGTACACGATAACCTTTTTGCTGGTGGCGTTCAAAATGTTGTAACGAGATCTATTACACTAGCAACTGGTGCTACCTATGTTAGAGGAACGGTGCTTGGTATTGTAACAGCGAGCGGAGAGGCAACAATTGTTGATTCAGATGCAGTAAATGGATCAGAAAAGCCATATGCAATTTTACAGGAAGATGTGGATGCAACGGAAGAAGCTAGACCAGGCGCAATTTATTTGACTGGTGAATTTAACCAAGGTGCTCTTACTTTTGGTGGAACAGATACAGCGGATACACATAGCCGAGCATTGCGCGACATCGGAATTTTCTTGAAATCTAACCAGGAAGCTTAAGGGGGGAATAATTAATGGCAATTAATATTTATGACACGCGCACAATGTTGGCAGCAATAGAAATGATGATGCCTGTTAATACGTTTTTAAAAAGTACGTTCTTTTCAACACCTAAACCATTCACGACAGAGCATGTAGATGTGGAATATAAAAAAGGTCGTAGGAAAATGGCGCCATTCGTTTCACCTCGAATAGCTGGTCAAGTAATGGATCGTCAAGGTTTCACTACCAAGACATTTAAACCAGCGCCTATTAAGCCGAAAAGGATTATCACAGGTGATGATATTAACAAACGTTTAATGGGAGAAAATATCTATTCGCAAAGAAGCGCGGCGCAACGAGCAGCAGAACTATTAGCCGCGGATTTGTCAGAAATGGATGAAGCAATCACTCGTCGTGAAGAATGGATGGCAGCTCAAGTGTTGTTTACCGGTAAAGTTGATATTGTTGGTGATGGAGTGGATTCAACGCTTGATTACGGGTTCACAAACAAAGAAACGTTGAGCGGTACCGATTTATGGAGCGATAAAGCAGCCAGTGATCCGATAGCTGATTTAAAGCGTTGGAGAATTGATGTGATTAAATCTTCTGGAATAACACCAGACAGAGTAATTATGTCATCTGATGTGGTTGATGCATTTGTTGAACATCCAAAAGTAAAAGAAGTTATGGATAACAGACGTATTATTTTAGGTCAAATTCAACCACAGACATTAGCCGATGGAGTTACGTATATAGGTGCTATTTCTTCTCTTGGCCTTGATATTTACAGCTATGACGAGTGGTACTATGACGAAGTGGCTAAAGTGGAAAAGCCTATGGTCCCAGAGGCAACTCTAGCAATTGTATCTACTCGTGCTCGTTCGTCAATGCTTTACGGTGCAGTCACTTTAACTGATGCCCAATCAAATAACTTTATGACCTATGAGGGATCACGTATTCCGGACTCGTGGATACAAAAAGATCCAGCAGCTAGATTTCTCCAAATACACAGTATGCCATTGCCAGTTCCGCATGAAGTTGATTCTTGGTTTGTTGCGAAAGTAATCTAAGGGAGGTTAATAGATAATGAGTGTTAAAGTATCTGTAAGAGTTAAGCACAATGGTAAGATATACATGCCTGAAGAAGTGATTGAAAAGATTTTAGAAAAAGAAGCAAAGCGTCTCGTTGATAGTGGAGACGCTATTTTTATGCAAACTTTTGAAACCGAAAAACAACCTGAAGGAGATAAAAACTCTGATGGTGGTAATGCGGATGGAACGTCATTCGAAGGCATTGAAATTGAAGACTTAAAAGCGGCAGCTAAAGAAGCTGGTGTCACTTTTAACACTAACATCGGTCTAGAAAAGTTGATCGAGAGAATTAAGGAAGAAGAAAAGACGGAGGCAGTATTATCACAGTTTGATGACGGTGATGAGTAATGCCTAGACTCAGAGACTTCTTTGAAAGTGACTTATCGACGTTCATAAACAATGATGAATTTGCTACAAAGGCCGTTATTGAGGATGAAGAGGTCAATATCGTCTTAGATAATGATCTTTTAAAAGAACGGCAATTAAAAAACCATATAGAGGGGCTCCATACAGAGGAGCTCCTTTTCCATGTGGTTAAAAGTGATTTGTCATTCTACCCTCGGGCTGATAATCGCGTGAAAGTAGACAGTGAATTTTGGAAGATCACTGACGTTCAAGAAGACGAAGGTTTATTTATTGTCAAAGTTGAATTGGTGAGCGCATGAAAATACTAATCACAAGTGACGAGAAGATGCTTAACGATGTGCAGAACACTCTTGGCGAATTTCACAAAAAAGCCCCGAATGCCATTGCAAACGCTTTGAATCGTGGTGTTTCAAATATGAATAGCAATGCAAGAAAAGAGATTCGAAAACAATACAATATCAAAGCAGGGGATGTAAGTCCGACATTGAAGGCATTTAGAGCTTCACGCGCAAGTCTAGGTGCTTCAGTTCAATCAAAAGGTGGCGTTATTCCACTCGATAGATTCAAAGTATCGCCGAAAACAATCAACCCTAGACGAAAATCACCGATTAAAGCAGCTGTAAAAAAAGGTGGAACAAAGTCTTTAGGTAGTGGGTTTATGGCTGATATTAACGGTCCAAAAATATTTAGAAGATCAGGGAAATCTCGTTTACCAATTCAGCGGTTGTTTGGTCCTTCTGTACCTCAAATGTTAGAAAGTGAAATAATAAGAGAGGAAATACAACAAAAAGGACAAGAAACTTTTGAAAACCGTCTCGAGCATGAAGTTAAGCGAATTCTTGATAAAGGGAGATCATAAATATGACGCCACTTGAACTTCAAAATGCATTAAAAAAACGTATTGAGAAAGTGGTTAAAGGGTTTAAGTTAAATTCTTCCAAAACCTTACAAAAAGAAATTTTAGTTTTTGAACAACACTTACCAACAAAGGCTAAGTCCCAATCTAGGAACCCGGAAACTGAACTATACCCTTGTATTATTGTCTATCTTGACGAAGGTGAAATACCTGATATTAATTCAATTAACCAAGTGAAAGTGTTTTTAGTTATAGGTGTTTACGATGACGAGTTTGATAATCAAGGCTATCGTGATGCGATGAATGTAGTAGAAAAAATTATTCAAGATTTAGAACGCGCACCTGTGATCGAAAAACGTTTTGAAATGAAACATCCTTTGAAATGGAAATACAACGACGAAGATCAGGGACCCTATTATTTTGCTTGGATTGAGACTAATTTTGAAATACCACGCTCGTTGCGTGATGATGTGGAGGAAATGATATGAGCAAGAAAAAGAAGCAAGAAACATTAGTTTATTGTGGACCATCAATAAACGGAGAACTTCCTCAGTTTTCTATTTTTAGTAACGGAATTCCTGATGAATTAGAAACACGCATAAAAGAGTGTTCATCTATAAAAAGTATGTTTCACCCAGTCACTAAACTTTCTGAAGTGCGTTCTAGATTGGAGACACAAGGAACGAGAGAGCATTCTCTTTTTAAAAAAATTAAAGAGTATCTTAAGGGGGCTAGATAATGTATCAACACGGAATTAGTGTTCAAGAAAATCCAACATCGATTATACCACCAATTACGAGTAACTCAGGTGTTCAGGTAATCGTGGGAACCGCTCCAGTAAACATGGCGACAAATCCGGCTGTAAACAAGCCAGTAATCGCTTATTCATGGGGCGGTGCGGTTGAACAACTCGGCTACAGTGATGATTGGGACGATTATAATCTTAGTGAAGTCATGGACGCGAGCTTTAAACGCATTGGAGTAGCTCCACTCATCTTTATTAATGTACTAGATCCAGCAGTGCATAAAACGGATGTATCAGGTGAGGTTATCGCTTTACAAAATGGAGAAGGTAAGATTGATGCATTTGGTATTTTATTACCCTCGATCGTTATAAAAAGCGGCGATGGATTAACGACGTATGAAAAAGACGCGGATTACTCAGTGGACTTTAATAAAGACGGATATCCAATAGTTACTGTCATTGATGGCGGCACAATTACAACCGGCACAACTGAATTACAAGCTGATTTCACAAAAATTGACCCAACAATGGTTACAAAATCTGATATTATCGGCGGCTATGATGCAGTCAATAACAAGTATTCAGGTTTAGAATTAGTTGGCCAAGTATATCCGAGACTAGGAATTGTTCCAGGGCTAATATTGTCGCCTAGTTGGAGCCAAGATCCAGAGGTTGCATCTGTTATCGACGTTAAAAGTGAACAAATTAACGGAACCTTTAACTGCATGAACGTATTAGATGCTGATAGTTCACTTGCAACAAAGTATCAGGACGTTCCGCAATGGAAAAATGACAATGCCTATACAAGCAAAAGATCAATCGTTTGTTGGCCAAAGGTTAAGATTGGTGATCGAGTTTATTGGTATAGTTCGATCATGGCGGCTTTAACAGCTTATACAGACGCTCAAAATGATAACGTCCCTTATGTATCGCCATCCAACAAACGTTTGCCGATTACAGGAGCGGTTCTTTCTGATGGAGCAACAGAAGTGTTTTTGGATCAACGGCAAGCCAACTTTTTAAATGGTGCTGGCATTGTGACAGCTATTAACGTTAATGGGTGGAAAAGTTGGGGAAACAACACAGCTGCTTATCCATCGACAACAGACCCAAAAGACCGTTTCATTGCTATTCGTCGTGTATTTGATTGGTGGGGGAATACATTTATTCAAACGTATTCTGAAAAAGTTGATGATCCGACTAACTTCCGTTTAATTGAAAGTATTATAGACTCTGAAAATATTAGAGGGAATGGGTTCCAAGCAAGAGGAATGATAGCTGGGGCAAAAATTGAATTTAGACAAGAAGACAATCCAATTACGGACATCTTAAATGGTCGCATTCAATTCATCCAGCGTATTGGAGCATTCCCACCTGCTGAAAACATTGTAAATGTGCTTGAATTTGATCCAACAATGCTAGAAAATTCTTTATTTGGAGGTGAGTAAAAATGAGTAACCCTATTCCGGAGAAGTTAATAAATTTTAATGTATATGATGACACTGAAAAGTTAGTAGGGGTGTCAGGTGAGGTTACTTTACCTAATTTTGAAGCTGTGACAGAGACAATAAGTGGAGCTGGCATAGCGGGTGAATTCGAATCTGCAACACCTGGCCACTTTGGTTCACAAACAATCGAAATTACATTTAGAACAATGATGGACAAGTCGTTTAGTCTAATGAAAAATCGAGGGCGGTCAATCGTTTTTCGCGGCGCTCAACAAATCTATGATACAGCTGTAGGTCGCAGTGTTGCTAAAAAAGTTAAAGTCACCTTACGCGGGCAACCGAAAGGTTTAGAGCTTGGCAAGATGGCGGTCGGACAACCGACAGACACAAAAAACACGTTAGAGATCTTATACATTAAGATTGAAGTAGACGATCGAGTGATGCTTGAGTTTGATAAGTTGAACTTTGTGTTTATCGTGGACGGAGAAGACATACTCGGCCAAATAAGAAATATGATTTAGGGGGAGAAAATATGAATCCATTTAAAATTGAATTTAAGAAGCCTTATAAATTTGAAGGCAAAGAATACACCGAGGTTGATTTATCAGGCATTGAGAATTTAGCCACAAAAGATTTAATAGATGCAGATAAACAATTTAACGCAGCGGGGCATATGGCTGTCATGAACGAGACTCAAACTGCTTACTCGTGTATTGTGGCTTCCAAATCAACAAAGTTACCTGTAGAATTTTTTGAAAATTTACCAATGAAATACGGAGTACAAATAAAAGGAATAGTAATGAATTTTTTGAACGGCTAGGCCTCGCAAAGCGTGATGGCCATAAATGGTTAAGACCGATAGACGGACGCAAACTAAGGAAAGTTTGCATCCGCCTTTCTTTTTCTACTCACACCAGTATACAAATGTTTATGGATATGAATATTTTCGAGTTGGCCGACGTTATATCCGAGGTTGAAGAGGTGAATAAGAAAAGATGAGTAGGGCTAAAAATTTTGAAATTGCTTTTAAGTTAGGTTCTAAACTTGACCCATCCGTTCAAAAAAACTTTAACGCAGCTAATAATCAGTTAGGAAATATGAGGAAAAATATCGGAAATGCTATCAAAGCTGGAGCTAAATTAGCTATTGGAGTAGTAGCAGCAGGCGCGGCAGCAGCAGGCGCGGCAGTTGCAATGGCTAATCGATTCGCGAGTACGGCTGATGAGATTGATAAAGCTAGTATTAGAGCAGGGGTTCACAGTGACACGCTTCAAGAGTTGCGTTATGCAATGGGACAAGTCGGAGTAGATCAAAGCACATTAGAAACGGCATTGCAGCGGACAAACCAAAGGCTCGGAGAAGCGGCAGCGGGTAATGAAAAATACCAAAAAGCTTTAGTTAGATTAGGTTTTTCGATTGATGACGTCAAAAATGGGCAATTGGACAATGACGAAGTATTCATGAAATCGATTGATACGCTAAATAAAATGGAAAATAGTCAAGAGGCAGCGGCGTTAGCGGCAGAGCTATTTGGTACAAAGACAGCGCAAGAATTACTCCCGGCAATCAAAGCGGGAACACTTAGTATTGAGGATTTAAGAAAAGAAGCGAACGATCTAAATCATGTTATAGGCGAAGATGGAATAAAAGCTGGGGTTCTGTGGGCTGACACGATGGATAAGGGTAAGAAAGCAATCGGTGGGCTATTTAATACAGTCGCCGGAAGTGCCTTGCCAGTTATGCAGAAATTTTTAGACTATGGTATATCGAAACTCCCTATGCTTCAAGATAAAGTGTCGACAGCTATGGGTGTTGCTGGAAACGTGATTGGTTGGCTTGGGGATAAAGGAATGTCAGTATTCAATAACATTCGAAATGCCATACAAGACAACCAACCAACTATTCAGCGATTGCAAGACGTAGCGATCGACTTAGGTGGGCATATGAAGGGAATATTTGAATCGGCTCAACCTTACATCAAATGGTTCGCAAATGAAGGTATACCAAAAGCTGTTGATGTATTATCTGGACTTCTCGACGGAGCTGTAAATACCTATAATTTTATAAAAGATAATTGGTCGTGGATCGCTCCTATAGTCGGTGGAATCACAGGTGCTTTAATCGCCTATCGAACCGTAACTCAATCTATCATTCTAGTTAAAGGAGCATTAGCAGCCGCACAAATAGCGTGGAATATTGCCATGACCGCCAATCCAATAGGTTTAATTATTGTTGGTATTGGCGCTCTAATCGGTATCGGATATCTTTTAATAAAAAACTATAAAGCAGTAGGTGCCTTTTTCGTTGGGCTTTGGAATAGTTTCATTGGTTGGGTTTCTCCAGTAGGGAAAGCGATAACAGGAACATTCACGAGCGCTTACAATGCGGTTACTGGTTTATTCGGTGGCATAGGAAGCTGGTTTACAAATATTTTAAGTAGTGTTACTGGAGCTTTTAGAGGTGGAATAAATAACGTCATCAAGATCGCCAATAGTGCAATTGGCAGTTTAAACGGAATTTCAGTCAGTATACCGGATTGGGTACCGAAATACGGGGGGCGAACTTTCGGAGTGAATATCCCGAAAATCCCTATGCTTGCCCAAGGTGGTATTACTACCGGTGCGACGTTGGCCATGATTGGCGAAGGATCAGAGCAAGAAGCGGTGTTGCCTCTCTCTAAGTTAAATTCTCTGTTAGGTATTACAGAAAAAAAAGAAACCAAAAATGTAAACAATCAAAATTCTAATGATAACATTACTAATAATGTCTCAAATGGACAATCAGTGGACAATAGTATAAGTAATGAAGTTTTTTCAGAAACCGTCAATAATATAGGCGCAACTAGTTCTGATGTTAATAACGAAATTAATGACATCAAAACAAACAGCGCGCATACAGTCGATAACAAAAATAGCGATGTCAGTAACGAAAATAACGAACAATATTACAATGAACAAAACGATACCACTACCACTAATAATAACGATAACGGTCAATCGATACAGATAACTTACAGTCCGCAATATATCATTTCAGACAACACAAAAAAAGAAGAAATTGAAAAAGTGTCCAAACAAGATTATCAAGAATTCAAAAGATTTATAAAGAGGTATTTTTCAGAAAAAGATCGTGTTTCATTCGTTTAGGGGGGTGGAGAAATTGGAAAAATATCAAACCGTTTCAGGCGATACATGGGATTTTATCGCTTATAAAGTTTATGGCAAGGAGAAATATGCAAATGAACTTGTTAGCGCAAATCTAAATCATGTTGAAACAGTTATATTTTCGGGAGGCATAACGTTGAATGTTCCGGAACTAGATGAGGAATCCCTTGATTTAGACGAAGACCTCCCTCCTTGGAAGAGAGGGTAAATCATGTTAGCGCGAAGAGCTTCTGTCAAAGTTAAATATAAAGGCATTGACATTACAAGTGATATAGAAAAAGATTTGGAAAGCTTCTCTTATACAGATAATGCATCCGGTAATGCGGATGACATTAATTTTAATCTCAAGGACGACCATCTTCATTGGATCAATAAGTGGTTTCCCGAAAAAGGAGATAGTATCGACGCGAAAATCATAACACACGATTGGAGATTTGAAGGCGATAAACAAGTCTTGCCTTGCGGGCGATTTTTCCTTGACCAACCTGAATATTCAGGAAGACCTAGAACCCTTACACTAAAGGCAATATCGACACCAACTAACAACAACTTCACTACCACAGAGAGAAGCAAGACTTGGAGAAATATTACCGTTAGATCAATTTCCCAAGATATTGCAAAAAGAGCTGGTTTAGATTTGTTTTGGGATAGTCCCAAAAACCCTAAGTTAGATACCGAGGAGCAAACAGAGAATTCAGACATGAGTTTTCTTGCTGGATTATGTGAAAGGGAAGGGTTGTCATTTAAAGTAACTGATAAGAAAATAATCATTTTCGACGAAGAGACGTATGAGAAACGACCTACTGTTGGTAGTTTTAGAGAAAATAATAGTACCTTGCTCAGTTATAATTTTAAATCGACGATGGTAAATACAGCCTATATTGGATGTAACGTTAAATATTATGATGCTAAAAAAAACAGAAAGATTGAGTTTCTGTACCTAATTGGCGAAAGTGCAGCCGTAACGGAAATAAGTGACGATGAAGTTTATGTTGTGAAAAGCGGCGATACTTTATGGGCTATTTCTAAAAAAAACGATGTCACTGTAGATTACCTTGTTGATTTAAACAACATCCAAAATAGAGATCTAATCTTCCCAGGGCAAGAAATAAAGATAAGAAAAAGCGCTTCGCCGAATACAACTGTCGAAGGGAAAATTTATCAACTAAATTCTCGCGTTAAAACTAGGGAAGAGGCAAGAAGATTAGCACAAAAAACCCTAAGAAATTTAAATAAAAAAGAACATCAGGCGACCATTCAACTGGTGGGAAACGCTAAAATAGTCGGTGGGTGTTGCATTAATTTGTTGGGATTCGGGATGTTTAGCGGTAAATATTATGTTGAAAAAGCAACGCATAATATAGGTAATGGGTATACAGTAGATGTCGATGCCAGGAAGATATTGGAGGGATATTGATGGTAGGGACGGATCGATTAATAAGAAATTTAATTCGCGTCGGCAAGGTAAATTCAAGAAAAATTAACGAAGGTACCGTCGATGTTCTTTTCATAGATAGGGATAATTTAATTAGTCACGATCTTCCGGTTCTAAAATCAGCTTCATTTCCACAGACAGGTGATACCGTACTATGCGTATTTTTAGGGAATGGGATTCAAGATGGGTTTTGTCTTGGGGGAATTTATTCAAGCGATAATCCACCGTGGGGAGGAGATTAAATGATTGGTTTTTTTGGGGATATTGTATTTGAGACATCTGATAAAAGGATATTAAATTTTTCGAATTTCTCAAGAAATATCAGTAGTAGGTGGGCTAAGCACGATGTCATCGGAAGGAAGCCGACAAGTGAATTTAACGGACCTGACCTTGACACGATTTCGTTTACGGTCAACCTCAATGGATCTAACGGAGTAAAGCCGATAGATGAAATGAACAAGTGGCTAGAAATATGTCGGAAAGGAGAAGTCAAAACATTAGTCATTGGAAATAGAGCGATAGGAACAAATAAGTGGACGGTACAAAATGTGTCTCAGATATGGAAAACTATATTCAACGATGGCAAGGTTTATAGCGGTAATGTTGATGTCTCTTTAACAGAATATGTGGGGGTGTTGTAGTTGATAGACCCACAATCAGTAGAAATAGATTTTGGTTTAATGAGAAATCAAGAAATCATCCAGAATTTAAAGTTGATTTACACAACTCCCGCAGGAACTGTACCCTTTGATCGAGATTTCGGAATTAATTGGGACATCTTAGACCAACCGTTAAACATTGCCAAAGGTCATCTTATTGTAGAGTACGCTGAAAAAACAAGAAAGTATGAACCTAGAGCTTCAGTGCGCGAAGTATATTTTTTAGTTCACGCTATGGATGGAAGTTTAATACCGAGGGTGGTGATTGATTTTGTCGGTGCAACTGAATAATTTGCCAGATGTATCGTTTGCGAAAAAAGATGCAGAGATAATAATAAATGAACTGATTTCCGATTACGAACAAGCGTTTTTCGAACAGACAGGACAAAGGAAAAAACTTTACCCTGGAGACCCTATCAGGATATTTTTATACTCTCAAGCGTTGAGGGAATTTCAATTAAGGCAAGTTATTGACTTTTCAGCTAAACAGAATTTATTGAAGTATAGCCAAGGTGAGTATCTTGAAAATTTAGCTGCATCCCGACCACAAAGAGTTGAGAGGTTGGAGGATACTAAAGCGAGAGTGTCTGTCAAATTTGTACTGAGCTCTGTGCAACCAGTGACAATCACCATCCCGATCGGCACAAGAGCGGGACCAGGGAATGATATTTATTTCGAGACAATTAAAAACGTCGACATTCCAGCCGGAGAAAGTGAGACGATCGTGACGACAGAGTGCTTAACGGCGGGGGTAGCTGGAAATAATTTCACTCCTGGGCAAATAAATGTATTGATTGATCCTTTACCTTGGGTAGAGAGTGTTACGAACACAGAAACTAGTCAAGGTGGTGCCGAAAGAGAGGATGACGAAAGCTTGCGTGAGAGGATATGGTTAGCTCCAGAAAGCTACAGTGTCGCCGGACCAGAAGGCGCTTATATTTTCTTTGCTAAAGAGTATAGTAGTACAATCGAGGATGTCGTAGTCACAAGTCCTAGTGGGGGAGTGATAGATATAAGGGTATTATTGAGCGACGGAGAAATTCCCGAAACAACGTTTCTTGAAGGTTTAAAAAGCCATTTGAGCGCTAAGGATAAGCGACCACTTACTGATAATGTAATAACAGGTGCGCCTGAGCAAGTGGGGTATAACATTGATTTAACTTACTATATACCTTCATTTCACTCTTCACAGAATACGACTATTCAAGAAAATGTTAGTAAAGCAATCGAAGACTTTGTAAAATGGCAAAAAACTAAACAAGGACGCGATATCAACCCCTCTGAATTAATTTCACGAATTATTCAGGCTGGAGCCAAGAGGGTAGATGTGCAATCCCCTAATTATAGACAACTAGATAAAACAGAGGTAGCTAAGGCTGAAACGATTAACATAAATTACGGAGGGTTAGAGGATGATTAATATTCATAATATTAAGCTTCTTGATTTACTACCTCCAAATTTAAGGAGTGACCCTGACATAATCGCTGCATCGAGCGGGTTGGATAGTGATTATTGGATAATGGCAGATGAGGCAAAAAAATGCATTATTTTGCCTCGCATTAAAGAGTTGAGTGGTCCCGTTATTGACTTGTTAGCTTGGGAGTTTAGAGCTCCTTTTTACGATACATCGTTACCGATCGAAATTCGAAGAGATATAGTTGAAAATTCTTTAAGGTGGCACTCGTTAAAAGGCACTCCTCAAGCGGTGGAAAGTGCTGTCACGACAATTTATAGCGATGCCGAACTTTTAGAGTGGTTTAACTATAACGGAGATCCATTTTTATTTAAAATCGTCTTAAAATATCGAGAAAAACTTTCAATATCAAAATTAAATCAAGTCATCAACGCAACAAAAAACAAAAGATCAAAGCTTGACGGATTTCTTTTATTGAAAGGTGACATGTTCATAAAATTGATTGAAGGTGATATGGGGTTTAATTTTAATCCTTTAGGGCCATTTTTCAGCGGTGTACATCCGGAAGAATCGATCGGTTCAATGAGACAAGATTTAGTTGAAGTTAATTCCGCCCCTCAGCATGGATACGGAATCGGATATCGATCTGGAGAACTTTACGGAAACAATATCGTGGAGAGTAGCACAAAAGGATCTTCATTCGATGAAGTAGTTGGAGTTACGTCAGATGCAGGTCAATACGTCATCGAATTTCCGACAGGAGAAATGCTATGTGGTGTTTATCCTACCCAATCATCATTTGGATCTACCGAAAAGGAAACGATAGAAGCGCTTTCGATTGAAGAATCTGGCGCTTCTATATTCCCAAACGCTTCAGAATATGCGTATTCTGGTTTATTGCCTTACAAAATGAATGACGGTTACGGTTACGTTGAAGAAGTTAATGCTGATCATGAAATCAAAACAGGCATTGGGCGCTCGTTTCCGTCAGGCGTATATCATTGCGGGGAGGTGATTTGAATTGTTGAAGGAATTATTATTAGTTGAGTTAGCCCGACACATTGACAAAAGGACCGTAAAGGCCGACTACACTATCGGGGGATCGACATATCAAGCGAGTTTAAGGCGTTCTCTTATTGATGGCAAAATAGTCAGGAAGCATGTTTATCTTACGCAGAATGATCCATACGGAACTGTTACCAGGTGCCGATTGCTAGGGGAAAACGGAGAAGTTTTGGCCGAAAGAAATGACCAAAAAGTTCATGAAGAAGGAAAAGGGCTATTGTTAGAATTTAAATTCATTATCCAGGAGGTGTAGAAAATGACCGAAGAATTAAGAAATCAATCTTACGCTCCTATCGAGTGGGAAGATAGAGTTATCGATGAAGAGAGCGGCGATATATTAGTCGAAGGAACAGCTTACAACGAAGTCACTATGAATCGTATGGAATCAGGGATTTTATTATCTCATCTAGACGTCAGTTTGGTGGCGTTGACAGCCTTACAACAAGCTAGCCTTAATGGTCAAGAATTGAAAAAAATCAAAAATCAACGATTGCTACAAGGTAGGGCGACAATAAACAACGCGTTGAGCGACGACGGTTACTTTCGATCAGCTGACCCGTTTGTCACTGTAGCTTTAAGTGGGTACGCTCAAATAAACGCGCCTGATTATGATATTGTATTAACTTCGGAAGAAGATAGTGGAGACGTCGGAAATTTACTCGCATACGACAAAACTCAAAATGGTTTCAAAGTCAAGATGACCGGAAGCGCTACTTCAGTCTCTTTTTTATGGACTTTGATCAATCCGAGAGTGTAAAATTGACTTAATAATTGTCGGGAGGGGTTACTGTTGAGGACCAAACAAAGTTTTGAAAATGACTTCTACTGTGTAGAAAAAGACGAAAATGGATGGATGAAATTCGAACCTAAATTCGTTACAAGCGAAAAGACAGAAAAAATTTTCTTTGAAACAGAAGACAAAACGTTGGTAATAGGAAAATACGCGGGAGAGGCTACACAATCTGAGGATGTTTTAGAACAAGCATTTGAAGGTGGGTACTATATTCCGCAAGAAAGTGAATTCAGAAGACGTGTTGCTGGCGACTGGGCGCACGATCCTTTAAACAAGAATCGGCCAGGGATGCGCCAGTTAACGATTATCCGATAAATATGTTTCACTAAGATCCGAAAATTCCGGGTCTTTTTTTATTGCAAAAAGGAGGTAGTCATGCGTCTAAAGAATGCAACCATCCCAGATATAGCAGAAGAACTTGCAGGAAGATCTAGCGTGAGCGTTTTTTATTTTTTTGAAGGTGAAAGGTACTCCATTACATCTGAACCAATAGGAGGCGAACCTGATCCTATTAACGGATATGGTTTAAATGTAGAGGGCAATGGACCGGTATTGATAATTAAAATAGAGGAGGAAACACAATGATTATTTCACATGTAAATACAGGCGATAAAGCACCTTACGCTGTAAATGGTAAAGAAATAACGGTCGGAGATGTTACGGTTAACGCCGCTAATCGACAAGATGATACTGAAAAAGTGATTGATATTTGCCTAGACAATCAGCTCGAAACCATGAGAGAAGGTTTAGGAGCTTGGTATGTTGCTACAATTATCATCCCTCCCACCCAGCGTGAACTTATAGTAGGGGAAGAAAAAGACGAGGAAGGCAATGACGTTATGATCGAGGTTGTTCGCCCACTTGATATGAAGGATGTTGAGCTTCGCTTGTGGAGATTGCCGGAAGAGAACAATCAAAATATTGAAACGGAAGAAGGGGTGATCGAATAATGCCATTTATATTATCGATGAAAGACACTTATAGGCAAGCGGTAGAAGCGGCGACTGGCGGTAAAAATACAGTTATGTACGATGACAAAGGAAACCCTAGCATAATGGTTTGTGTTAACAAACAAAATTATGCTGATATTATCACCGGAGGGGCTAGCACTCCCTTTCCTGCATTTATTGTAAATGGACAAGTTAAAAATGAGTTTTGGATGTCTAAGTTTCAAAATATCGTGCATGACGGTCGAGCTTACTCTATTCCTGGTGTTGATGCTCGCACAAGCATCACGTATGACCAATCCAAGGCAGCGTGCGAAGCTAAAGGGGCAGGATGGCATCTGGCGACTAATCCTGAGTGGGCAGTAATTGCCGAGTGGGCAAAAAAGAACGGTTCGATGCCTAGAGGTAATAATAATTATGGGAAAGACATTGCCGCCCCTTATGAGACTGGAAGAAAAGCAGGGACTAGCGATCGTGTATTAACGGGATCAGGTCCCGCATCTTGGTCACACGATGGTACAAATGATGGCATCTTTGATCTTAACGGAAACATTTGGGAATGGGTGCAAG
Organism: Bacillaceae bacterium IKA-2; assembly: GCA_031761875.1. Classification (GTDB taxonomy): domain Bacteria; phylum Bacillota; class Bacilli; order Bacillales; family Anaerobacillaceae; genus Anaerobacillus. The sequence goes on along the minus strand of CP134492.1, from coordinate 3,824,724 downwards.
GTTATAAGATCGTTGATGGTATCGCTCATGTAATGGTAGATAATAATTTCGGAGACGCCGAGTCATTGTGGATTAATACCGGAGTCAATGTAACGACTGGAATGACTAGTGGTCATAAAATATTAACTCTAAAAGAAGGAGTTATCCCTAATAGTCCAGGCATGTTATGGGAAGGTCTCGCCATCCCTGCCACCGCTGATGCAACAGGAGCGAGCGCTTATGGGAATGATGGATATTATTTCAACGCCTTAGGAGAGCGGTTCCCGAATCGGGGTGGCCATTGGACTACTGGTGCGATTGCTGGCGTCTTTGCTTTGAACTTGTTCTATGAGCGTTCGTTTTCGTCTTCGTATCGCGGGTTCCGTTCCGCTTTTATTTCGTCAATCTGAAATCTGTAAAACTGTTAATCTGTTAGGTCCGCGATAGCGGGCCTTTATTATAAAAAGAGGTGTTTTGAATTTGGCAATTGAAGAATTAAAAATACTACAAAAAACGTATGACATGATCGTTTACGGATATACATCGTTAAGGCAATATCCGAAAAGTGAAAAACATACACTTGTAGCTGAAACAAAGCAATGCATGTACGAATTACTATCCTTACTAATTCGAGCTAATAAACGTTATTACAAGAAAACGACGTTACAAGACATTGATATCGAGTTAGAAAAATTACGTTATTTCGTCCGATTAGCTAATGCATTAGAATTTTTACCTTTTAAAAAATATGAGTATTGGTCAAGGTTATTAAATGAAATAGGAAAAATGCTAGGCGGTTGGATAAAGTCAACAAAATAATAATAGCTACATAGGGAATAGGCCAAAAATATGTAGCGGTTCCCGAATCGGGGTGGCAATTGGACTAATGGTGCGATTGCTGGCGTCTTTGCTTTGAACTTGAACAATGAGCGTTCGAATTCGAATTCGAATCGCGGGTTCCGTTCCGCTTTACCATGTCAGAAGATATAAGCCTAATGGGCTTATATCCAGTACGTAGGAAAAGGGGTCTATTTCCATGCCTTTAAAGGCAAAAAACTATATCGCCGGCAAGGTAGTTAGTAGCTAAAAAGCGAAAGGTACCACGGTCGTCATTAAAACACAACCGGGAGGTTCTAACATCAAGCGATTTTCAGGACTGTACGAGCAAATAACAGATTACGAAAATCTCTGGGAAGCATACTTAAATGCTGGAGAAGACAAAAGGTATAGGGGTGAGGTTTTAAAGTTTACCAACTTGTTAGAGGATAACCTTATATCTATACAAAACGACCTTATTTATAAATCTTACGAGATCGGAAGATATAGAGAATTTTATGTGCATGAACCTAAAAAGAGATTAATAATGTCTCTACCTTTCAAAGATCGAGTTGTCCAATGGGCCATATACAGGGTTCTAAATCCACTTATCGATAGACAGTTCATTGACGGTTCGTACGCGTCTCGTGTCGGAAAGGGAGTTCAAAAATCCGCGGATAGACTTCAGTATTGGTTACGACATTACGATCGGTCACCTAATAAAGGATACTATCTGAAATTGGATATATCAAAATACTTCTATCGTGTAGATCAAGACGTTCTTTTATCGATTTTAAAAAGAAAAATTAAGGATAATGAGTTAATGTGGTTGTTAGAAAAATTTATTAGATCTGAACACTCATTCGGCATACCACTTGGTGATCATAATTTCGAAAAAGAACGAATTGACGGAATAGGAATGCCTATCGGGAACCTAACGAGTCAATTATTCGCCAACCTTTACTTAAATGAGTTAGATCAATACGCCAAACACGAATTAAAGCTACATCACTACATCCGCTACATGGATGACATTATTATATTGCATCACGACAAACAAGAATTGTGGAAAGTGTTAGAAGCGATAGATACATTCCTTGTTACAAACTTAAAGTTAGAACTCAACAACAAGACAACCATTCGGCCAATACATACTGGCATCGAATTTGTCGGGTACCGAGTATGGCCAACACATCGCAAACTAAAGAAAAAGACTGTAAAGAAAATGAAAAAGAGACTTAAATATTTGCAAAATTCTTACGCTAAAGGGGAGGTGACACTTAATGATGTACGCTGTACATTAGCTTCTTATTTAGGTTACATGAAACACGCAAACTGTTACAAACTTAAAAAGAAGGTATTGAATGAGTTTGTGCTAACGAAGGGCCACTAGGGCTCTTTTTATTTTGGAGAGGAGGGTATTATGTCAATCGCTAAAATTTCTGACAGCAACGAAGGTTTATTTTTATTTAGTGGGATAGGAGCTTTTTTATATCCGACTTTTCAATATTTATATGGAGAATCGGAGGTGAGAATTACAGTCGTACTATTATTGTTTTTATTACTAGCGCTTGATTGGATCAGCGGTAGTAACGCTTCCAGCAAGGACGGATCTTACGCGTCCGAATATGGCATAACTGGAATTTGGCGAACGATATTTATTTTAATGGTGCCGATCAGTGGTAACTTTATCGATATAGTATTGAGCTCACCGGGTGTGTTTTTTGGATTATTTACAGCTGGGTTGATTTATCACATCGGTAAAAGTTCGGTTGCTAATGCAGTAAGAGCAGGGTGGGCGAATTGGTTACCAATTAACATTTTTGAAATGGTTTTTGAGTGGGCAAAAAGCGAAATTGAACATAAGGCAGCGCGAGCATTTAAGAGAAATAGCGAAAAAAGCGAAGTGACAATTAACTATATTAACGATGAAAAAATGAAAGGGTTTGATGAAAATGAATAAAGGAACCATTGTCAGAACCGTTGTATTGGCTATTGCTTTAATTAACCAAGTGTTGACGATCTTTGGTATGTCACCATTACCGTTAGATGAAGCCACGATCAACGATATTGCGGTGCAGGTAGATTTACTAGTAGCGACTTTATTAACGGTATTTAGCGCACTGTGGTCATGGTGGAAAGATAACGATGTAACGAAAGGTGCAATTGAAAGGAAAAAGAAATTGGGGGGTGATCAATAATGTCAAGATCATTTGAAAAACTACCTCAGCTAGCCGATCAGCGAGGATTGCTACCAAGCAAAGGTAGCTACATTAGACGTAATACGAGTTTAAAAGATTGCGTTAGAGCATGGCACCATAGTTTAACGCTTAAAAATCTAAACGGATCTAATGCTTTAGGGTTTGCTAATTACCACGTTAATAATTTAGGTTGGCCCGGGATTGCTTACGCATTAGTAATAGAGCCACAAAACATTATTCAAACGCCGAATGGCCCACGCGCAAGGATCGTTTATGCAAACGATCTAACATTGAGAACCTATCACGTAGGGAATTCTAACGGTTCAGCAATCGGAATCTGTGTTGCTGGCGATTACAGAAATGAGAAATTAGACGATGCGACAAAAGCGAGTATTGCCGAGTTACAAGCAGCACTAAGTAGAGACGGAATTGGTAAAAGCGATAAGTCGCACCACGAGTTCCCAGGCTACAGTTGGAAAGGTTGTTGCGTGTTTGACTACAATAACACCTTTAAGTTTTTGGCGAATACTCCTGTCACAGAAATTCCAGACGTTTACACGATCCAGGAAGGTGATACTTTGTGGGGGATAGCGAATAACGATGACCGTTTTACTGTGGAGGATTTAATTAAGTGGAATAACATAATCGATCCTAGTAAACTTCGAATTGGTCAAAAGTTAAATTTGAAAGTGCCGAAATTAGCGGCTAAGCAAGCTGTTAAAGCCCCTGAAATCTTATGGGTAGGTACAGTTAAAGTAGCGGCATTAAACGTTCGCAAAGGTCAAGGAACTAACTACCCTACTGTCGCGCAACTTAAAAAAGGTGACGATGTTACAGTCTATAAAGAAAATAAAAATGGTTGGTTAGATATTGGTAACGGTCAATTTGTTTCAAATGTCAAAGGTGCGTATGTAGTTAAACAAAAGACAGCTGTTAATTCATTTGCAGGTAAACGAGTAGAAGCAATCGCAGCAGAGGTTAACTTTTACGACTCTCCAAGATGGGATCGCCCAAGTGGTAAATTTATTAAAAATCAGGGTTGGATCATCATCGATCAGATAACGACCAACGGATCGCCGCAGTACAAAGTTAAAAATAGTCGAGGCAATATTTTTTATATAACCGCGCGTAAAGACCTGGTTAAAATAATTTAAAGTTAAAGCCCTTCTCATTAGCGAGAGGGGCTTTTTTTAATTTACATTTCTATTTTTACACCGTTCTCATCCACTTCTTCACCAAAAGCAAGGTTTCCCCTGCTTAAATTAATATTTATACTTAAAAACGTATGCGTCCTTACAGAATATTGGTTACCGAAACGTTTCCGTAAGGATAAAAACGCTAAAAGCCTTGATGTGACTATATTTTTACGCTATACAGAAATAAAAATTAACTCAGAGCATATACACATAAACGAGCTAATTTTGCGTGTTTATTCTGAATAAAAAGTAAAAAATTAAGAAGCTCCCACCGATTAAGGTAGGAGCTTCAACTTATTTTATTCTAAATTATCGATAGCGTATTGCGCTTCTTCCGCAGTGAATTTTTCCCCGTAGTCGGAAATTAATTGGTCGTAAACAGCGGAATCAGACATACTCATACTTTCTGCATATGTTTGTGCCTTTTTTAATGCATTTTCTTTCCAATCGAACACAATGTTATCGATAGCATATTGAGCTGCTTCTGGAGGAAAACCCTCTCCATATTCAGATGTCAACTGTTCATAAACGCCTAACTTTGACATCTGCATAGTTTTTGCGTATGTTTCCGCTTTTTTTAATGCTGATTTATGTTCTCTAGGAATACTTTCCTCTTTTACCTTTTGTTCAGACTCTTCTTGATTTGACTCATCCTCGTCAGCGACCACTTCATTTGATGCAGGCTCAGTATTTACTTGTTCGGAAGCAACCTCTGGTTCATCCACTTCTTCTGCAACTTCGTCGTTACCGCCAGGAATGATTATAAATAAAACTATTATAGCAGCTACCCAAACCCACCACTTTTTATAAAACGGCTTTTTCCCTTCTTTCGTCATAAATATTCCCCCTTTAAAAATTTATAATTTAACAACTTGATATTAGCCTATCGGTCGGGTTTAATCCATGGTTTCGACAAAAGAAACCCTTATACGACAGTTAGTTACATATCCCAAAAGTCGCTATAATCCACGCTGTATTCAGCAGACTTTAAGGCCTTAATAATTTTTTTAGCGTTATTTAATGTAGGCACACGATCATCCGAGATAGCTAGTTGGCTTATCATCGCCTTGCTAACGCTAGCTTTTTTAGCTATCCACCCTTGTTTTATCCCTCTTTTATCAATCCATTTTCCAAACTTACTTCGAGGTTTATTTAATCCGAACATATAAACAACTCCCTTTTTTATATCATCTTGGACAAAAATCTAATTACTTATACATTTTTAAAATTAGTTGTAATAACGGACAAGCGGTACTTAATATCATTTATCAACAACGTAAAACCTACATCAAACCTAAATCATCAAAAAATCAAATAGGTTTGATGTACGTAAAACTAAGGAGTGGATCAGCATGATAGTAGGCTTGGATATCGGACGATCAAGCGTAAAATTATTTGATGGTATCAACGTATTGAATTTTCCTTCAATAGTAGGGGAATGGCGCGATCGTAATTTAAAAAGTTCATTCAGCAAAAATGATTTAGAGGTCGAGTTTCAAGGAGAACAATATTTTGTCGGAGCATTGGCCGAAAACGAGAGCGAGTTTAGCAGATCAATGATGACCGATAACAAATGCCACGACGACACATTGATCCTAGCGCTAACAGCACTACACCAAGCTAATATAAGCGCTTGCCGTGTCGTTACTGGTTTACCTATTAAGAGCCACGACGCAGTTAACAAGGCGCGTTTGAAGTCATTATTGCAAGGTAGGCACGAGATTGCAGTAAATGGAGAGTGTAAGGATATTATAATCAAGTCTGTCGATGTTGCCGCAGAGGGTGGAGCTGCATTTTGGAGCGATCCAAGACCTGGCAAAGTCCGGTTGATCGACGGTGGCAGCAAAACAATAAATTTCGTGACAATGAAGGATAAAAAGTATGTGGACCGAGACAGCGGCACGTTAGATTTTGGATTTGAGACTAACAAAAGTGTTAATGATAAGCAGTTGATCGCGCGGATCGCTGGGGAGTTAGGTAAAAAGTGGAGCAGTAACGATACGATTTTGACATCTGGCGGTAAGGCCGATGTATTAGCGGACCATTTGCAGGTCTACTTTAGTAATGTATCACCGATCCGAGACGCTCTATATGCTAATGCGATCGGTTACCACAACATTGGAGGGATCATCCATGTTTAAGCGCAAAGGTGTCAGTTTTAATCTTGATTGCCCTCACCAAAAAGAGGTTTATGAGTGGTGCGTGACTCATCCTAATTTTTCAGGATTTGTAAAAGCAGTCCTATTTAAACATTATCAGAATAATAATTTACCAGTTAGCGAGTCTAGAGTTTCCGAGGTTAATAATCAAGCAGAGTGCAATGATCTTAGTTTAGTATCTGACTTGATCTAACTCCCTCCTATCGTCTAAAAGTGACCGTATGACCGAGTGACCCAGAGCTATTTTTTAAAGAGAGGGCAAAAGAGAGGAGAGGGAAGGACTTTGAACATAAATCCAATGTTTAATCAGAAACCGAAAAAGCAACCTCCACCGCCTAAAGTGTCGAAGGTTAGAAAAGTTAGGTCCGATAAAAAACACGATATTAAAATACCAATTTCAGCCTACAATAAAAAGCTAGTCTTATTGTTTGCGAGACGAAAAGATTTGTCCGTGACTCAATATTGCACCGAGTTAGTAGCTGAAGCGCTAGGTTATAATTTCGACTTTGAAGAGGTTGAATACAAACATACAGACACAACCGTACACATTAAGCCAGACAAAGAGCTTTATAACCTTATCATAAACAAATCGGTTGATTGGTCTTGTAGCATCAGGAGAGCGTCACACAGAGTTTTACATCATGCGTTACAAATGGAGGGTATAGCTAATGAGAACTTACAGCAAACAAAATCTGTTGCAAAAATCTATTGAGATGAAAACAACCTGGTTAAACATTGTAAATTTATCGAGTGTCGTAATAGAATTTAACGTCCCTAGAAGCACTTATTTTCGAATGAAAGTTTTGTGCGAGGACATCCACGAATTAAGCGGCCAGATGTTTACGCAGCAAAAAATGATTGAAATATTATGGAGGGACTTTATCGAGGTAGTGAAGATGACACCAAATCCTGAAACAATTTATAACCTCTTAATAGAAAGGTCAGGTACAAAAAAAGTTGTTAAAGAGGAAATTTTACAGGAAGTAAATACGTTTTCTTTTTTTGAAAAAACATACGAGGTCAAACCGCAAACGAACAGCAACGTTATACATTATCGGATGAACAGGAAGCAAGCACTTCGTGGTGAGGTTATGTTGGCAGATATGGCAGAGGTGAAACCCCGCCATGAATTAACGCTTGAAAAGGTACTAGAAATTATTTATTGTGACTTTATTGAGAAGTATAAGCAAGGGGAATCGGAGCAAGTCGTCGAACAGATCATAGCTATTATTTAAGCGGGGAATTAACCCCGCTTTTTTATTTCGTGCCGATTTCGTGCCGATTGAAATTAATATACTACATAAAGTTATATAAAACTAAATACGTAAAACGTTGATTTAATGCGATTTGTAACATGTCAAAAGCATGTACGCAACCCGTCGTTAATCAAGTTCGAAATGGAAGGTTCAATAGGATAGATAAAAAACGAGCCTGCGGGCTCGTTTTTTATACTTCATAGGCACATAGAAGCTAGTATTTAATGAAAAATTTTCAATTTACATTTCCTATGTCATCATTCATAATTAATTTATATTAATAAGAGAGTTGGACTTATAAAAATGGAATGGTTTATATTAAGCTTAATCGGATTGCTTGCTGGAACTTTAGGAAGCTTGATGGGATTAGGTGGAGGCATAATTGTTGTCCCGGCCCTGATAATTCTTAGTGGCTATTTAGCAATTTTAACTGGAATTACCCCTCAAGTGGCGGTAGGGACGTCCTTACTTATTATGATTTTTACTGGGCTTTCTTCGACGTTGGCTTATTTAAAGCAAAAGACTGTCGATTTAAAAAGTGGCTGGCTTTTTTTTGCTGGTAGTGGACCCGGCGCGTTAGTTGGCGTTTATTTTAATAATGGAATCGATCCTCAGCTGTTTTTAATATTTTTCGGTATTTTTATTATTTTTGTTTCATTTGTCTTAATGATTCGAAAATATTTAAAACCACTAAAACTAACGAGGCGAGGCATTAAACGAGAGTACATAGATGAAACAGGTGAAACAATCGAGTACGGCTATCACCCGGCCTTGGCCCTCTCTATTGCCTTTGTCGTTGGTATGTGTTCCGGTTTGTTTGGAATTGGTGGCGGCTCACTAATGGTTCCGGCAATGATTTTGCTATTTGGCTTTCCAGCACACCGTGCAATTGCAACTTCGATGTTTATGATTCTTTTGTCGGCTAGTTTAAGTTCTGTTACGCATATAGCCTTAGGGAATGTTAATTGGTTATATGCATTGGCACTAGTTCCGGGAGCTTGGTTTGGTGGAAAACTAGGTGCAGCGATTAATCAACGACTCAAAAGCGATACAATCGTCAATCTATTACGTATCTTCCTAGTTATTATTGGATTAAGATTGATTTATCAAGGGATTGGAATTTTATAATTACTAGCAAAGCGGTGATTCTTTTGGGTACTACTGAAATTCAAATTTTACATACAAATGATTTGCATAGTCATTTAGAGCAGTGGCCAAAAATGATTTCATTAATCAATGAAAAGCGATATTTAGCTAAACTAAAGGGTTGTGAGGTATTAGTTTTTGATATTGGTGATCATTCTGACCGGGTTCATCCGATAACTGAAGCTACTTTGGGGAAGGCAAATGTTGAGCTAATGAATGAAGTAGGCTATCACAGTGCAACAATTGGAAATAATGAAGGGATAACTCTTTCAAAAGAGTCGCTAAGTGAGCTTTACGAACGAGCAAACTTTCCTGTTTTAGTTGCAAATTTGTTTCATGAGAATGGTGAACGTCCTGATTGGCTAAAACCGTATGAGATCATTAAAATGACGAAGGATTTAACCGTTGGAGTGATCGGTATGACAATTCCCTTCAAGCCTTTTTATCATGCATTGGGTTGGCTAATTGAAGATCCGTTCCAAAGCTTACCGGCAATTATCAAAACTGTTCGTGAACAGGCGGATATTGTCATTTTTTTATCTCATCTAGGATTAAATTTTGATGAACAAGTAGCGAATCAAATTGCTGGAATAGATATTATTTTAGGAGCACATACCCATCATGTTCTTGAAAGTGGAATGTTTGTGAACGAATCGATTATTCATCAAGCAGGGAAATTTGGTCAGTATGTTGGTCAGCTTTCGATTACATATGATAATGAAACAAAGAAAATCACTGGTTATGAGGCCAAATGTGTTGTCGTGAATGATTTTCCAGCTGATCATGAAACAGAAAAAAAAATTGCGATCCTGCAAGTAAAGGAACAGAAAAATCTTGAAGAAAAAGTTACTTCTATTGAAGAAGGACTGCCTGTTTCTTGGTTGAAATCAAGTCCGTTTGCTGTATTGCTAGCGGCAGCTTTAAAAGATTGGTGCGGGGGAGAAATCGGGATGGTTAATTCAGGGACTTTGCTGGATAGCTTAAAAGCAGGTCCTGTAACCAAAGCAGATTTACATCGCGTTTGTCCCCACCCGATCAATCCGTGCAAAGTTGAAATCAGTGGCGCCATCTTAAAGGAAACGATTCAATATGTTCTTTCTGAAGAAATTATTTATAAAGAAATTAGAGGATTTGGATTTAGAGGTAAAGTTTTCGGCTTCATGGAGTTTGACGGCGTAACATATGAAATGAAACTACTGAATGACGGTTTAACTCATATTACAAATATAAAAATAAATGGGCGGCCAATAAACCTTAAACGCACATATGAGGTAGCGACCTTGGATATGTTTACATTTGGTCATCTGTTCCCGGCTATATCAGCAGCAAAAATAAAAAAATATTATATGCCAGAGTTGCTAAGAGATTTATTGGCGTGGAAGCTGAAAAAAAGTAATTAGTTGGTTAGTTGGAAAGTTGGAAAGAAAGGGCAAGAGCAAGAGATAATCCAACCGCCCTTAAAGCTTTTGACCTTCCTAACCAACTATCCAACTGCCCTTAAAGCTTTTGACCTTTTTCCACCTTTCCCCTTTCCACCTTTCCACCTTTCCAACTTTTTCTTAAAAATAGTCATTTGCGGATGGCGATGAATGCACTTTTTTAGCATAATTTCATACTTTGATAATGAGGACGGACTTTAGGTTCGTATCCTACAAACAGGAATAACTGTTAGGAGTGTGAACAATGCTTGAAATGGAACCGATCATGATTGATGGCCATCAGTTTACGGCCGTGCAAATGAAATTGCCGAAAACAAATTTAATGGCTGTAACGAATAATAAAGGTTATATCATGTGTGGAGCGTTAGACGTAGCTCTTTTTAATAGTAATCAAAAGTTGAGGGAACGAAAAATTATTGCTGGCAGGGCTGTTGGAGTTAGGACTATTGAACAATTAATTAATGCTCCTTTGGAATCAGTGACATTAGCTGCCGAAGAATTAGGAATAACTGCTGGTATGAAGGGTCGAGACGCTTTATTAAAAATGCTGTAAAATTTAACTTAAGAACCAGTTGATCTGAAAAAAATTAGATCAACTGGTTTTTTATTTTTCACATAATTCAACTAGATAATTTGATGACAAGTGAAATATATAAAATACATATTTAAAAATAATTTATTATTAACATAGTAGACTGATTCTCCGGTATAATAGTGGTAATCTATGGATACATATTCTTAGGATGTTCAGAGTAGGAGTAAGAAATATGAGACTAGTCACACCTAAATCGTTAAAAGAAAATGATCAATTAAGTAAGGCTGTCCATCATGAAAATGGTAAGATTCTCGTTCAGGCAAGGATACCTTTATCGCAAAGGGTTATTAGGAGATTGGTTGAGCTAGACGTTGGTTATGTGTATCTTGAAGAAGAAGATACAAAAGATATCGAAATTAATAATATAATTTCAGACCAGACTCGTATGGAAGCAGTAGGTACGATAAAAACAGAATTCTCCCAAATTTCTAATCATTATATAATGGGTCGTTCTTTAAATACGTTATATTTTAGTAAAAGTTTTTCTAAAGTTTTGAAAAATATATTGACGGATATTAAAAAAAGTAACAATATTATTTCAATATTATCTGACGTCTTTTGTCACGACTCATATATCTTTACCCATTCGTTAAATGTTACCATTTATGCGCTTGGGATAGGGAGAGCGCTAGGCTATACAGAAAAGCAGTTATTTGAAATTGGTATAGGAGCTATTTTGCACGATGTGGGTAAGATGATGATACCAAACAAAATATTAGCAAAACAAGGACCATTATCGGATGAAGAATTTTTAATCATTAAAGGCCACGCTCGGGCAGGATTTGATTTGCTCAGAAATGCACCAAATATATCACTATTAGCGGCTCATTGTGCATTTCAACATCATGAAAGACTAAACGGAACTGGCTATCCTCAAGGTTTATGTGGAGGTAAGATTCACCCTTACGCGAAAATTTTGGCAGTAGCTGACGTATTTGATGCCGTTACATCGAAGCGAGTTTATCGTGAGGCATTGCTTCCTCATGAAGGCTTAGAATTACTGTATGCCGGTGCAGGGACTTTATTTGACATAAATATTGTAGAAGTGTTTAGTAAAACAATTGCTATTTATCCAATTGGAATTACAGTTTACTTAAATGATCACAGAAAAGGCGTTGTTTCAGCGCAAAATAAATTTTTCGGCATGAGGCCAATCGTTCGTATTTTAGAAGAAAATGGACAAAAAGTTCAACCCTATGAAGTTGATTTATTAAAAGTAAGAAATATAACAATTATTGAATGTGAAGCACGGCTTACTGCTGAATAAATATAAATGTTTAGTTATGAATTAAAAGTAGAGGCTTTAGCTGACAATAAATTATAATTCAAAATTGTCTCTCGAAAAGAAAGGTTGTTTTTTATGGATCAGCACTATTTAAAATTAGCTAAACATATAATAGAAAACGGTACAGAAAAGATGGATCGGACGGGTACAGGTACGATTAGTGTGTTCGGTTATCAAATGCGTTGTAACCTAGCAGAAGGTTTTCCGCTCTTAACAACAAAAAAACTTGCTTTAAGAGCAATTATCCATGAACTGCTTTGGTTTTTAAAAGGAGATTCAAATATTCGCTATTTAAAAGAAAATAATGTAAAAATATGGGATCAATGGGCAGATGAAAATGGTGATTTGGGTCCAGTCTACGGAAAACAGTGGCGTTCTTGGACCGCTCCAGATGGGACAACTATTGATCAAATTTCAAATGTAATAGCAGAAATCAAGAGAAATCCAGACTCACGAAGACTGGTTGTCAATGCGTGGAACGTAGGTGAGCTTAATGAGATGGCGTTAGCGCCGTGCCATTGTTTATTTCAATTTTACGTTAATGATGGAAAGTTATCATGTCAGCTCTACCAAAGAAGTGCCGACGTCTTTCTTGGTGTTCCTTTTAACATTGCCTCATACGCTCTACTAACACAGATGATTGCTCAAGTATGTGACCTAGAACCAGGTGAATTTGTTCATTCGTTTGGTGATGTACATATTTATTTAAATCATCTAGAACAAATGAAACTGCAGTTAAGTCGAGAACCAAAAGCATTACCTGTGATGAAACTTAATCCAAAGGTCAAATCGGTGTTTGATTTTACAATTGATGACTTTGAATTAGTTGGATATGAGGCGCACCCTCATATCAAAGGGGAAGTTTCTGTATGATATCGCTAATAGTTGCTATGGCTGAAAATAATGTGATCGGCTTTGAAAATAAAATGCCGTGGCATTTACCTGCAGACTTAGCTCATTTCAAAAAAACAACGACAGGGCACACTATCGTAATGGGCCGAAAAACATTTCAATCAATTGGGCGTCCACTTCCAAACAGAACGAATCTTATTTTAACTAGGGATCTATCTTTTAGGGCAGAAGGGTGTTTAGTCATCCACGATATTAAAGAAGTGCTTGAAAAAGCAAAAAAAGAAGATTTATTTGTTATTGGGGGCGCAGAAATTTATCAACAATTTCTTCCTTATGCCGAAAAAATATATAGTACCCAAATTCTTGAAAGTTTTCACGGAGATACATTTTTTCCTCAGCTAACAGAGGAGTGGAAAATGGTTGCAACTGAAAAGTACGAAAAAGACAAGAAAAATCACTATAAATATGAATTTCAAGTTTATAAAAAAATATAAAATTCTTTTAAAGTAGCTTTTAATTCACGTTCAAAAACGAGGATAATTAGAGCCGGAAAGAGCGCGCCAACGAATAGATTCGACAGCTATGATTAGCGGACTTTTTGAACATCCTCTTTTTGGCAAAGTCTACCATTAAATATTAATATTAAAGCTATAATTTGAAATTTAAAGGTAAGAACCAGTCCCCTCTCGCATACACATTAATATGTGAAGGGGGTTTTTTATGTTTAAAAGGAGAAGGTACCGACCCAAAAAAGGTCCGCTTCCATTTCGTTACGTTTTTTTAATCTCAATTATTATTTTTATTGTTATGACGGTTCAAGGTCTTGTGCTTGTAGAAAAAGGGATCCGTCCAACGCTCCTAAGTATCGCCCAAACTGAAACCCAAAGAATTGGCACACTTGCCATTAATCAAGCTGTTTATAAGAAAACATTAGAAAACACCAATATTGATAAACTGATTGAAGTTCATGAAGATAATAATGGAAAATTAACATCTGTAAATTTTAATCCAGTTGTTGCGAACCGAGTGTTACATGAAACAACATTTAATGTTCAAAAATATTTAAATGATATCGCACTGGGAAAAGTGAAAGATTTGAGCATTCCTGAGGGTATTGAAGTCGAGCAAAACGGCGAGCCTTATCATCAAGAAGGGATTATTCATATGATACCGTTGGGCCAAGCGACAGATAATGTGCTTCTTGCACATTTAGGTCCAAAGGTTCCCGTTCGTCTAACGGCAATTGGTGATGTCAAGTCGCAACTAACTAGAAACATCGAAGCAACAGGAATTAATAACACGACGATTGAATATATGGTTGATATTACCGTTGACGTAAAAATTGTTATTCCTTTTGCTACGCAAACAGAAGTGGTCCAAACATCGATACTTGTTGGTAGTATTTTCCTTCCGGGAGTTGTTCCTGAATTTTTCTATAGTGGCAATGGTGATGGTGGTAATATGCCAATGCCAGCAATAATTAGACAGGGTGATATTGATGAAGCAGTCAGAAGAAGTAATCAAAATGATTAGCCATTAAACTATTGTCCTAGCTGACTAACCTTGGTATAATAAGCCTATTAATTTCAATTAAATAGCAATGCCTCATCAAAAGGTGGGGTAGAGGCGCAATACTTAAAAGTAAATGGCTAAAGGATGACAACGATGATAGCCCTTGAAAGGAAGTTTTGCCGAAGTGATGATAATGGTCAACATTATCGTTGCTGGTACTGCATTTAATAAATGTAGTACTGTCACAATCATTTTTGAACTGGTTGTGGAGGACTACTAACTTTAGATGAGGGACCATTGTTTACTAGTTAAAAAGTAGCGATAGGATTTCCGGGCCTATTTGCTACTTTTTTTTGCATTGCCCTTTAAGAAAGTTAATGTTTTTAAAGGGAGAAGGTAAGAAAAACAAAGGAGGAAGAGAGATGGAAGTGTCAATTTTAAGTTTGATTCCACCAATTCTAGCTTTAGTGATGGTTATGTTAACAAGAAAAGTATTGCCCTCGCTAGGAGTCGGGATTGTTGTGGGAGCACTTATGATTAATTTTGAAAGTGGATCTAATAATTTTAGTAGCTTTAATAACAACTTTATTATTGATAGTATTAGTCAAATTTCACAAATTGTCAAAGCGATTTTTATCGATGGTGGTGCGATAAATACATGGGAATTATATATTATTTTCTTTTTACTAATGCTCGGAATGATTGCGTCATTAATTGCAGTAACAGGCGGAAGCCAAGCCTTTGGTGAGTGGGCCATTCGCCGTGTAAAGACGAGAGTGGGAGCTCAGCTTGTTACTGTTTTACTAGGAATTATCATTTTTATTGATGACTATTTTAATAGTTTAACAGTTGGGAATGTAGGGAGACCATTAACAGACCGCCACAGGATCTCACGAGCTAAGCTAGCATACTTGGTAGATTCAACAGCGGCGCCAATGTGTGTGATTGCACCTGTGTCTAGTTGGGGAGCTTATATCATTACCATTATTGGTGGAATATTAATGACTCACAGTGTCACTCAATGGGAAGCGCTACAAGCCTTCGTACTAATTGCACCCATGAACTTTTATGCTATTTTTGCAATATTTATGGTGATCGCTGTCGTTTACTTTAAGCTTGATATTGGACAAATGCGCATTCACGAACAACGTGCTATTGAAACAGGAGAAGTTGTTGATAAAGAAAAAGGTCCAGTACCAGGTGATCAAGGAGAAGTTTCTACCAATGTAACAGGTAAAGTTGGCAATTTAATTTGGCCAATCATTACATTGATTGTTGCAACAATTTTTTTCATGATAACAACTGGCATTCAAGGGTCCGGCGTTACTACATCTATTTTAACTATTTTTGAAAATACAGATGTAGCAGCTGCGCTTCTTTACGGCGGTCTAGTAAGTTTAGTGGTTTCACTTGTACTAAGCTTTTCTCAGAAACTTGGAGTTATTAAAATTGGAGTAGGGCTATGGAAAGGCATAAAATCAATGTTACCAGCAATTTATATTCTTATTTTTGCTTGGACAATTATTGCAATAATATCTGAACTTGGAACCGGAGACTATTTAGCCTCTCTTGTTGATGAGCATATGAATGTTGCTTTTTTACCAGCGGTCTTATTTATTATTGCTGGCTTTATGGCATTTTCAACTGGAACCAGCTGGGGCACATTTGGAATTATGTTACCAATTGCGGGAGATATCGCTGCAGCTACAGATATTTCGTTGATGTTACCAGTACTTGCTGCAGTATTAGCAGGGTCAATTTTTGGTGATCACTGTTCACCAATTTCAGATACGACGATTCTTTCTTCAACAGGGGCAGGAAGCCACCATATTGATCACGTACTAACTCAGTTACCATATGCACTTATCATCGCTGGGGTCTCTATTGTTGGCTATCTGGCACTCGGCTTCACAGAAAGTGCCATTGTGGGATTCTTGGCAGCTACAGTTACGTTTGTTGCTGTTATATTTATAATGAAAATGCGAGTTGTTGCTCTTAAAGGGGCATAAGCACTAGAAAAAACTCAAGTACGTTACTAATGTACTTGAGTTTTTTCTGACATTTAAGAGAAGAGTGTTGTTTTATCATAAGTAAAAAATACCTAGTCAATTTAGTATTCATTTTTGCGATGCAAACCTTTTAAAAGTAGATTGGATTTTCGTTCTTATATCGATTTATCGTCTTTTTGCTGCTCGTGCTTGCTTTTCCCATCTTTTTAGTGAAGGAAACGGATCAAACGACCATTCAATAAAGCCATTATCACGATACATCCCGTAATGTAAGTGAGGCGGGAATTTCCCTTGTGTCCCTGGTTTACCATATCCAGAACTACCTACATAACCTATAACAGTTCCAGGTTCAACTACTTTCCCTGCTTCAATTCCTTTTTCGAATCCACTTAAATGAGCAAAGTAATGATAGACATTATCAACGTCTCTAATCCCGACACGCCAACCTCCAAATTTATTCCATCCTTTTAATTCAATTATTCCATAAGTTGTCGCTTGTACGGGTGTTCCGTACCCTGCAAAAATATCAGTTCCTTCATGAATTCGCCGCCCTCCCCAGCCGCGAGTATCGCCCCACGTATTTTTATAAGTGAAATTAAAACGAAGTGGCAGTGGAAAGGCATTTTTTGTTAAGGCAATCGTATTAAACGTTTCATATATTTTCGCATGTCCAATAATTAGCTGTAGCGACTTTTCGCGATGATAAAATTCCCATAAGCCGATTTTAATGTTTTCTTCGTCGTAGCCATAAGATTCTAAGTGGCTAGCAAACGTATAAAGTACATCTTCATCATTGTTAGGATCTGCTAGCCCATCGCCATCACCATCTAATCCCACACCACCAAACATACTAATAGAAAGTGGGTGTGTATCTTCTAGATTTGGGTTTAGCGCTCCTACCCATTGTTGTGGTTCATAATAAATGGCAATTAAACCTGCTTCATTAGGCAAGTCTCTTCTAGCCCGACGTAAGCCTCTTTCAAATGAATCAGCAGCGGCTAAATAGTACCACGGTACGTTTGTGACAGTTTCAAATTTTTGAAATAAGCTCATCCGCTGTTCAAGCCGTTCAGCATAAGTTAATTCAATCGCTTCTTTAGCAAAACCATTAATCGGAGATACAAAGAATGAAGCTATTAGTGTAACGATAAGTAGTGTCCGTATCATCTGAAGACCTCCTTTATTTTTTGCCAATAACTGCAGTTTGTAGATAATGGTATCAAAAAATATAAGCTACTTACTCGCATTTGGATGCAAGTATTTTGAGATTTCTTGTTTTTCATGGTAAAGTTAAAAAAGATTTATATTGAATGTTTCATAATACGAAAACTAGCCACATCATTCTGCTAAGTTGAAGATGTTTTAATTCAACTAGATGCAGTATCTTAGTGGCGCAGAATCTGCATTATGAAATTCATTCATTAGTTAACATTTTCAATTAAACGTTCAACTCTAGAGGAGTGAAACCATTGGCAAAGCAAGAAGAGCATATTCGAAAGCCTGACTGGCTAAAAATTAAACTTAATACTAATGATTCATATACAGGACTAAAAAAAATGATGCGAGAAGAAAAGCTCAATACCGTATGTGAAGAAGCACGTTGTCCTAATATTCATGAATGTTGGGCTGAACGAAAAACAGCTACATTTATGATTTTAGGAGACATATGTACAAGAGCATGCCGTTTTTGTGCTGTGAAATCGGGTCTCCCAACAGAGCTAGATTTAGAAGAACCAGAAAGAGTCGCAAGAGTTGTAAAAAAAATGGGTCTAAAGCATGTCGTCATTACGGCTGTTGCTAGGGATGATCTTAAAGATGGTGGTGCGAGAGTTTTTGCTGAAACTGTTCGAGCGATTCGTCGCAAAAGCCCATTCTGTTCTGTTGAAGTACTGCCTTCTGACATGAATGGTTCAGAAGAAAATTTAAAAATTCTAATGGATGCAAGACCAAACATCCTAAATCATAATATTGAAACGGTAAAGAGATTGACGCCAAAGGTAAGGGCAAGGGCTACATATGAGCGATCTCTAGCCTTACTTAAAAAAGCAAAAGAAATGTGCCCAAATATACCGACGAAATCTAGTCTAATGATTGGTCTTGGTGAAACAAAAGCAGAAATTATTGAAACAATGGACGACTTACGAGCGCATGATGTTGATATTTTAACGATTGGACAATACTTACAACCGACGAGGTCACATTTGAAAATCCAAAAATATTGGACTCCTGACGAATTTCAAGAATTACAAGAAATTGCGATGACAAAAGGTTTTAGCCATTGTGAAAGTGGTCCCCTTGTCCGCTCTTCCTATCATGCTGATGAACAAGTAAATCAGGCTCAAGCAAGGCAAGAAGCGGTGAAGGCAGAAATGGAATTAGGGTAACACCTAATCCTTTCGATAGGCAGGCGCCTTGCGCTTTTCTTAATTTTCTTACTTCATTATCGTTGGATCGATATTTTCATCGAATTCGTCATTTTCACTCGCACTAATCCCTCGACCTTGGGGAGATAGTAGCATTTCCTCGACTGTGTGTTCTAACACACCTTGAACTCCTTCAGTGGTTGATGAAAGGCCGCCGAATCGTTCGATGCTGGATATCATTCTGGGATCATCAGAAACGTAGACGTGGAAAAATCTTGGAACTACACTCATCGCAGTTTTTTTTACTTGATCTGCTGTTTGAAAACGATTTTTAGACGTTGTTTGATAAGCGACTAAAACTTGCTTATCCGTTACTAATGTTGCGACTTCATCAACTTCAGGAACTAAAATCGATAATTTGCTAATCGCATCTGCCAAAAGTTCAGGATCATAAGTTGCTATATGTGGGTTTGATCCACCACGTGGCAAAGCAGTTTCTCGTTGGTGACGGACAAAACCAAAACGTTGAATTTCATGATAATTTTTATCAGGATTAATAACGTTAAACCCTTCACTTTGATTACGCATATTTATGATCTCGTGGTTGTCTTTAGCAATTGGTGCTTCATTTCGGCCGAGTGCTTGACACCCTGTACTAACTATTATTAAACAAATACTTAAAGTTACGAACTTTTTTATCAATGTGGATAGCACCTCCTATTAGGTAGGATGACCAAAATGATTTTTGTTTAAATTAGAAATAATCTCCAAATAATTTTTGTGATACTTTTTCTTTTTTAGGTTAAGGTTTTAAAAAATAATAGTATAAGAAAAAATTAAACTTTAGTAACTTTTCTTCATTGGATATATTAGGTTTAGTATTGAATTTTCTTGTTTTATAAGGCAGTATTAGAAGTGTGAGGTGACATGAAATGACAATCAGCGTACAAGGTGTTAATTTTGAAGTAGTTGAGGATGTTAGAGAAGCATGGGATGAAGAAGCTTATACAGCCCGATATAGTGATGTGCTGAATAAATATGATTATATTGTTGGTGACTGGGGTTATAGCCAATTACGACTTCGTGGTTTTTTTGAGGATACAAATAGGAAGTCGACTTATGATTCCAAGATAAGCACTTTACCAGAGTATCTTTTCGAATACTGCAACTTCGGATGCCGTTATTTTGTTTTGCGGAAATTAAAAGAAGATCGAGGTAATCCAACGACAGAAACAGAAAAACGGCTTGTAACTGAATAATCAATTGAGCATATTTCAATATTGAAATGTGCTTTTCTTTAAATTCCATATACATTTTTACCTTTTTATGTAAGTCTTTAATTTTTTAAATCCAATTTTATAAAGAAAAGCTAAAGATGACAATATTTGTCACCCTTAGCTTTTTTCATACACTCCCCTATTTAGAAGTATAAGGTAATTCTTCATTTTTGTTTGGATCGTCATGGGGAGGATGCGATCCAGGATCTTGCCGTGGTAAATTTTGATGAAGTGACTTATTTTCATAGTTAAAGGCACTCATTCTTCTTTGTCCTTCACGCCATGGCGTTGTTTTGCCAAGTTTTTTATTTACAGGGGATCCATATGGTCCCTCAGGGGTGTCTTCTGGAATAAGATAATTTTCTCCAGTTTCTACATTTGAAAAATCAGTATAAGCTTTCTTTTCTTTATCCAAAGCTATTCCACCTCCTCCTGTTAGTATTACCAAAAGGAGATCGTTTTCACTTTGTAATTATTCCCCAAAAATCATAAACTGTCATTTACATGCCTTTAAATATTCATGAATTTTGAAGAATAATTTTGGCTGAAATTTATTGTATTAATTCATGTAGAAAACTGCGAAGGTCTTCAGCGTCTTCTTCATTTAAGTTAAAAGCATATTCAAGATAACCCGGCTCAACAAGGTCGTCTGACCCAATTATCGCAAGACGATTCGATTGCATATCGAGGACTAATTGTTTTCCGAAATAGCGTGCCGTCGATACAATGACAAGATCAAACCGTTGATTTTCTCCCATAAAACTAATATAGCGAGTTTTTGCTTGTTCTTCCTCATCATAAAGGTAAAAACGTTCTGTCATGGTAGTTCATCCTTTCTTACATGTCTGGAAAAATTATTTTAGTCAGTATAGTTTGATCATATCTTAATTTTTTAACAATAAAAAGAAATGACGCTTATCTTTTTACAAAAAAAAGAATTTGACCTCGTCGGCCAAATTCTTTAAATAGTAATCTTATAGACTTTCATTATAATGCTTAAGTTTCTCTAAACTATTAGTCAGATGAATATGCATTGCATCTCGAGCGTCGACAGCTTGTCTTGTGACGACAGCTTGTAAGATGTTTTGATGCTCTTCGTACACTTGTTGTTTTTTACCGACAATTTTTGTATTAAGCTTTAACGATACGATCATCGCTTGGTTATATAAATCGGAAATATTATTCACTGTTTGTATGAGAACTGGATTTTTTGTGGCCAGTACTATGCCATGATGAAAAGTGAAGTCGGCCTTATCATCAATAGAAGCAGGGTCGTTGATGTTTTCGTAAAGGAGCTTTTGCGCTTCATATAAGGAAACTAAGTCATCAGTTTCGTGTCGTTCGGCTGCTAAATAAGCTGCTTCTGTTTCTAAAATTATTCTTGTTTCTAACAAATATAAAACCTGATCAAAGCTTAGAGTCTCAACTAGAGTTTTGTTAAGAACTTTATCCATTTGAACAGCTCTTACCCAACTTCCACCGCCTTGCTTGGACTCAATGACCCCATTGGCCGATAGTACACTTAAGGCTTCTCGGAGTGGCACTCGGCTAACACCAAAAAGAGCTGTAAGTACAGATTCAGAAGGCAGTTTAGAGTTATCAGCAAATTCTCCAGAACGGATGCGTTTTTTTATTTCTTCAAGGACTTGTTCAGAAATTTTTTTTCTCGCGATCAAAATTTGTCTCACACCCCTTTCCAAAAGAGAGTTTACTTGTATTATAACATATTTACTGCTTTTAGAAACATATCAAAATAGTAATGCATCATTGAGCCAAGTTTTCCTTATTTATGCACTTTTTTTGTCTGACTGGGTTCTATTGAATGGATCTTCACTAACCCACCAGCCTTTTTTCTTAAATACTAGAATAATAGTAATAGCTGTTAATAATAAAACAGCTGGGAAAACCCAAGGTAAACCAATCGAGAATAATATCGGTGCCATCGTAATAATTAGCATCTCAGGTGGTACCATTCCAAGATATGAGATTGCATAATCATCAAGCGTTTTACTTTTTAAATCTGGATCAACAATTCGTAAAAGAGCTAGTCCCATCGCAACTGTTCCTGTACTCCATCCCCAGCCAAATATTGCACGCTCAAACCAATAAGTATCAAATATACGAGGAGCGACAAAACGGAAGATCAAGTAAGCCCAAATAATACCAAAAGCAACAAGTAAGTCAGTAGCTCCACCACTTATACGTGTAATAACTCGTTGGTCAACGTAATCATCACTATTTGTTTTCCTCATTACAAACTGAAGGAATAATCCTAGTAAGAATGCGATACTAAATAACGGAATAGCAATTTGAGGAAACAGTGAATTTCCGAAGTTAGTTATGAAATAGGCGCCTGCTACAACCATACTCACTAATGCTACGTGAAAAATTAATGGATCAATCGAGATAGGTGAAATTGTGTCCTCACCTAAAACATTTCTGTTGTTACGGTCTACTAAACCTGTTCTAAGTTCTTGTGGTAAATCCTCGAAGCTCGAGATAAATGATGTATGGCCTTTTTTGGTGCTTTTTTTAATAAGAAATAACCCACCTAGTACTGCTACAATCATACCAATAGTAGCAGAAGTCATTCCTAAAGTTAGCGCTTCATCCCAACCTTGAATAGCAAAACCTTGTCCTAAGGCCGCTGCAGTTCCATGTCCCCCAAGAAACCCTGCTCCTAAAATGAGTCCAAATCCTACATGAAGATCAGTAAAAATAAAACCTAGAACAGCTAGTCCAAATAAGGCACCACCACCCCACATTAGTGTAGTTAGTAACATTGAGTATGACCACATGTTACGAACTCTACCAGCTAATTTTTTCCAAGGAACTTTTACTGCCCCAATCGGAATAGCTCCAAAAATTACTGCAATTAAGACCCCTGGATAGGATGCAATTTGATCAGAAAAAGGCAAAATATTAATTCCGCTTGGACCAAGAAGCAATCCCAAAAAACCAGCAATCATACTCGCAGGTAAAAACAGTGATTGAACAAATTTCACCTTCGCTCTTAATAGTGTTCCGATAATCAACAAGAATGAGACAATTCCTACGTCAATAAATAATGCCCATGGTGTAAATTCCAAAATAACTCCCCCTAATCGATGTTCTTTGTAAGCGTTAACAAAGTTATAATACAATTATACAAATTATTTTAAAAATTACAAACTTTTTTTTATTAATGTTAATATATTCCTATTAATTTATATAGAAAAACACTGAAAATATTTGATTTTAGTGAAAAAATTAATAGTTGAAAAAGTTTTATGAATATGTATACTTGTATTATAACTTTTGTTAAATTCAGTTTAAATTCTAGGGGGAAAACAACATGCAAGAAAAACACATTTCATTTTATAGTGAAGGCTGTAAGCTTCAAGGAACTCTTTATTTACCAGAAAACTTTATCGAGGGAAAAAAATACCCGGCGATCATTCCTAACTCAGGATATCAAGGATTTAATGAATTTTATCCTCGTCTTTTTGCCGAGAAATTAACAAAACTGGGGTACATTTGTTTAGGATTTGATTACCGTGGTTTTGCTGACAGTGAAGGTGAATCAGGAAGAGTTATCCTTTCAGAGCAAGTCGAGGATATCATTAATGCAACTCATTATTTAACAACGGTAGAAGCGGTAGATAGTGAACGTATCGGTTTAATAGGTTGGGGTATGGGTGGAAACAATGTTGTTCACGCGGCAGCAAAAGATAAGCGTGTCAAAGCTGTAGCTGCTCTTAATGGTTTTTATGACGGCGAGCGATGGTTACGTTCGATCCATACTTATGTTGAATGGACAGCAATTAAAGAAACGATCAAAAAAGATCAACAACAACGTGTAAATTCAGGAAAGTCTGAGCTAGCAGCAACGTTTATCCACTATCCATTAGACCCTGCCACATCGAGTTATGTATCAGCAGAATTAACAAAAGTCCCTGGATTCGGAAAACAAACACAATTACAATTTACTGAATCAATTATTAATACAAACGCCGAGGATTTAGTGAAAGCGATTTCTCCACGTCCGTTATTTATTGGACACGGAACAGAAAATCTTCTTCATCCTCTTGATGAATCACAGTCGTTATATGAAGCGGCAGCAGAACCTAAAGAATTATATTTAATTAATGGGAAGCATAACGATTTTATGTTTGGCGATCACCCTGTTTTTGGAGAGTTAATTGAGGAGTTAACTCGCTTTTTCGAAAAATCATTAAAGCAAGACCAGGAAGAGACTAAATCTTAAATGAGCACAACGTATCATCCAATCTTAAAGGGGGGCTTTGAACTTCATGTTCATAGCTCTCCGAGTTTATTTCCTCGAGTACAAACAGATTGGGAGCTTGTTGAAGATATAAAAGCAGCACAAATGGCGGGAGCGATTATTAAAAGTCATGAATCACCGACGATGGATCGTGCTACTTTGATCCGCGAAAAAGAGCAGGGTCTTCACATTTTTGGAGGAATTGCCCTTAATGAGCATACAGGTGGTATTTCCGTACGAACAGTAGAGACCGCTTTAAAGCTAGGTGCGAAAATTATTTGGATGCCAACTATTTCAACTGTACAACATTGGGTTTATTTTCAAAGTAAACAGACTAAATTATTCTCTACTAGTGCGAAGATTAAGCCTGATCAGGGGATAACAATATGGGGAGAAGAAGGAAAAATTCGTCCAGAACTATTTGATATTTTAGATTTGATTAGTGATCACGATGCGATTTTGGCTACTGGTCATTTATCTCCAAAAGAAGTAAGTGTCCTTGTAGATATTGCTATAGAAAGAAACGTCAAAAAAATTCTCATCCAGCATCCTGACATGGGAATCGCAAAAATCCCAATGGGAATGCAACAGGATTTGGTGAAAAAGGGATGTATACTTGAGAAATGTTATTTGGCTTGTAGCGAAGACTTTAGAGATTTGACAGTTGCAGATATGGCTCGAACTATTGAATTTTTAGGGGCAGATAACTGTGTTTTAGTAACAGACTATGGTCAAAAACATAATATTCCTGCGATTACTGCTTTAAGTGAGTTTTTATATAAACTAGCAAACGCCGGAGTTAAAGAAACCGATTTAGAAAAGATGATTCAAACAAATCCAAGAGCTCTTCTTAGTCTTTAAGATAAAGTAGGTGAACTATCATGGAAAAATCAATAGTAAAAAAAATTGAAGAAATCATTCCAAAAGAGCGAATTCTTAAAGAATTAAGTGATCGTTACTCTTATAGTTATGATGCTTCATTTGGTGAATACTTACCAGATATTGTTTTGCAACCGGCTTCAGTTGAAGAAATTAGTTTACTTGTGAAATTGGCAAACGAATATCGTATTCCAGTCTATCCTAGAGGTTCTGGTACTTCTTTAAGTGGTGGGCCTCTTCCAGTATATGGAGGAATGGTTTTTGATTTGTCGCAACTAAAGGAAAAATTAGTTATCGATAAAGAAAATATGATTGCTGTCGCATCTGCTGGGATTATTACTTCTGAAATCCATAAAAAAGCGGAAGAGGTTGGCCTTTTTTACCCGCCAGATCCTTCAAGTTCAAATGTTTCGACGATTGGTGGAAATCTACTTGAAAACTCAAGCGGTCCGAAAGGATTAAAGTATGGTACAACCAAAGAGTATGTGATCGGTTTAGAGGTAGTTACACCATTAGGTGAAATTATTCGTACTGGCGGAAAAACAGTTAAAAACGTGACTGGTTTTGATCTGACCAGACTTATCGTTGGATCTGAAGGCCTACTTGGAATTGTAACCGAAGTAATCTTAAGGTTAATTCCAAAACCACAAGCAAAAAAGACGATGCTTGCAACTTTTTCAAAATTTATCGATTCAGGAAATGCGGTTACGAATGTGTTAGCTGCAGGTATCCTTCCTGCAGCAATGGAATTTATGGATAATGCGTGTATACGAGCTGTCGAACACTATAAACCTAGTGGTCTTCCGGTTGAGGCTGACGCTTTAGTTATTTTCGAAATCGATGGTCATCCTCTTGCAATTGAAGAAGAAATTGAAAAATGTCGTGTTATTTGCAATAAAAACGGAGCTACTTCAGTGAAAATTGCTGCCAATGACAAAGAAAGAGATGAGATTTGGGCAGCGAGAAAAATGGTTTCGCCAGCAATTACTCAGCTAGGTCCAACAAAAATTTCTGAAGATGCGACGGTACCTCGAAGCAAAATTCCTGAGATGATGGAATGTTTATATGCAATCCGAGATAAATACAATCTTACATTAGTGGTGTTCGGACACGCCGGAGATGGTAATCTTCACCCTAATATTATTACTGATAAACGAGACATAGAGGAAATGAAACGAGTCGAACTAGCCGTTAGTGAAATTTTTGAAAGTGCAATAAAATTAGGTGGAACATTATCAGGTGAACATGGTATCGGAATTTTAAAAGCCCCTTATATGGAACTTGAACTAGGGCATTCGCTTGAATTAATGAAATCGATCAAACAGGCATGGGATCCTAATAATATTCTTAATCCTGGAAAGATGTTCCCGCAACCTGGACAAACAAAGGTGGTTTTGACATAATGAGCGCTCCTGAAATCCAAAGGCATAACGAGCTCTTTGAAAAAGCATTTTCCAAAACAAATCTATGTATCCAATGCGGTTATTGTCTTCCAGCTTGTCCAACTTACCAATCAATGGGAACCGAAACTGCTTCACCAAGAGGACGGATTAATCTGGTGAAAATGGCAGCAGAAGGAAAGATCGACGTTACTAAAGATATGGCTGGGCCGATTGATTTGTGCCTCGGTTGTCGTGCATGCGAGATCGCTTGTCCGGTTAATGTTCCCTACGGCCAAATCCTTGAGGCAGCTAAAGAAATTATTCAAAAAGAAAAACCGAAAAAAACAAAAGATCATTTTGTGCATTTGTTACTAACAAAAGGATTTACGAATCCGAAATTTTTGAACCTCATTGGTGACGCTACCTGGCTTTATCAAAAAAGCGGCTTAAATAAGCTCGTACAAAAAACAAACGCAATAAATTTAGTTGCTAAGCCACTTGGTTTTTTTGAGAAAATTCTTCCTCCTGTACAAAAACCGTCAAAACGTACTAAGAGGGGCGAATGGTATAAAACTGAGAGAGAGTGTAAAGGTAAAGTTGCCTTTTTTGTGGGGTGTGTAACAGACGCAATGATGCATGAAACAAACAATAATACGATTAAGTTGTTAAATACTGTTGGCTTAGATGTATTTATTCCAGAGAAACAAAAATGTTGCGGTGCACTTCATGCCCATCAAGGCTTACTATCAGAAACGAAAGAATTGGCAAAAGAAAATCTTGACGTGTTTAAGACGTCAGGAATTGATTACATTGTAAACAGTGCCGGCGGTTGCGGTGCGATGTTACATGAATATCGTGAATTATTGCATGATGAACCCGAATGGCAGCAAAAAGCAGAAGCATTTTCAAAGAAAAGTGTCGATGTTAGTGTTTTACTAGTTAAGTATGGTCCTCTGCCATTTAAAAGAGAGTGGAATGGCATTATTACTTATCAACCTTCTTGCCATTTAAGTAATGTTCAAGGAGTGACAGAAGAGCCTAGACAACTTTTACGTTCGATCCCTGGAGCTAACTTTATAGAAATGAAAGATAGTGATTCTTGTTGTGCCTCAGGTGGAATTTATAACTTAATTCATTACGAAGAATCAAGTAAAATATTAGCTTCAAAAATGGAGAATGTAAAAAATACTGAAGCGACAACAGTTGTGACAAGTAATCCTGGCTGCTTACTTCAAATGAAGCATGGTGCGGATAAGTTTGCTAAGGATTATAAAATTGAAACATCACACCTAGTTGATTTACTTGTAAAATTAATTGATTAGTTAGTTGAATGAAATTCAAAATGTATCTGCGCTTGGTAGATTGATATGGTAGTTTATTGGTATTATGAAATTCATTTAATCCATTAGATTTAATTGTAAATGCAAAGCGAGTGAAGCTTTACGTAAATAAATAAAGCACGACCACTTCATTTAAGAGTGTCGTGCTTTTTCTTATTACTTCATCACTAAATGCGGTTTATTTTTTAAGCGATGTTGGGCTTTAATGTAGCGAACAGTTCCAGTTTTGGCTCGCATGACGATCGAGTCTGTTTCAACAAGGTCACCACCTAAAAAGCGGACACCATCAAGAAGCTCTCCGGTAGATACTCCTGTTGCTGCAAAAATGGCATCGTCACCACGGACTAAATCATCAAGTTGTAATATTTGTGTCGGGTCTTCGAGACCCATGCGCTTGCAACGAGCCGTTTCTTCCTCATTCATTGGTACAAGTCGAGCTTGCATATCCCCGCCTAGCGCCTTAAGTGCCGCAGCAGAGATAACTCCTTCTGGAGCGCCACCAGTTCCGACAAATAAATCAATACCTGTGTGAGGGAGTGCAGTAGCAATAGCGGCTCCTACATCTCCGTCCCCAAATAATGTTACTCGTGCTCCTTTTTTTCGGATTCGGTCAATAAGTTCGTCGTGACGTTCACGCTCTTGAATAATTACAGTAACGTCCTGGACACGTTTATTCGTCATTTTTGCAACAATATCAATGGTTTTTTCAATTGGATCATCTAGGCGAACAAGACCAGCCACTTTAGGTCCAACCGCAATTTTTTCCATATACATATCTGGAGCATGGAGTAGACAACCTTTATCAGCGATGGCTACAACAGCCATTGCATTAGGATGACCTTTTGCAACGATGCTTGTCCCTTCTAGAGGATCGACAGCAATGTCTACATCAGGTCCATTTCCATTGCCAAGTTCTTCGCCGATATATAACATTGGTGCTTCATCAAGTTCACCTTCACCAATGACAACAGTTCCTTTCATATTAACCGAGTCAAACATCGCTCGCATTGCACTCGTAGCGGCATTATCTGCTTCATTTTTCAAGCCGCGTCCCATCCATTGCGCACTAGCTAGGGCGGCTGCCTCTGTAACTCGAACTATTTCTAACGCTAATTCACGTTCCATGTCTCATTTCCTCCGTTACTAAATTAATTATGATAATATTTAAAATGAAATTAAGGCACACACTTCGAAACTAGGCGGTGAGCCAAGCCTTTTTTGTCCTAAACAAGTATAACAAAACAAACATAAATATAATACTATGAATCATAGTTGGTTTATTACGGACTTGTTCAAAACTAACTTAGCGATTCATTCCCCTTCAAATTCTATGGTTAGTTGGAGCGGTTCTCGATAATTTTTAAAGAATTTAGTGCTTATATGTTATACTTTACTCATTAATATATATTACTCTAAATAGAAAAGGTCAGGTGAGCAGAGTGTATTTTGTTGATCAAAAACTAATTGAAGAGAAACTTACTCTAATGGATGAGCATCTGCAATTTTTTAATAGTAAAAAAGACTGGACAACAATTGCCGATAAATTAGTGTTAGAGCGGGTCATACATATTGTCATAGAAGCAATCATTGACGTTGGGAATAGTATAATCGATGGCTTCGTTATGCGTGATCCAGGTGGTTATGAAGATATTATTAATATCCTCATTGATGAAAAGGTAGTTACAGAAAAAAATGGGGAAAGCCTTAAAGTAGTTATCCCACTGCGCAAAATGGTCGTTCGTGATTATACAAAAATTGATCATCAAGCAATAAAACAAATTTTCACAGAAAACTTAGAGGCATTGACGAACTTTGTACCGTCAATAAAACAATATTTAAAAGATGAACTAGGGCAGGTAACAGCCTTTATTCCTAAATAATTAAGAACTTAGCGAAATGAAAAAACAACTAGTATTCTTGCAAGATTTTTATAAAAGCCGAATTTATGTATATTTTTAAATATTTTGGTTGATTATTTTACTTATTTGACTACATCCTTTAAAATGGGAATGGGTGGTGGATCATATGGGAAAACAAGTTTCTACAAAAGATCAAATTTTAAACTTACTAAAAGTTAATAAACAGCTTACTGTAGCAGAAATGTCTAATAATCTAGATATTACCGAGATGGCAGTACGCCGTCATTTAAATACATTAGAGCGAGATAATATAATCGAAACAAGTCTCCTTAGACAAGCAATGGGAAGACCGACAAATGTTTATTTTTTAACGAAAACAGGTCAAGAGATGTTTCCTAGAAATTACGCACCTTTAACCGTGGATCTATTAAGAGATATTGAAGATTTAAGTGGTCAAGAAATGGTTGAGCAGCTGTTTGAGCGCCGTAAAGATCGAATGAAAGAAAAGTATGGTGCCCGTATTACTGAACTAAATTCATTAGAAGATAAAGTTGCTGAACTAGCGCGCTTGCAAAATGAAAATGGCTACATGGTAGAATGGGAAAAGGATAGTGAAGGTAGCTATCTTTTTAAAGAATATAATTGTCCTATCTCAGAAATTGCTCAAGAGTATCCTGTTGCCTGTAGCTGTGAGTTAGCGCTATTTCAAGAATTATTGGGAACAGATGAAGTAGATTGTGAAGTTTGTATGGCGATTGATAGTGAATCTCATTGTTTTTACAAAATTAAGCCGAAAAAGTAGATTGTGGAAAATTTTTCATAAAAAGTCACTTCGTTAATGAAGGGGCTTTTTTCTTTCTAGTGCAAGCCCTTGATAGTTTAAGTTAAAATAAATATATTTGAATGAATTTGATAATGTAGATTTTACGCCACTATATGCAGATTAATGTGGCTAAAATATATTGGTGTTATGAAATTTGTTTATCTATAAGGGAGAAAAAAACTAAATGAAGCATTACGAAGGTTATTTAATTGATTTAGATGGAACGATGTATCGTGGTAAAGAACGAATTATTGAGGCAATTGAGTTTGTAAAAGAACTAGCGAAACGGGAAATTCCGTATCTCTTCGTGACAAATAATTCTTCAAAAACAAGTGAACAAGTCTCAAAAGCGTTAGTTGAGATGGGAATTCCAGCCACTGAAGATCATGTGTTCACGACAAGCATTGCCACTGCTAATTTTATTGCTGATGAAAAAAAAGCCGCATCTATCTATATGATTGGCGAAGTGGGGTTAGAAACAGCCTTAAAAAAGAAAGGTTTTACTTTTAAAAATGAAGCTGTTGACTATGTAGTTATCGGAATTGATAGAGAGATTAGCTACGAAAAGTTAGCTACAGCATGCTTAGCGGTTAGAGCTGGAGCGAGGTTTATTTCTACAAATGGCGATATAGCACTTCCGACAGAAAGAGGATTAATGCCTGGGAACGGTTCAATAACATCGGTGATCGCAGTATCAACCGAAGTACCACCAATTTTTATCGGCAAGCCGGAATCAATTATTGTCAATCAAGCGCTTGAGGTTATCGGCACGCCCAGAGAAAAAACGGTAATGGTTGGTGACAATTATCAAACTGATATCATGGCGGGAATTAATGCTCATCTTGACACAATTATCGTTCATACAGGGGTAACATCAAAAGAACAACTTACTCAGTACGAAATAAAACCAACCTTCTCGATAGACTCATTGGCAGAGTGGAAATTCTTATAAAATTAAATTTTTTGAACAAACATCGGGAATGAATTTCATTCATCCGAAATAAATAATCAGTGTATTGTTTCGATTTGAAAGCAATACACTGATTATATTTTTTGATCAAATCATTCGACGTTTGCAACCTGATGTGCAAGACGACTTGAAGCAGCAGCAGCAATCGCACCAACGATATCATCTAAGAACGTATGACACATTCCACTTTCTTTATCGTTAAGTTGCTTCAAAATACCAGGCTTGAGTTTATCAATATAGCCATAATTTGTGAAGCCAATTGAGCCATAGACATTAACGATTGATAAAGAGATAATCTCATCGACTCCATACAAACTTTCATCACGCTTTATAATATCCAATAGTGGTTCTTCAAGTAGG